>CAYTWT010000338.1:0-2450 GCA_964442185.1 uncultured Acidobacteriota bacterium
GGGCGAGAAGTCGGAGGAATAGGACGTGGCCGTGCGCTTCCCGACGAAGACGCGCACGCCGAGCGCCTTGCTGCCGGCATCCGTCAGCTTCTCGACCTCACCCTTGCGGACCGTGACCGAGAAGTCGGTGCCGGAGACGACCAGCGCATCGGCGTCCGTCGCCCCCTCCGCCCGCGCCCTGCGGACTAGTTCTTCCGCCAGCTCGAGGGCTTTCATGCGAGCGACAGCGAGATCACTCGATGGCCTTCGTCAGCAGGCTCACCACCCCCAGGGGCGGTCGTCATGCTTCGGCCCGCGAGGCCGTCCAAGTGCATCGGATCATCGCTGAAAGCTCCCTGCCAGGCGAGGCAATCCCTACCAGGCCGACGGCTTGTAGTCCTTGAGGAACTTACCCCAGATGTGCTCGCCCGTCAGGAGGCCGGAGAAGAACGGATCGCAGATGCGGGCGGCGCCGTCGACGATGTCGAGGGGCGGCTGGAAATCGAGCTCTTCTTTTTTGCGGGTCGCGTGCAGGGCCGGGTCCTCGTCGGTCACCCAGCCCGTGTCGACCGCGTTCATGTGGATGCCGTCCCTCACGTAGTCGCGGGCCGAGGTGAGAGTCAGCATGTTGAGCGCGGCCTTCGCCATGTTGGTGTGCGGGTGGCGGTCGGTCTTGGTTCCGCGCGAGAAGATGCCCTCCATCGCCGACACGTTGACGACGTGCTTGTCCCGGCCCGGCCGCCGCAACATCAGCGGCTTCAGGCGGCTGCACAGGATGAAAGGCGCCACCGCGTTCACGAGCTGGACTTCGATCATCTCGGGCGTCGGCACTTCGGCGAGGGACAGCCGCCACGAGTTCTGCGCGCGCAGATCGAGCTGCTGGAGATCGACATCGGTGTGCCCATCGGGGAACAGGTCCGCTCGGCGTTCGGCATCGTCGTACGCGTAGCGCACCTGGGAAAGGCGCGCCGAAGCGCGCAGGCCAACGCCCGAACCGCCGCCCTGCCACGCCGCCAGGCCCGTGGCATCGACGGCGCCGGGCGCGGCCGGAAGCGCTCGCGGCGCTTCGAGCGCCGCAACGCAGTCGTGATGCCGTGCCAGGAGCGGCCGTAACTCGGGCGGCAGCTCCTCGAAGCCCAGCGACTCGAACGCCAGCAGGTGTGCGTAGAAAGCGGGCGGCCGGCGCACGGTCTGGCAGGCGTTGTTGATCAGGATGTCCAGCCGCTCGTAGCGGTGCTCGACGTAGCGCGCGAACAACTCGACGCTGGGCGCGTGGCGCAGGTCGAGGCCGTGGACGTGCAGCCGGTCCTGCCAGGCGCCGAAATCCGCTTCGAGCGCGTAGCGTTTCGCGGCATCCTGGGGAAAGCGCGTCGTGGCCACGACGCGGGCTCCGGCGCGCAGCAGCTTGAGCGAGGACTGAAAGCCGATCTTGACGCGGGCGCCCGTCACCAGGGCGACGCGGCCAGTGAGGTCCGCCGTTTGAAAGCGCTTCGCGTAGTTGAGCACCGCGCACTCGGGGCAAAGCGCGTCGTAGAAATGATGGAGGCGGGTGAACTCGGACTTGCAGACGTAGCAGGCCTTGGCTTTCTCGAGTCCGTGCGCGGGCGCCTCGCCCACGCCCAGCAGCCTGGGCGGCGGCACGAACACGGCGTCTCGGCGCGCAGACCGGATTCCGGTCGCGGCGCGCGCCTCGCGATCGGCCGCCTCCGCGCGCTCGCGCCTTTGGCGACGGAAGGCTCGGGCCAGGCGCCGCTCCTGGTAGCTGTCGGGCCGCGAGGCGCGGCCCGCAGCCAGCAGAAACGCCTTGCGATCCGCCTCCGGCAGCTCGGCCAGCAGGCCACGATCGGCGAGTACGGCCTCCAGGACCGCCGTGGCCCTTCGCAGCTCGTCCAATGTCAGGCTCAAGTCGACGAAATTAGCACGGAACCGCGTTGTAGACTCTCGCTCGCCATGGACTACAGGGAGATCGAACAACTCTCCGAACTGCGCGGCCGGCCTTCGCTCGACCGCTGCGTTCTGCAAGGCCTCGACCTGCGCGACGAGAAGCTGGCCTGGCCCGATATCGTCGTGACCCGCCGCACCTTCTTCCTCGGCTGTCAGCTCCGATCCGAGGACGAGACCGCGCTGCGCGAGCGGGGCGCGATGTTCTTCCCGCGCTTCGGCGAGATGCCGTACGACCCGTATCGCTCGCGGCTCTACGACACGGCCGAATTGATGAAGGACTACGACGGCCAGGCCTTCGAGGCGACGGCGGCCGACCAGAAGATCTACGGCCACTTCCGGCGCAGCCAGAGGCGGCGCTCGATCGTCGATCAGCTCGCGCAGCAGCTGCATGACCACTGCCTGACAAACGCCCTGGACACCTGCCTGGTCAAGCTCAACAGGCTTTTCCAAAGGGGCATCGTCGGGATCATGGGCGGGCACCAGGTCGCGCGCGACAGTCCGGAGTTTCGCGAGGTGGCGCGCCTCGC
>CAYTWT010000339.1:0-8740 GCA_964442185.1 uncultured Acidobacteriota bacterium
CCGCGCTCATCGACGCGGCCGTGGACGGCCTGATCAGCGATCGGCCGGATCTGCTGCGTCAGGCCGCGGCGGGAAGGGGCCGGCCGCTCCCACCGCAGACCCCGGTCGCGCCGTAGGCCTCGGATCTTTGTGGCGAGTGGCGCTTCGTGAAGGACTCGAACAGCAACATCGAGCGCGCGCTGTCGTACAACGAGGCGAAGAAGAAACTCGCGACCCTGTAGACGGCGCCTTCCGCCCTACCGCGGCCGTGTGGAAGGCGCGACCGTGTGCACCCGCCTCAACTGCAAGAACGAGGGACCGGCGGCGCAGGCCTGGGTCGATACGGTGCGACGGCGCGGCTTCATGCTGCTTCTCGACGCCGACGATGTCCCGGGACGCCGGCAGATCGTCGAGAAGTCCGGCTGCGAGGTTCGGATTGCAGCCCAGGCGCGCGGGGCGCGGCTCTGGCGCATCACACGGCAGACGCCGGCCGCACCGCAATCCGTCGCTCTCAAGCGATAATCGGCCCTGGAGGCTTCCCGATGCCCAAGATCCTCGCCATGGCCGTTGCGCCGCTCCTCGGCGCCCTGCTCCTCGCCACAGCCGAGCCCGCGCCCACCCTCATCATCCGGGGCACGCGCATCGCGGATGGGAGCGGCGGTCCGCTTCTGATCGGCAAGGCGATCCTGATCTCGGGCGACACGATCCGCGCCATCGTGAGTGACGCGACCCTGAGCGTGCCGGCAGGAGTCCGCGTCATCGACGCCCCGGGTCTGGTCGTGGCGCCCGGCTTCATCGACATGCACAGCCATGCCGACGGCCAGATCCTCGCGCGCCCCGATGCCTCGACCCAGGTCCGGCAGGGCATCACCACGGCGCTCGTAGGACCAGACGGCGGGTCGAAGCTACCGCTCGGCGAGTTTCTCGACAAGGTCGAGAAGAACGGCACGGCCATAAACCTCGCCTCGACCGTCGGCTTCGGCTCGCTGCGCGAGAAGGCGATGGGCGAGGACAATCGTCGGCCGGCGCGCCTCGAGGAGATCGCGAAGATGAAGGACCTGCTCGAGGCCGCCATGCGCGAGGGCGGCTTCGGGCTCTCGAGCGGACTCGAGTACGAACCGGACTCGTTCTCGACCACCGACGAGATCGTGGAAGTGGCAAAGACCGTGAAGCCGTACGGCGGCTTCTACATCAGCCACGTCCGCGACGAGGGCGCCAGGGTGATCGAGTCGTTCCGCGAACTGGTCACGATCGCCGAGCGCGCTGGAATTCCAGCCCAGATCACCCACATCAAGCTGGGCTCGGTCAGCTCCTGGGGACGCTTCCCCGAATACACGGCGCTCATGAAGGAAGCCGACGCGAAGGGCCTCGAGATCACCGCTGACTGCTATCCTTACAACTTCTGGCAGTCGGGCCTGCGCGTGCTGGTGTTGTCGCGCAAGTACGACGACCTCGGCGACGTGAAGCGCGGCGTCGACGACAACGGCGGCCCGGACAACATCCTGCTCGCGCGCTATGCGCCTGATCCGTCTTTCGAGGGCAAGTCGCTCGCGCAGATCGCAAAGGAGAAGGGCACGGACCCCTACACCCAGTACATGAAGATGATCCGCGAGACGGATCCGAAGACTCGCAAGCCCGAATGGGGCGACGACGTCGAAGGCATCCTGGGCGTCTCGATGCAGGAGGCAGACATCGCGTCGTTCTACCAGGACCCGCGCGTGATGGTCTCGAGCGACGGGCAGATCGACGGCGCGCACCCGCGCGGGGCCAGCGCCTTCCCCCGCTTTCTCGCGCGCTACGTGCGCGAGGGCAAGGTGGTGAGCCTCGAAGAGGGCGTGCGCAAGATGACGTCGCTGCCGGCGTCGGTGCTCGGCCTTGCGGATCGCGGCCGAATCGCACCGGCCATGAGGGCCGACCTCGTGATCTTCGACCCCGCGACCGTGGCGGACCGCTCGACGATCAAGGCGCCCACGGCGGCCCCCGTGGGCCTGCCCTACGTGATCGTGAACGGGCAACTCGCGCTCGACAACGGCGAGACGACACCGGCCCGCGCCGGACGCGTGCTGCGGAGCTTGCGCCGCGCTCCATGAGCCGCCCGAGCGCGCCCCGGTCGCGCTCGCGGCGGGAGTTCCTCATCCAGTCAGGGTTCGCCGGTGCGGCATTCGCGCTCCCGATTCCGATCCGCGCGCCTGAAGAGCAGGCGCTGCGGCCGACGCTCTGGTTGGCGGTGTACCCCGACGGCCGGATCGTATTCAGCGCCGCTAAACTGGAGATGGGCCAGGGCATCTTGACTGCGCTCGGCGTTCTGGTCGCCGAGGAGCTCGACGTCGATCCCGCCTCCATCCAGGTGCGCATCCCCTCCACCGACGAGCTGCCCGCCCACAGCGACCCCCTCGAGACGAGCTCGTCCCGGAGTGTCGCGAGGTGCTGGCGCCCGGTGCGAGTCGGCGCTGCGTGCGTGCGCGAGATGCTGGTCGCGGCGGCGGCTCGATCGTGGGCAGTGCCGAGCGCCCATTGCCGCGCGGAGAACGGAACGGTCATTCACGTTCCGTCCGGCCGCCAACGGTCCTACGGAGAGCTGGCCAGCTCCGCCGCGGGAGAGAAGGTTCCGGAATCGCCGCGCCCCAAGCGGCGCGGCCCGTTCCGATACATCGGCAGGCCGACGCCCCGGATCGAGGGTCCGGACATAGTCCGTGGCCGCCTGCGCTATGGGTGCGATGAACGCCGCGAGGGCATGCTCTTCGCAGTTCTGGCGAGACCTCCGCTGCGGGGAGGCGCGCTGCGCAACCTCGACCCGGCCCCCGCACTCGCGCTACCCGGAGTCAGACACGTGCTGCGCATCGACGAATCCGTAGCGGTCGTCGGGGAGACGACGTGGGACGCGATTCGCGGGCGCGAGGCTCTGGCGCTGGGCTGGAATGGCGGGGAGGGCGCTGCCTTCACGTCGGAAGGCTTCGAGCGCCTCCTCCGCCAGGCTCTGGACGCGCCGAACGCCGAGAGCTACGACCCGGCGCGAAGCGAGCTACGGGCCGCCGAGATATTGGCGACCGGCGCCAGGCCGCTGTGGCCGGAGTCCGGGGCGCCGGCGCTCATGGCCGAGTACGCGACGCCCTTCCAGGCGCACCTGCCGATGGAGCCGCCGAACGCTCTCGCCCAGGTCCGCGACGGCAAGCACGAGGTGTGGTGCGGAACGCAGTTCCCGGGAGAGGCCGTGAAGGCGATCGCACACCGCTTCCGCCTCTCGCCTGCGGCAGTGGTCGTACACCCCATGCACATGGGCGGAGGCTTCGGGCGGCGGGAAGTGCCCGACTACGTGATCGAGGCGCTCCTGGTCGCTCGCGCGATCGGCGGCGGCCCAGTGCAGGTGTTCTGGACGCGCCAGGACGACCTGCGCCACGACTACTTTCACCCCGCCACCCGGCACCGCCTGGCGGCCCGCCTCGAGGGCGGTCGGCTGCGCTCCTGGCGGCACCGCGTCGCGGCGCCCTCGATCGAGAAGCGCTGGGGCTCGAGACCGGGGCAGCCCCGCCTCATCGCCCGGGTCGAGACCGCGGGAGCCTGGAACCTGCCCTATGCCATCCCGGAGCTGCTCGTCGAGTACGTGGACCCGCCGCTTCCGATCGTTCCAGGATTCTGGCGCGGCATCCAGATCGTCTCGAACGTCTTCGCCGTCGAGAGCTTCATCGACGAGCTGGCCCACGCCGCCGGGAGCGATCCTCTCGAGTTCCGGCTCTCGCACCTCGGCGACTCGGTCGTGGCGCCGATGGACACCTCAGGGCCTTTTCCGCTGCGTCGGCTGCGCGGAGTACTCGATCTCGCCGGCGCGCGTGCGGGTTGGGGGTCGCCGCTTCCGCCGGGACGGGGCCGTGGAGTCGCCGGCCTCGTCTTCGACGGGCGCACGGCCTGCGCTTGCGTGGCGGAAGTCGCCGTCGAGAAGGGACAACTGCGCCTCGAGCGCATCGTGTGCGCCATCGACTGCGGGATCGTGGTGAACCCGCTGGGGCTGGCCGGCAACGCGGAGAGCGCGATCGCCTGGGGCGCCTCGGCGCTCTTCACGGAGGTGACGTTCGCTGGCGGCATCACCGTGCAGACGAATCCAGTCGATTACCCGATCCTCAGGCTGTCGCAGATGCCGGCGGTCGAGGTGCACTGCGTGCCGAGCCAGGAGCGGCCTTCGGGGACCGGAGAGATTCCCGTGCCGCTCGTGGCGCCGGCCGTGTGCAACGCCATTTTCAATGCGACCGGCCGCCGGCTGCGGCGCCTGCCGATCCGGCCGGAGGATCTCGCGTGAGCCAGGCGACGGCGAAGCGAAGTTTCAGGGTGCGGGTCAACGGCGACTGGCACAGCGTCGCGGCCCACGAGGAGATGCCGCTGCTGTGGGCGCTGCGCGACCTGCTCGGTTTGACCGGAACGAAGTACGGTTGCGGTCTCGGCGTGTGCGGCGCCTGCACGGTGCTCGAAGCGACCGCGTCGCTGCGCTCCTGCCAGCTTCCGATGCGCCTCGCCGAAGGCCGCTCCTTCACGACCATCGAGGGGCTTTCCGCGGACGCTTCCCACCCGCTGCAGCGCGCGTGGCTCGAAGAGGATGTCGCCCAGTGCGGTTACTGCCAGAGCGGCATGATTCTCGAGGCCGCGGCGCTGCTCGCGGAAAAGCCGGCGCCCTCGGCGCGCGAGATCGACGCTGCCCTCGACGGCGTGCTGTGCCGCTGCGGGTCGTACCCGCGGGTGCGCAAGGCGGTGCTCCGCGCTGCACGCTTGTTGGCCGAGCGCGGCGGCCGCTCGTAGGCCGGAGCCGGCGCGTGCTCACATGCGGCTACTGGCCGCGCGTGTACCAGACGCCGCCGGGACCGGCGTAGCTCGCGCCCTCGCCCCAGATCACGTGGTTACGGCCGGCAGCGTCGACGGCCATCTCGAAGTAGTCGCCGTACGGGAAAGCGTACCCGTTCGCGGTCTTGTAGCTGGCGCCCGAGGTCGCGTTCGAGAGTCGAAGCGCGGTGGAGAACGACGCGCCGCCGTTCGTGGTACGTCGGTACCAGGTGTTGAACGCGGCCTGCGCGCCGTTGCGATCGTCCTGCCAGGTGACGCGGAAGTCGTCGCTGCCTGGGCCGGCCGCGACGTTCGCGAAGGCGTGGTTCACGCCCGCCGCGGTCGAGCCGATCTCCTGTGCCGCGCTCCAGGTGAGGCCGCGGTCGCTCGAGCTGCGGAAGTACAGCTTTTCGGGCCCACTCGCGGTCGTGCCGGCGTTGTACGCGACGGCAATCTTGCCCGAGGCGTCGACGGCGAGGCCAATCGTGGGACCGAAGAAGCCCAGGTAGCAGCCAGCCGACCAGGCGCAGCCCGGCGCCTGCTTCGAGGTGCCCACCTGGACCGTGGACCAGGCGGCGCCGAAATCGGTCGAGCGCTGAACGTTGACGTGAGCGTCGCCGGTGTAGTCCTGGCTGTAGTCGGTGGCGGCGAAGTACACGTCTCCGTTCGTGGCCACGGCGCCGCCCGAGTGGAACCAGTAGCGGGTGGCGTCGAAGGTGATCTTCTTCGGCGTGGAGAACGACGTGCCGTAGTTGCTCGAAACCACGACCCAGGCATCCGACGCGTTGAAGGCGATGTAGACGTAGCGGCCGTCCGGCGAGATAGCGAGGATGGGCTTGTCCGAGAACGCCGGCTGGCCGGCGGCGGCGATCGCGATCGGCGTCGACCACGTCACGCCGTGATCGACCGACTTCGTGAACTTCACGCCCGGGACGTACTCGTGGAGCCAGACCGCGTAGATCGCGCCGTCGCTGCCCACCTCGATCTGCGGATCGTTGTGGGTCTTCCTGGCGGTGGACAAGAACGAATCGGCGCTCCAGGTCGCGCCGCCGTCGGCCGACTTCCTGAAGATGATCCAGGGCGACTTGCAACCCGTGCAAGGTGACGGGCCGTTGTAGCGCGTGGTGAGCTGATAGACGTAGTTGGAAGAGGGGTCGGCGGCGACGGCCGGCTCCCAGTCGTTGTAGGAACCCCACACGCGCTCGCTGTCGAAACCGCCGGGTGGGGGTGTGGGCGTCGGCGTCGGTGAGGGCGTCGGTGTCGGTGAGGGAGTCGGCGTCGGCCTGGGCGGCTTCGCACGCCCCTGTGGCGGCTCGTTTGCGGCGCAACCCAGAAGGCCCAGGACCAGAACACCTGCTACGAGTTGCTTCATGCCCCCTCCGCTCGCGTGTCGAGGCTGCGCCAGAGGTACCAGGCTGCGACGCTGCGGTACGGACGCCAGGGCGCCGCCACCTTCAGCATGCGGTCCGGCTTCGGGAGCGCCCGGAAGCCATACGCCTTCTGCATGGATTTGCGGACACCGTAGTCGTCCACCGGCAGCACGTCAAGCCGGCCCAGGCGGAACATCAGATACATGTGCGCGGTCCAGCGGCCGATGCCCTTGACCTCCGTGAGCGTCGCCGCGACGCGATCGTCATCGAGCCGCGACAAGCGGCCGAGTGGCAGGCCCGCCTCGGCCCGTGCTCCCAGGTCCCTCAGGTAGCCGATCTTCTGGCGCGACAGGCCCGCGGCACGCAGCTCGGCATCGCTCACCGCGACGATGTCCTGGGCGCGCGGGTGCTGGCGACCGATCAGCGCGCGCACCCGTCCGTAGATCGTCTCGGCCGCCTTGCCTGTGATCTGCTGGTAGACGATCGCCTCGGCGAGCGAGGCGAATGGTCCGCCGCCGCGGGCGACGGTATAGCGGCAGCGGCCGACCGTATCGATCAGCTTCGCCAGCACGGGGTCGGCGCCGCGCAGATGCGCGACGGCGCGTTGCAGCGTCTTGGGATCGGGTTTCATCGGATGCTAATATCCCCCATGTCCGAACTCGAAGCACGGCTCGGGCCGCTCCCCAAAGTCGAACTCCACCAGCACGTGGACGGCTCGATCCCCAGCGAGGTCACCTGGGAGCTGATGCGGCACTACCGCCTCAACCCGGTGCCGACGCTCCAGGAGATGCGCCGGCTGCTGGAGATCCAGGACAGCGAGGAGGGATCGCTCATGGCCTACCTCGACAAGATGCACTACCCACTCTGGGTCACGCAGTTCTACGAGAACATCTCCCGCGTCACCGAGGCGATCGTGGACGCCGCAGCGGGCGCCGGGGTCAAGACGCTCGAACTGCGCTACTCCCCCATCATCCACACCTACGCCGGCCTCACGCCGCGCCAGTCGATCCGCGCCGTGCTCTCGGGCATGAACCACGCACAGAAGCGGCACGACCTGAAGCTCGGCTTGATCGTGATCGCAATGCGCCAGCACGGCCCCCACATCGCGAAGATCCTGGCGCGCCAGTCGATCGCCGAGGCCCAGCACCTGCACGCGCGGACCGGCGTCGTCGGCTTCGACATCGCCGGCCCCGAGCACGGCAACCCGCCACGGCTGTTCAAGAGCGCCTACGAGATCGCGCGGCTCGGCAACCTCGGCCTCACCGCACATGCCGGCGAAGACGCGCCCGCCGACTACGTGTGGCAGGCCGTCGACGTCCTGGGCGCGCAGCGCATCGGGCATGGCTGTTCCGCAGTCCACGACCAGGCGCTGCTGCGGCGCCTGGCCAAGGATCGCATCGTGGTGGAGTGCTGCCTCTCGAGCAACTACAACACCGGCGCTACGAAGAAAGACGAGCCCCACCCGATCCGGGCCTTCCTCGAGGCCGGCGTGCCCGTGGCGATCTGCTGCGACAACAGCACCGTCTCGCACACCAACCAGATGCGCGAGAGCCTGCGCGCGGCCGAGCAGATCGGGATCGACGCCGTGGAGGCGATCCACCGAGCGGCGGACGCCTACAGCTTCATCAAGCCCGAGCGCGCCCTGCAGGACGCGGACGTGGACTAGGCTTGGGTCGGGTCTTCGCTCGCGATCATCGCCCTGTCCAGTGCGCGACGGGTTGGGCAAGGAACTCCTCGAGAGGGATCCCATCGCCCCCAACGAGCAGGCCTCGCCGTGGCTTGAAGGCGTCCGCAAACGCCGAAAGGCCGGGGTGCGCGAGAGGCGCGCGGCCGCTCTTGACCTCGATGGCAGTGACCCGCCGCCCGGCCTTCACCACGAAGTCAACTTCGTGATTCCGCTCACGCCAGTAGTACACCGCACAGTCGGAAGACGCGGCGGCGTTCGCCAGATGCGCTCCCACCGCGGATTCAACCAGCCGGCCCCAGAACTCCCGGTCCGCGCGCGCTTCCTTGAAAGTCAGACCCGACTGCGCGGTCATCAGGGCGGTGTTGAGGACCTGGAGTTTGGGACTGGATCCGCGCCTTCTGGCCGCATCGCCGGCGTACTTCTGCAGCCCGCACACCATGCCCGCTCCGGCCAGAAGTTCCAGATAGTGCGCGAGCGTCGTCGCATTGCCGGCGTCCTGCAACTGCCCCAACATCTTTGTGTAGGAGAGGATCTGTCCCGAATACCGGCAGGCCAGTTCGAACAGCCTTCGCAGGAGGGCCGGCTTGTCGACGCGCGACAGCAGGAGCACGTCTCGTGAGATGGAGGTTTCGATCAGGCTGTCGACGACGTAGCGGGCCCAGCGCGGAGGTGTTTCGATGAGCGGCGCGGCTCCCGGGTAGCTGCCGTAGAAGAGGTACTGGTCGAGCGACCAGCCGAAGGCCTCGCGCATTTCGGTGAAGGACCAGTGGGGGAGATGGAGTAGCTCGAACCGCCCGGCCAGGCTTTCGGTGAGTCCCTGGGCCACCAGAAGCGGGGCCGAGCCGAGCAGCACAACTTTCAGAGGGCGTCGTGAGTGGGAGTCCTCGTCCCACAGCCG
>CAYTWT010000340.1:0-3447 GCA_964442185.1 uncultured Acidobacteriota bacterium
GCCTTGCGCCCGAACTTGATGTTATAGGTGACGACCCGCAGCTCCCGGCCGGGTGCTGCGGACCTTGCTGCATAGGCGCCTTCGAAGCGCGGGCCGAGCGGGTCGAGGTAGTTCTGGTGTGTGGCGCAACCGGCGGCGAGCGCGGCAACAGCCGCGGCGAACAGCCGCAGGCGCATCAGAAGCTCACGCCGCGGCTCAGCGCGAACACTTCCCAATCGCGAGCACGGTAAAGCCGTCGACACGGGAATCATGCTCGCTCATGTCTCCAGCCTTCCCTGGCGTTTGGCTGAATCTACCCCACATGGCTCCGACCGAAGTGAGTTATCGAGGGTGAGGTCCAACGCGGCCGGAGCGACTGGGGCCGGCCGTCGAACGCTATGCGGCCGCTCTCCGCGTCACTGGGCTCGCGGGCGAGAGCCTCGGTGTGGCGGCGGTCGACGGCGATGCGCTAGAATCCGGACGATCCGAAACCTATGACTCTCCAGGCCGGCAGCAGGCTCGGCCCCTACGAGATCCTCGCCGCGGTCGGCGCCGGCGGGATGGGCGAGGTCTATCGTGGCCGGGACACGCGCCTCGACCGCACGGTCGCGATCAAGACCCTCCCAGCCCACCTGGCTGCGAACCCGGACCTGCGGCAGCGCTTTGAGCGCGAGGCACGGGCCATCTCGAGCCTGAGCCATCCCCACATCTGCGCGCTCTACGACGTCGGTCGCGAGAACAACACCGACTTCCTGGTGATGGAGTATCTCGAAGGCGAAAGCCTCGCGGACCGCCTCGTGAAGGGCCCGATGCCATTGTCGCTCGCGCTCCGCTGCGGCCTCGAGATCGCGGGCGCCCTGGACCAGGCCCACCGCCACGGGATCGTCCATCGTGACCTCAAGCCGGGCAACATCGTACTCACCAAGTCCGGAACCAAGCTCCTCGACTTCGGCCTCGCGAAGCTGGTGCGCGCGGAGCCCGGCGCCACGGAGGCCGAGCTGTCGTCCCTGGGCACCGAGGAGAAGCCGCTGACCGAGCACGGGACGATGCTCGGCACGATGCAGTACATGGCGCCCGAGCAGCTCGAAGGAAAGGAGGCCGACGCCCGCACCGACGTCTTCGCTCTCGGCGTCGTCCTCCACGAGATGGCCACAGGCCGAAAGACCTTCAGCGGGACGAGCCGAGCCAGCCTGATCGCTTCGATCCTCACGTCCGAGCCTCCGCCGATCTCCACCGTGCAGCCGATGAGCCCGCCGGCCTTCGACCACGTGGTCAAGACCTGCCTCGCCAAGGATCCGGACGACCGCTGGCAGACGGCCCACGACGTGATGACCGAGCTGCGCTGGATCGCCGAGACACAGTCACAGGCGAGCGGCGCTGCCCCTGCGGTCCGGGAGCGCCGACGTCACGCGAGGCTGGCTCTGGCCGCAGGCGCCGCCCTGGCAGCGCTCGCGGCCGGTCTGCTCGGCTGGAAGCTCGGCACGGGCGCTTCACCATCCGGCTCGACGCTCTACCTCGCCCTGGCCTTCCCGCCCCAGGCGCCCCTCGTTCCGGCCAATCGACTCGCCTTTGCGCTTTCTCCCGACGGCCGCACCCTCGTGTACGCGGGGCGCCAAGGCGACAAGGGCCAGCTCTATCTCCGATCCCTCGACCAGGCCGAAAGCAAGCCGATGCAGGGCGCCGAGGTTCCGGGGATTTCCGAGGGCAGCCCCTTCTTCTCCCCCGACGGCGCGTGGGTGGCGTTCTTCGCCGAGGGCAAGCTCAAGAAGGCGCCGCGCGCCGGAGGGCCTCCGGTCGTCCTGAGTGACGCGCCCAGCGGCCGCGGTGGGAGTTGGGGCGACGACGGCACGATCGTGTTTGCGCCGTCGTTGTCCTCCGGTCTCTCGCGCATCCCGGCTGGGGGAGGCACGCCGGAAGTCCTGACCACACCCAATCCGTCGGAGGGCGAGGTCTCACACCGTTGGCCCCAAGTTCTGCCCGGGAGCGAAGCGGTCGTCTTTACTGTTGGCACCAGCGGCAACTGGGCCAACGCTCACATCGTCGTACAGTCCCTCAGGACTGGCGAGCGCCGGAAGATCGCAGTGGGTTCGTCCCCGCGCTACGTGCCGACCGGACATGTGCTGTTCGCCAGAGGCCCGACCGTCCTCGCGCTGCCCTTCGACGTGATGACGCTCGCGCCGACTGGCCCCGCCGTCCCCGTTCTCGACGGCGTCGAAAGCGCGTACAGCACGGGCTCCGGCGCCGCTCAGCTTGCTGTCTCGGACGAGGGCACGCTCGCCTACCTCGCGTCCGGAGCCGCGGAACGAACTCTCGTCTGGGCCGACCGGAGGGGGCAGATCCAGGAGATCGGCGCGCCGGCTCGCCCGTACACACAGGTCGCGGTGGCCCCGAGCGGCGACCGCGCGGTGTTGACGATAGAGAGCGGTCCCGACCTCGACATGTGGTTGTATGACTTCGAGCGTGGGACGCTCACGCGCCTCAGCTTTGGAGGGAGCAATGAGGCGCCCGTCTGGACTCCAGACGGGCAACGGATCGCATTCTCCACGTTCCCTTCGGGTGCCACCCAGGCCGTCCACCAGACCGTCCAGTGGATGCCCGCCGATGGGAGCGGCGCAGCCGAGGATCTCGTCAAGGGCGAATCGGGATGGCGAACGCCCGTCTCATTCGCGCCGGACGGCACTCAGCTGACCATGAACGTCACCTCCCCGGGGACGGACTACGACATCTGGGTGGTGGCGTTGGACGGAGAGAGGAAGGCGCGACCTCTCGTTCGGACGCCGTATGACGAGAGAAACGCGCGGTTCTCGCCCGACGGCCGTTACATCGCGTACGAGTCCGACGAAACGGGAAGATCCCAGCTTTATGTTCAGGCCTATCCGGGGCCGGGCGGCAAGCGCCAGGTATCGACAGAAGGAGGATTCGATGCGCGCTGGTCGCGGACGGGTCGCGAAATCCTCTACCGCGCCGGGGACCGTGCGGAGAAGATGATGGTCGTGGAGATCGAAACACGGCCGGAGCTACGCGTCGGCAGGCCGAGGCTGCTCTTCGAAACGCGCCAGGAACTGGGCCTGGGCGGCGCCGACTACGACATCACCCCTGACGGCCAGCGCTTCATCGTCATCAAGGCCGGCCCGCGGGAGTCGCAGCAAGCCCACCTCGAGCTCGTGCTGAACTGGTTCGACGAGCTGCGCCGGCGGGTTCCATCCGGAAAGCGTTGACGACGGGTGGACCCCGACCGAAGTAAGTTAAGTTATCGCGCGTGTCGCCTTTCACGCTCGCCGAGAAGAGGCTGCTCCGGCGACTGCGCACGCCGCGAGCCGTGCAGCGCTGGCTGCGCGGCCTCTCCTACAACCTCGAGGAGCGCGGCGAAACGCTGCGCAGCTTTCGCGGCGTCGTGCGCCATGGCATCGTGCACTGTCTCGAGGCGGCGCTCGCCGCCGCGACGCTCCTCGAGCAGCACGGACATCC
>CAYTWT010000341.1:0-9939 GCA_964442185.1 uncultured Acidobacteriota bacterium
TTCGGCGTCGATGCCGTGGTGGTGCGACCCGAGAACGGCGTCGCTCCTGAATGGGCGCGAGGGGATCCACGCTGGAAGCTGTATGGCCCGTTCCCCGAAGGTCACGTCGTCCTGAAGCTCGGCAAAGGGCAGCCATTCGAAGCGCCCCCCGTGGATTCGGAGGCCTTCGCAGAAATCCCCCGACGCCTTTACGCTGTGAGCGCGTCGAGCCCTGGCGCCGAGCGCGCCGCGGACGACGAGCCGCTGACAGTTTGGAGCTTCGAGCGAGGCAGGGACAAGTTGTACAGGGTCCGCTTCGACGAGCCGCAGCGGCTCTCCCGAATCGCGATCCAACTAGACCACAACTCCGAGTTCCCCACTCGTCTCAGTCTCGTCGGTCGCCGCCCCGGGGGCCGGATCCACCCTCTCCATTTCGACGGCGCCGGAGCGCTCGATCGTCTCTTCTCGTCGCTGCTGTTCGAGCCCAGGAATCCCGTCCTCGTGATCGACTTCGAGGCACAGGAGTTGGCCTCGGTCTCTCTGAGGATCGCCGGGGACGACCCGTTTGGCCTGCCCTGGACGATGAGTGAGCTCCGGCTCTACACCCCTCGCTGAAGGAGCGCTGGCACGGCTCATGCTCTAGCCCTGCCCGACGCGTGAATTCGTGGGAGCTTCGTGGCGCCCAATCCACACCCGCGTGGCCGGGCGACCACTCGAGAGGTTGAGATGATGACCGTTCAAGTTCGACCCGCGACCCTGCAGGACGGCGTCTCCGTGCTCGCCCTCCTCGAACAGGTGGGTTATTACCCGGAGCCGATCCCCTTCGCCCAGACGTACCGAAAGACGCTCACCGATCCGCACTTCCTGGTGCGCGTCGCCGAAGAGGGCGGAGCGATCGTCGGCGTCGCCTCGTTGTCGCTGCGCTACCAGCTGGGCCTGGGCGGTCTCGTCGCTTCGCTGGACGAGCTGGCGGTCGCGCCCGGCGCCGACGGCAAGCGCGTCGAGCGGCTCCTGCTTCAAGCCACCGTGGGCAAGGCCCGTTCGCTGGGTGCGCGGCGCATCGTACAGAAGATCAACGAGGGCACGCCGCCCCCGCGAGCCGCCCAGATTCGCGCGGCGGCGGCCGCGGCGGCCGCCCAGCCAGGAGCCTCCCCCGCGGCCGCTTGAGGCCAACCGCCACGCGCGCATACACTCGCGCGCGTGGCGCAGAATGAAGCCTTCGAGATGCGCGGCCCGGCTGGCCGCCTCGAAGCAGTCCTGATCCATCCCGAGACGCCGCCGGTGGCCGCGGCCGTGATTTGCCATGCGCACCCGCTGCAGGGCGGGATGATGCACTTCAAGGTCGTGTTTCGAGCGGCGAAGGCCTTGCAGGCGAGCGGCCTCGCCGCGTTGCGCTTCAACTTCCGGGGCGTGGGCCGCTCCCAGGGCGCTCACGACCACGGCATCGGCGAGCAGGACGACGCGAGCGCGGCCCTCGGCGAGTTGGAACGGCGTTTTCCAGGTCTGCCCCTGATCCTGGGCGGCTTCTCCTTCGGTTCGGTCATGGCGCTGCGCGTCGCGGCCCGCGATCCGCGGCCCGTGGCCGTGCTTGCGTTCGGCTTCCCCATCGCCAGCATCCCCGAGACGTCCTTCGTGAGCGCCGTGACGAAGCCACGCTTGTTCGTCCAGGGCGAGAACGACCGTTTCGGCGGGCGCGAAGCGATCACCAGCTTCGTGAACGGACTACCGCAGCCGCGACAGCTTCGCGTGATCGAGGGAAGCGACCACTTCTTCACGGGCCACCTCGACGCTCTTCAGGGCACGCTCGAGAGCTGGGCAGCGACGAGGCCCTGGCAGCCGGCATGAAGAGGAAACGGGATCGATCCCGCCCGCGACATCCAGGCGATCACCGTGAACCGCTGGTCCCACGGCTACGCGTACTCCTTCAATTCGCTTTTCGACCCGGACTGGGCGCCGGCCGAGCGGCCCTGGGTCGTCGGCCGCAAGCGCCTGGGCCGGATCGCGATCGCGAATTCCGACGCGGCCGCCTCGGCTTACACCGATGCCGCGACCGACGAAGCGCAGCGTGCCGTGCAGGAACTGCTCCAGCCTTCGTGAGCGAATCCGGGGGGTGGCGCGCCCGAAGGAATCGGGCGCGCCACTGGCCCTTGCTCAGCCGACGTGGATGCGCGGCCGTTCCAGCGGGTTCTTGACCGCTTTGCGCAGGACCTCGCGCGTGACCGGAGCCGTGTCGCCTTCGCCGAAGGCCAGGTACTTGAGGACGTAGAACACCGGGTTGCCTTCGGTCCAGCCGAAGTACGCCTGCGGCATCGTGCCTGCGTGGTCGCGGATGTGGAGCAAGAGGGCGGCGATCGCGTTCGGGATCGCAGCACTCTTGCAGCGCAGGATGCGGTGACGCCCGACGCGCACCCCGCGCACCTCGAGCGCGTCCTCGAACTCGGAGGCGTCGCCCTGCGTCACCTCCAGGAACATCAGCGGCTCGCCCTTGTCGAGGCTGTGGTCGTCGCGCGCCTGGCGCTCTTTCTTGTCGTACTCCTCGGCGCTGCGCTTGTCCGGCCGGTGCGCGATGATGCGCACGCCGCTCGCGGCGTCCTCCGCGAGAAAAGCCTCGGCCCTCGTCCTGAGTCTCACGTTCGTCACGCGCAGCTCGGTGGAGCGAATCGCGCGCGATAGCAGCGACGTGGCCATGATCGAGACGATGAACAGCCCGGCGATCTTGACACCGTCGGGTCGCTCCCGGACGTTCTCCAGCGTCGTATAGGTGAAGATCAGCGTCATCAGCCCGTACAGCCAGCGCCATGGCGAGTCGCGGTGCGCGATGGTCACGGCCACCGAGGCCGACGTCATCAGGACCAAGACACCGGTCGCATACGCGCCCCCCTGGGCGTCGACATCGGCTTTGAACAGGATCGTAACGGCGAAAGTGATGGCCGTGAAGACGAGTACCAGCGGGCGCGTCGCCCGCGCCCAGTCCGGCGCCATGCCGTAGGGCGGCAGGTAGCGGGGCACCAGGTTCAGGAGCGCCGCCATCGCCGAGGCCCCGGCGAACCAGAGGATGCTGATCGTCGACAGGTCGTAGAGCGTGCCGAACACTCCGCCCAGGTACTCGTGGGCCAGGTACGCGAGCGCCCGGCCATTCGCGGCCCCGCCCGGCTGAAACTCGGCGGCCGGGATCAGCAGCGTCGTGGCAAAGCTGCTGCCGATGAGGAATACGCTCATGATCAGGGCAGCCGTCACGAGCAGTCGCCGCGTGTTGCGGATCCGGCCCGCCGGACGCCCGGGGCTGTCAGCCGACCCGCCGCGAACGAGCGGCATCACGGCAACGCCCGTTTCGAAACCGGACAGGCCGAGGGCCAGTTTCGGAAAGACGAGCAGTGCCAGGGCCACGATCCCCCAGGGCGTTGCGCGCGTTTCGAAAAGCGCCCGGCGCCAGTCAGACAGGAGCTCGGGCTGAGCGCCGATCTTCACGAATTCCGTCACGAGCAGAATCGTGTTCAGGCTCAGGTAGCAGACCACCAGCACGACGGCCAGGCCGATCGCCTCGCGGAACCCGATCAGGAAGATGCCGCCCAGGAGCGCTAGCAGCACCAGCGTCACGGCCACCGGATGGTCGAGCCAGGCTGGCGCAAAGGGGTTGTGGATGATGTGGGCCGTCGCATCGGCGGCGGAGAGCGTGATCGTGATGACGAAGTCGGTGAACGCGAAACCGAGCAGCAGCAGGACCGTGAGCTTGCCCTTCCAGCGCGGCAGGAGGTCCTCGAGCATCTGGATGCTGCCCTGGCCCAGGGGAGAGCGCTCGGCGACCTGCAAGTAGATCGGCAGGGCGACACCGAGTGTTACGATCACGAGCAGCAGTGTCGCGATCGGCGAGAGCGCGCCGGCGGCCAGGAACGCGATCCCCGGCTGGTAGCCGAGTGTCGAGAAGTAATCGACCCCCGTGAGACACATGACCTTCCACCAGGGATAGGTCTCGTGCGAAGCGCCTCCGGCGCCGGCCAGAGGGCCGGAGAAAAGCCACTTGCCGATCGTGGAGGGAGCGTCTTCGGCGCTCTCGGTGGGGAGCTCGCGGCCATCCTCGTCCTCCCCCAGGTTCTCGTTCTCGCGGCTCAGCGTCATTTCTCTATTCCAGCCCGAGACCGAGTAGCGACGGCGGCGCCTCGCCCTTGGACGAGGGCGTCCGCCACGGCACGGCGTTCGTGACGAACCACGCGACCAGCGCGGCCACGGCGTGGGGCACGGCCGCCAGGAAGGGCGCGCCCAGCAGGCGTGGCACGACGATCGCGTAGGCGAGCAGCACCGGCGTCGCGTAGGCCGAGTACACGCTGCGTCTCTGCCATGCGAACGCGGCGGCGAAGAGCGGCAGCGCTATGTGCGGCCCGGCGTCGATCGGGCTGATCAGCAGGGCCGCGACCTCGAGGCATGCGGCCAGCACCAGGCCACGGATGAAGCCGAGCGCCGTGCGTCCGCGCTCGTACAGATAGGGAACCAAGGCGCCGCAGACGATGGCGCCGAGCGAAGCGCCCGCCGGGATCTCGGGCAGGCCGAGTGTGTCCAGCAGGATCGGCCCGTAGCCAAACAGGAAGAGGATCGGCGAGACGTTGCGGATCCACTTGATGAGACGCCCCTGCGGGATGAAGAAGTGGTCGAGGAGCAGGTAGGCGATGAAGCCATAGGCAGGCGCTACGGCCACCAGGCTACGCGTCTTCCAGAACACGAGGATCGCCGCGAGCAGCGCCGGCAGCGACTCGTGGGTGCGGGGCCATGCCGACGACTGCTGATACAGGACGTTCATCTTGAGATCAGCCTTGACGCCCGGCAGCAGCGAGCGATCGACCCGGCGCCGCAACTCTCCCAGCAGTGTGTCGATCGCCTGTTCCTCGGGCAGGGCACGGAGCGGCCCCGGGTCGATCGGCGCGTGGAACCGGATCTTGATGCGTCCCGGTTTCGGCAGCCGCTGGTGATAGGGCCAGACGCGGAACGCCCCGACGATCGTGACGGGAAGAAGCGGAACTCCGGTCTCGAGAGCGAGCCGGGCCGCGCCGTCGCGCAGCGCGGGTTCCATCCATCCAGCGCGCGAACGCTTGCCCTCGGGGAACAGGCCAACGACCTCGCCGGCCTCGATGAGCGCCTTCGCCTGCGCAAAGGCCTCGCGGCCGCGACCCGGCCGGGTGTCGACGGGAAACGCGCCGAAGCCGCGCATCACGCTGCCCAGGAGCGGGACCTTGAAGAGCGCCTCCCAGGCCATGAACCGGATCGGGCGCGCAGACGCGACAGTGAGCAGGACGGGATCGAGATACGACGGATGGTTGCCGGCGACGACGGCGCCGCCCTCGGCGGGAAGGCGCTCCTCTCCCGCGAGCTCCCAACTGAAGAGCACGCGAAACAGCGCGTCAAGAAGCGGCTGGAGGATCCGCCGCATGCGGCCTTTCCCGGTCTTCGACCGTGCGTCTGACGCGCTCGGTGTCGGCGCCGAGCGTGCGCGTGCCCCATAAATAGAAGAGGCCCGAAACGCCCATCGCCAGCGTCGTCAGCATCAACGCGGACTCGAGGCTGCCGGTCCGGTCCGACAGCTTGCCGATCAGGATCGGCGAGGGCACGTCCCCGAGCAGGTGATAGATGAAGATCGAGAACGAAATCGCCGTGGCCCGGATCTCGGGCAGCGCCACGTTCACTAGCACCGCGTTGGCAGGGCCCGTGTTGAGAAACACCAGCACCTCGGCGATGAAGATCGCGGGTAGATAGACGCTGCGCTGCGTTGCGTGGAGCCCGACGTACGCGGCGGGGACCGCCAGCAGCATGCCCCAGCCGGACAGCAGCAGATAGGCCTTCGGCGTGCGTTTCAGCAGCCAGTCTCCGAGCCAACCACCGAAGAACGTCCCGATCAGCCCCGAGGCCACCGTGATCGCGCCGAAGAGCGTGTTGGCCTCGTCGAGCGGCAGGCCCCGCTCGCGATGGAAGAAGGTGGGCATCCAGTAGGCCATGCCGCCGAGCGCAAAGGTCATCGCGGACAAGCCGAGCGTCGTGTGCACGAAGGACGGGTTGCGAAACAGGTCCCGGGCCTTCTTGGCGTCGAAGCGATGTTGCCCGGCGACGACGCCGTCGCCGGCGCCGCGTGACGGCTCGGCCATGGCCAACGCGAGCAAGCCCAGCACGACGCCCGGGCCGCCCGCGACGTAGAACGCCTGGCGCCAGCCCCAGTGCTGTCCGACGTAACCGCCGAGCAGGAACCCGAGCGCGCTACCGACCGGGATCGCGACATAGAAATAGGCCAGCATCCGGCCGCGCCGCTCCCTGGGGAACAGGTCGCTGATCAGCGTCGGCGCGACGCCGCCAAAGCCCGCCTCGCCGATGCCGATGAAGGAGCGCGCCACGAGCAGCTGGCGATAGCCGGCCGCGAGCCCGGAGGCGAGCGTCGCTAGGCTCCACAGCAAAACGCCGCCACCCACGAAGTAACGGCGCGGGAAGCGGTCGGCGAGGACGCCGGCGACCGGCGAGGCGGTCATGTAGGCCAGCATGAACATCGACCCGATCAGGCCGAGCTGGGTGTCCTTCAGGCCGAAGTCCGCCTGGATCAGTGGTGCGACCGCCGCGATCACGTAGCGGTCGATGTAGTTCAGGAAGTTGACGCCGAAGAGCAGGGCCACGGCCATGCGCGCCGCGCGCGGCGTGATGGTCTTCAGGGCCATGCGCGGGCATTCTACGCGCCTTGGCTCGGGCAGAGGCACGATCGTGCTGGGCGCTTTTGCAGTGTATACTTATGGACCTCGATCCGGATACCGATGCTCCACGCGCTGCGTGCGCTTGCTGTGCTGCTGGCTGTGCCGCCGTTCGGCCCGGGGCCGGGCTCCGCGCCTGAGACCAGGCTCGTCCGCGTCGGCGTCGACACGCGCGGCGAGCCGTGGGCCTACCTCCCCGGCGTCGACGACATGAAGGAAGCCTCTAGCCAGCCTCAACACCTGACACCGGCGCAGATCGGACGCCTCGAGGGTTTGGATGTCGACATCACAAGGGCCCTGGACGAGCGCATGCGCGAACGGCTCGTGATCGTCCCCACGCGCGGGGAAGAGATCGAGCAGCAGCTCCTGGGCGGCAAGATCGACCTGATCCTCAACGGTTGGACGCCCAGCGCAAAGACGCTTCCTGGCATCCGCGCCTCGGACCCTTACTACACCTGGGGCCTGCTGATCGCGACTCGGTCGGCGGACAAGTCAGTCCAATCGATGGCCGACCTAGACGGCCGACGCCTCGGCCACATCGCCGATCCCGCTGTGCTCCCCTCCCTCGAGGCCATGGTTCTGAGTCTGGGCGCGAGGCTCGTCGAGGTCGACCGCGGCGGGGACAAGCTCTTCGAGCGCCTGGGACAAGGCGAGCTCGACGCCGTCGTCTTCGATTCGCTGTTCGTGCGCTGGCGGGTCGCCCGCGACCCGGCCTTTCGCGCGATTGGGGAACCGCTCAACCGTCTCGGCTGTCACGTGGGCGTTCGTGAGACCGACCGCGAACTCTTCTTGAGCCTCCAGGCCGCGGTGCGCTCTTTCGTCGCCTCTCCCGACGCCCCGGCCATGCTGCGCAAGTGGGAGAGCCCGCTACGACGTAACCGCTGATGGGCACTCGGCCTCGGAGACGGGGCTGGCCGCGTACGGCTGCGCGTTCTAGGCGGTCGCCGTCCGCGGCATCGTCTTGCGGACCTTCTGTCGTGCCACGCCGAATCGGGCCAAGCGCAGGTAGATGGTCCGGCGCGTCACGCTCATGAGGCGCGAGACCCGGGCGATGTTCCACTCGTTGCGGTTCAGCAGCAGCAGCAGCTTCTCACGCTCCAGGTCCGCGGAAGGCGTCCGCTCGAGGTAGTCCTCGAGCGCCTCGCGCGGGGATCGGCCGACGCCATCGCGGTCGTCCGCCACCGCCTTGCCGACGATCCGCGCCAGCTTCACGAGCCTGGCGACTCCCTGGTCCGCGCAGAACCTCTTGGTGCGGCCGTCGATGTAGACGAGGGCCATCAGCTTGCCGTTCTCGAAGACCGGGACCACGGCGAAGCTCGGGGCACCCTCGCCACGGAGGTTCTTCGCGAGGCGACGGTCCGTGGCGCGGTCTTCCACGTAGAACGGCTCGCCCTTCTCCAGCGTCGCCCTGTGCTTGCTCCACACCGTCTCGAGCGCGTCCAGCACGTCCTGGTCGATGCCCCGCGACGCGAAGAGCGTGACGCGGTCCCCGTCGCGCGAGAACACCGCTCCGGAGCGCCCATTCGTCATCGCCATGGCGACCTCCAGCGTCCGCTCCGCCAGGCGCCGGGGATCACTCGAACCCACCACGAGATCGGTGAACGAATCGATGAGATCGACCTGAGGCTTCATGCCTTTTCACTCCCAGGTTGAATCTTACCCATATCGGGGCCGAATGGACAACGATTTTCATATATACGCATAGTGTACATTTCATGTTGCCTTTTGTAAACTAAAAGCGTATACCTCGCTTGGGTCGCCTGACTGGCGAACCCGAGGGAGGAAGCCTTGAGCCTTTCAATGATTCTCGCCGTGATCCTGGATGCGCTGCGGATCTTTGCCGGCTACGACGGAGGCGTGTCCGTTGCTGGTGCCGAGCTGGCCCCCACGCCCGAGGACGGAGCCGTTTGGGCGATGGACGGAAACGCACCACCGCCACGAAAATAGTCTGATTCCCCCGGGCCGGGGCGCTTCGAGCCGAGCGGCCCCGGCCCAGCCCAGGACCCAAGAGGCGCTAAGCTAGAGATCCCTCGGCATGGCGCACTTCGGAGCGACGCAATACACGATCCTATGGACCGGGAGCGCGACGCTGCTCGTGACACTCGTCGGTCTCTTCGTCCGAGGGCGACAACGCGTCTGCCGCTCCTTCACGGTCTACATTGCGGCGGTTCTGTTTCCGCAGTTGCTCTATTTGACTTGGCCGGACCGTTTCTACACCGGCGATTTTTGGATGCTGGCCGAAGTCGTTCACTGCATCCTGAAGTTCGTTATCGCTCTGGAGGTGGGCTTCCTCGTGTTGCGGCGCTTCCCGGGCGCCTCGCGAAGCGGTCGGTGGGTCGGCCTCGTCGTCGTCTGGGCGATCTTTTTCGCAATCTTCGCCCTGCCGGCCGAGAACCCCGATTACTACGCCATCGCCGGCAAGCTGCTGCCCAGAATTCTCAACGGCACGGTCTGGCTGTTCGTGGCGCTGGCCGGTGTGATTCTGTGGTACCGGCTCCCGCTGCATCCGCTGCACAAGGCGATCGTGCTGGGCTTCGTGCCCTACCTGCTCGTCTTCTCAGTCGCCATGACGGTCCTCGACACCTTCGGATGGCAGCATCGCCTGCCCACGGCGTATTTCCACACGCTGGCGTATCTAGCGCTCGAGATCTACTGGGCCTGGGCCGCGTGGCGGCCGGATCCGGCTGGCGGGCCGCATGCTACGATCCTGGTCGGATGACGCGATGTGGTGGCTGATCGGCCTGTCGACACTCGGAACCTTGGTCATCCTGTTCCTGCTGGGCCGCCGCAACGAGCGCGCCGTCGTCCGCGACTGGGAGCTGCTCCTCACCCCGAAGGGCGAACGCGCCTATCGCAGCCTGGAGCGCCGGGTCCAGGGCGAGCTGGATCTGGTGAGCCTCACCTACGACGAGGCCCTGGCGGTTCGCGAGCTGGGGTCGGTGGACGAGGCAATCCAGCTTCTGGACGCGGGCTACCAGGCGATCGAGCATTTCGCTCCGAGTGTCGTCCGCCTGCTCTCGGCGATGGCCACGTTCTCGCGCATGGTCTCGGCCATGGCGCCGGTCCACCCCATAGCGGCGGGGCGTTTCCGTCTGGCGCAGCTCGTCAGCCTCGCAGCTCTCGGGCGGCTGCTCCACGAGTTCCTGGTTTCGACCTCCGAGCGCTTCCGGCTGCGGCTCTTCGTCCTGAGCCGCGGCTTCGAGATCGCGCTGCGCTACCTGCTGCGTTCGACGCGCCGGATCGT
>CAYTWT010000342.1:0-3279 GCA_964442185.1 uncultured Acidobacteriota bacterium
CACCGGGATGTCCTCGGCCCGCTCGCGCAGCGGCGGCACGCGGATCGGGAAGACGTTGATGCGGTAGTAGAGGTCTTCCCGGAAGCGTCCCTTTCGGATCTCCTCGGCCAGGTCGCGGTTGGTGGCCGCGATCACGCGCACGTCGACCTTGACGGTCCTTGGGCTGCCCAGCCGCTCGAACTCGCCCGTCTCCAGCACGCGCAGGAGCTTCGCCTGCACCTCGAGCGACAGCTCGCCGATCTCGTCGAGGAAGAGCGTCGAGCCGTCCGCGACCTCGAAGCGCCCGACCTGGCGCGTCATGGCCCCGGTGTAAGCACCTTTCTCCCGGCCGAAGAGCTCGCTCTCCACGAGCCCGGACGGCAGCGCGGCGCAGTTGACCTTGACCAGCAGGTGGCTCCGGCGGGGGCTCTGCCGGTGGATGGCCTGGGCGACGAGCTCCTTGCCAGAGCCGGTCTCGCCGCGAACGAGCACCGAGGAGTCCGTGGGCGCGACCTGCTCCACCTGGCGCAGGACCTTCTGGATCGCGGCGCTCTGCCCGGTGACTTCGCCGTGCGGGTGGACCACCCTGATCTCGGCCTTGAGGTAATCGCTCTCCGCCTGGAGGCGGTCCTTCAGCCGCTCGATCTCCGCGTACGACTGCCGCAGCGCCTCCTCGCGCTGCCGCCTCTCCGTGATGTCCCGGAGCACGCCGCAGGTCTTGGCGATGCGCCCGGTGGCGTCGCGCGCGGCGACGCGGGACGAGTGGTGGATCCACCTCTCCCCGTGGGCCGGATGCAGGTAGCGATACTCGAAGAAGATGCGCTCCAGACCCCCGTCGTTCAACTGCTGGCGCAGCTCCAGCACGCGCGGGCGGTCGTCGGGATGTAGATGCTCCTGCCAGAACGCCAAGGCCTGGAGGCCCTCCTCCCTCTCCGGGGGAAGACCGCAGAGGTCGCGAAACCGGTCGTCGACGAAGACGACGCGTTCGCCGAAGTCCGCCTCGTAGAACGCGAGGCCGGCGAGGTCGGCGCCCGCCGCCAGGCGGGCCTCGCTTTCCTGCAGCCTCAGCTCGTGGCGCCTCCGAGCGAGCGCGTTGGCGAAGACCTGCGCGACCAGTTGCAGCCGCTTCACCAGCGCGTCCGGCCAGTCGCGCGCAGCCCGCAGGGCATTGAAGCCCAGGGCGCCGACGGGCGGCTCGCCTCCCACCGAGAGCGGGAGGCACACGGCCGACTGGATGCCGAACCGGCGGCAGGTCTCCCGGTCGACGGCGGCCTCCGCCGGCAGCTCCTCCGGCGAAGAGATGGCAAACACGCGGCCGGCCAGCACCTGCTGCACCGACCAGGGGTAATGCTCCTCGCGCATCGGCTCGGAGGGTCGCAGGCCTTCCTGGGCACAGTAGGCGTGGGTCGGCAGGATGACACCCGGGGCCGCACCCGACCACTGCCAGAGCACCGCGAGATCGATGCCGAGAGGTTCGCAGACACGGCGCAGCGCGTCTTCGATCTCGCGGTCCACTTCGGCAGCAGGCAGGTGGATGAACCGGGACGAGAGGTCGGCGATCAGCGTCTCGAACTCGAGACGACTCTCGAAGTGTTCAGCGGAGCGCTGCGACTGCTCGACCCAGGACATCTCGCCAAGAGTACACCCACTCGGCCGGCAAGGCTCCGATCCGCCTATTGGGGCACCAAACGGACGAAATATCGACCCTCAGACGCCATCTCGTCCTTGCATCGAACCTCCAGCAACTCGGATCGGAGCGCCACTGTCGCGGCTCTCGACTTAAGTCCAATTCGCTCTGTCTGATGCGATGAGGCTACCGTTGCGGCGCCGCCGCGGCACCGATTCTGCAGAACGGATTGGGTGTCGGGCACAGATGGGCTCTCCGAATCAACCATTTTCGCTGACGCGGGTCCTGCGGAGACAAGAGGAGCTTGAGGAAAGGGACTCATTGACGAGAATCGACTCGCTGAAGCGGGTGTCATACGGACCGCCCGCGAGCGCCTCGCCGCGGCTCGCTGACGCATGGAATCTCAAGGACGTGAAGGTGGGCGACAAGGTGGAGATCACCTACACCGAGGCCGTCATGATCAGCGTCAAGTGAGCGCCACCGGGGCATCCGGGGCAACTGACCGCACCCAAGGATGAAACGAAGAAAGAGAGGATGACGATGATTCGAAAGACGATTCTCACAGCGATGCTGGTGGCGCTGGGCGCGGCTGCGGCGCCGGCGCAGGACGCGCGGGTGGAGATCAGCGGCACCGCCGGCTGGACGTTCAGCGACGGGGTGAGTGGGGCCGGCGTCCATGTCCCCGGGGTGGGGACCTTCGATCGGATCGACCCGAAAGACGCCTTCTCGTGGGGTCTGCGGCTGGGCTTCCTCCTCAACGAGAACTCCGAGCTCGGCTTCCTGTACAACCAGCAGGCGACCCAGCTCGAGGTCGGGGGCACGTCGACCTTCAAGCTCGGGGACCTGAGCATCCACAACTACCACGGGTACTACGCCTACAACTTCGGGGATGCCAGTGCCGGCGCTCGCCCCTACGTCCTCATCGGGCTCGGGGCCACGCAGTACGGCACGATCAGCGTGAACGCGGCCGGCGTGCAGAAGGAGATCGGCGGGAACACGAAGTTCTCCGGGTCGGGGGCCCTTGGCCTGAAGATGTTTCCGAGCCCGAAGTTCGGCATCCTGCTCGAGGGCCGCTGGACGCCGACCTACATCAAGTCGGACGCTACCGGCTGGTGGTGCGATCCCTATTGGGGCTGCTACGTCACGGAAAACGCCCAGTACTCGAACCAGTTCGAGCTTTCGGGCGGGATCGCGCTGCGCTTCTAGACCGGCTCGGAGGCGGCGCCGTCATGGCGCGGCACTGCCTCCTTGCCCCCGCGCGGACATGTCGAGGTAGAGGCCGTGAAGACACTATTAGGTAACATCTACCAATGATGGCGACGCCGACGAAGAGCCGACTCTACCGGACCGAGCGCGCGCTGACCCGGACCCTCCGGATCGCCTACCCGTCGGGCCGCGGCCGCATGCTGCTCCGCACCGAGCAGGACTGGGAGCGGGACCTCGAGCCGGTGGCGGTCAGCGAGGACGGCAACGTCTCCACCTTTGCGCTCGAAGCGGACCAGCCCTTCCTGTACTTCAAGCCCTGCCTCGTCGAGAGCGGAGCCAGACACTGGGCGGTCGGCCCCAACAAGCTCGTGATCATGACCGAGAAGGACGCGCGGATCGTGTACCCCTACTTCTTCAGTCCCGACGTGGGTCGGTTCTCCTCGCTGGTGGAGCTCCCGTCGAAGCGC
>CAYTWT010000343.1:0-4155 GCA_964442185.1 uncultured Acidobacteriota bacterium
GATGCTGGGCTCGATCGTCGCGGTCCTGGCTACGAAGAATCTGTGGCCGGCGCTGTGGCGGACGCTGCTCGCATACGCCTTCGCAGCCCGCGGCCCGGTCGCGCTCCTGATGCTCTTCGCCATTCTCGGGAACTGGGGCACCCACTACGACGTGCCGCCGCCCAACTTCCCGGATACCTACTCGCCGCTCGTGAAGTGGGTGCTGATCGGCCTGCTGCCCCAGATGACGATCTGGATCTACCTGACCGTGGTGGGCGGCCTGCTGGCGGGCGGCATCGCCGGCGCGATCGCGCGCAAGAAGGCCTAGAGCGGGCCTCTTGTTACACTCTCCTCGGCACGGCGTACAATCCGCAAGCGATTCCAAGGAGGATTGCATGGCTGGTCGCGCTGTCGCTCGCTCGCTGACCGTCCTCGCGCTCGCCATGGCGCCGGCGCTGACCGGGGCCCAGTCAGTGGCCATCCGGGCCGGCCGCCTGATCGACCCCGATGCGGGAACCGTGTCCACCCGCCAGCTGATCCTGATCGAAGGGACCACGATCAAGGCCGTGGGCCCGGACCTCGTAGTGCCCGAGGGGGCGGAGGTTCTCGACTTGTCGAGCGCCACCGTCCTGCCGGGTCTCTTCGACTGCCACACCCATCTGTGCACCAACATGAGCCACCCGGCCGGGGACGGCATGCGGGAGCTCTACGAAGCGCTCTTCGTCACGACACTCTCCAACACCACCGGCTACCGCGCCCTTGTGGGCGCGGCCAACGCCCGCGCGATGCTGGAGGCGGGCTTCACAACGGTGCGAGACGTCGGAAACGCGGGTAACTACGCAGACACCGACCTGCGCCGCGCCGTAGACGGGGGTCTGGTCGTGGGGCCGACGATCCTGAACGCGGGCCGCATCATTGCTCCGCTGGGCGGCCAGTTTCCGTCCCGTGCCCCGCGCTTCTTCCAGGAGCTCTTCGGCGCGGACGGCAACGAGTACATTGGCGTCGTGCGCCCCGACAAGCCCGGCCTCGGCGAGCCGGAGTACCTCTATGCCGACTCCAGGGACGAGCTCCGGAAGGCGGTGCGAGCGAACATCCTCTACGGGGCCATGGTGATCAAGCTGGTGATGGACGACCAGCCCTACAGCTACTCCGCGGAGGACGTGAGGGCGGTCGTGGACGAGGCGGGCAAGGCGGGCCTCCGGGTCTGCGCCCACGCCATGACCGACCCCGGGGTCCGGAACGCCGTGGAGGGCGGCGTGGCTTCGGTCGAGCACGGCTTCGTGCTGACCGACGAAACGATGGCGCTCATGAAGCGCAGCAAGGTGGTGCTGGTGGGCACTGACTTCTCCAAGGAAGTGGCGAAGGCCACGGGATTCCCACCGGCCTTCTACGAACTCGTCATCGAGCGCCTGAGGCGGGTCCACAAGGCCGGCCTGGCCATGGCCTTCGGGACCGACATCTTCGCCCAGCCTCCGAACACCAGCCGCGGCGCCTTCGCCGTGGGCTATGTCGACGTGTACAAGGAAGCGGGCGTCCCCGCGCTCGACATCCTCCGGATGATGACCACCAGCGCCGCCCGCCTCCTGGGCGTGGAGCAGCGCCGGGGAGCGCTGAAGCCTGGGCTCGCGGCGGACATCATCGCCACCGCCGACAACCCGCTGGACGACCCGGCGGCGCTCAAGAAGGTGGTCTTCGTGATGAAGGACGGGAAGATCATCCGGCGCTGAGGTTCGTCGACCTTTCAATCCGGCGTGTGCTGCCCTATGCGGCCACGCGGAATCCTCACGTGCGCCACGGGTCCCTCGCAGAGCAAGATCTGGATCCGGTAACCCTCCGGATCGGGCGCAGCGCGGAAACGGAGGCCGTCCGAACTCGGTTCGGCGGGGTCGGCCCGGTCCGATTCCTCGCGTGACCGCTCAGGTTGACAGCCGTCGGGACCGGCCGTAGCTTCGGGCAGCTTTCTTCGGAGGTCCTCATGTCGATCACCACCCGCCTCATGACGCTTCTCGCGCTCCTGCTCCCCGCCGCGGCCTGGTCGCAGTCGCCCCGGCATCCCCTCGACGGGCTGAGCCTTGCCGAGCACTGGGTGGTGTACGACGTGATCCGCGACTCGGGGCGCATCGACGCGAAGACCCGCTACGCTGGAGTCTCGCTGCACGAGCCGCCGAAGGCCGAGGTCCTGGTCTGGAAACCCGGCGCACCGCTGCGGCGCGAGGCGCGCGCCATCCTGATGCTGGGGCCGAAGACGTTCGAGGCAGTGGTCGACATCGGGGCGCGCAAGCTCGCGTCGTGGAAGCAGGTGCCGGGTGTGCAGCCCGACCTGGTCCGCGAGGAGTTCGATGCCCAGGATGAGATCGCGAAGGCGAGCCCGGAAGTCGTGGCGGCGCTCGCGCGCCGCGGCATCACGGACCTCACGACCGTGAGCTGCGAGGGTATGACTCCCGGCTACTACGCGATCCAGGACCTGGAGGGCCGGCGGGTGGCGGCGGCCGCGTGCGCGCAAGAGCACGGCGTCGAGTACGCCTGGGGACGGCCCATCGAAGGCCTGACGATCTATATTGACCTCCACGAGCGCAAGGTCTTTCGGGTCGTGGACACCGGTCCGGTCCCGGTCTCAGCGGGGGCGGTGGACTACCACCCGGAGGCCGTGGGCCGAACCCGTGAGCCCTTGCCGCCGCTACAGGTCGAGCAGCCGCTCGGGCCGGGGTTCAAGCGGGACGGCAACGAGGTGAGCTGGGACCGCTGGCGCTTCCACGTGCGCCTCGAATCACGCACCGGGGCGGTCATCTCCAACGTGCGCTACGTGGATGGCGCGCGGACGCGCTCCGTCCTGTACCAGGGCTCGCTGTCGGAGATCTTCGTCCCCTACATGGACCCCGCGGAGGATTGGTACCACCGCACCTTCTTCGATGGCGGCGAGCTCGGCCACGCGGGGGGGCTGCTTGGGCAGCCGCTCCAGCCCGGGAGCGATTGTCCCGCGAACGCTGCCTGGTTCGACATGACGACGGCCAGCGAGCGAGGCCTGCCGCGCCGTCAACAGAACGTCGCCTGCCTGTTCGAACGCATGGGCGGCGAAGTGGCCTGGCGCCACCGCAATGGCGAGCTGCTCGACAGCCGGCCGCGCCGCGACCTGGTGTTGCGCTGGATCGCCACGCTCGGCAACTACGATTACGTCTTCGATTGGGTGTTCGAGCCGAATGGCTCGATTCGAGGTCTGGTCGGCGCCACGGGCATCCCCGAGGTCAAGGGCGTCGCCAGCCGCACCGCGGCCGAGGACAAGGACGGCAAGGACGGCGCGTACGGGCGCTTCGTCACCGACAACATCGTCGCCCCCAATCACGATCACTTCTTCTCGTATCGGCTGGATCTGGACGTGGACGGCACGGCCAACAGCCTGGTCGTGGACAACCTGGAAAAGAAGCGCCTGCCCGCGGAGCATCCCCGGAAGAGCCTGTGGGTGGTCGAGTCGCGCACGGCTCACAGCGAGGCGGACGCACAGCTCGACCGCCACTCCCCGGCCTTGTGGCGCTTCGTGAATCCGGCCCTCAAGGGACGCATGGGTTATGCGCCGAGCTACCAGATCAAGGCGGGCCACAGCGACGAAGCGATGCTCGACAAGGACGACTACCCGCAGCGCCGCGCGGGCTTCACGGAGCACGCGCTCTGGGTGACACCCTATCGCCCCGACGAGTTGTACGCGGCCGGCGACTATCCGACGCAGAGTATGGGCGGCGACGGCCTGCCGGCCTGGACCGCCACGAACCGCCCGATCGAGAACACCGATATCGTGGCCTGGTACACCTTCGGCATGCACCATGTGGTCCGGGCCGAGGACTGGCCCGTGATGCCCACGGTCTGGCACGAGTTCGAGCTGCGGCCGTTCGACTTCTTCGAGCGCAACCCCGCGCTCGACTTGCCCGAGCGACCCTGAGCGGCAGACGGCTCCACGCGATGAAACGCGCCCTGTCGCTTCTGGTTGCCGCGGTCGCCCTGACCGCGCACGCGGCCACGGCGCCGACGCCCGACTCGGTGCTCGGCCTGAAGCTCGGCGAAGATCGCACGCTCGCCGACTGGGAGCAGGCCCAGCGCTATTTCAAGGCGCTGGACGCGGCCTCGGATCGCGTCCGCGTCGACGACGTCGGGCGCACCACCGAGGGCCGGCCGTTTCTGATCGTG
>CAYTWT010000344.1:0-2883 GCA_964442185.1 uncultured Acidobacteriota bacterium
CTGGCGTGACGCTCTCGGGGATGAAGAGCCGCGTTCAGCGAGCCCGTCGGAAGCTGAAAGGCATGCTGCTGGAGTGCTGTCGCATCGAGCTCGACCGCCGAGGCGGGATCGTCGACTACGAGCCTCGGAAGGCGGGATGCGACGCCTGCCGCACGGCAGCTCCTACGTTCGCGAAGGACTAGGACGAGATAGAGCGCGAGTCATCGAGCCTGCTTGACCGCGCTCGCTCTCGCCGAGACAGGCGCGCCAGCTGGTACGCGGATGGGGTTGTCCCCGGCTTGTCCCAAAGCGGAGTGATCGGCGGCAGGCTACCTGTAACTTCTTCTTTGATTTGGCTGGGAGACAGGGATTCGAACCCCGATACCATGGTTCAGAGCCATGTGTCCTACCGTTGGACGATCTCCCAAGCGACGACCGAGCCCATCATTTTAGGAGATGCCCCGCGGCCGGGTCAAACCGCTAGCGAGGGCCCGTGGCAGCGGACAGATACAGGCTGTTGAGAAACGGCACGTACGTGGCCCAGCTCTGGGCGCGGTACTGGGGTCGGAACCCGAACAGCACGACGCGGCCGCGGCCGAGCCTGGCCTCGACGAGCGCGGCCTTGCCCTGGAGCTTCTCGCCATGCGCGAGGAAGCCTGAGAGCAGCGGGTTCGGCTCGTCGTAACGCATCACCACCTGCCCCGCGGGCGCCTCGAAGACCGGGCTGTCTTCGAACCACACGATCGACGTCTCGCCGAGGCCATGTGCGAGCGGCTGTGTGCCATCGACCCTCGCGCGCAGGATCGAGCCCGGAGCCGAGAGCTCCTTGTCCACGCTGCCTGTGACGTTGTCGATTCCGAAGTCCTCGAGCGTCAGGAGTGCCGCGCCGTTCAGCGCGACGAGGCTGCCGCCATCCATCACGAAGCGCTTGAGCGCGCGCACGCCTTCGTCCCCGAGGCCGCCGGTGAACTCGTCGGGTAGCGTCCCCGGGGCGTGGCCCTCTACGATCTGCTCAGGCGTCTGGTCGGGAAGCACGATGGCGTCGAAGCGCGCGCGCAGCCCGCCGGCCCGAACCTCTTTGTCGCGCAGCGTCTTGTACTCGACGCCCATGTCGTGCTCGAAGACATAGCGCGTCCAGCCCTCGTCGACCGCGGCGCGGGCCGATTGATACAGGCCGATCCGGGGCTTCGCAAGAACGAGAGCCTCGGGCCTGGCGCTGACCGCGTGCGCCATCAGACCGAGCTCGCGGGCCACCTCTTCGAGTTGCGCCCTCGCGGAGGCTGGCACGAGCAGTGTCCCTGCCGCGAAATCGCGTCCACGATCGCGGAAGCCGACCGTGGCCCAGCGCACCTCGACCCCGGCGCGCAGCAAGCGGCCCAGGGCGATCAGCTCCGCGGTGCGGTGGCCGAGCGCGATGCTCGGCCCGCGGCCGTCGATGCTGCCCGGCGCCACGCGCAGCGTCGCGACCGCCTCGAGCGGCACCTCGAACGGCTTCGCGATTGCGACCGCCTCGGCGCCCAGCAGCAGCGGCAGCGTGTGCGCTGTGGCGTCGTAGGGTTCTTGCAGTGGCGCCGAGGGATAGGGCCGGATCTCCGGATACTGCTGGCTCTCGAGCACGGTCTTCGCAAAGGCGCTGGCAGGTTGTGCCATCGAGACGACGTGGCTGCCTGCCGCGAAGGACCGGCCGCCCGCCTCGAAGGCAGCACTTGCGCGCTTCAACTCGACGGCACCCGTGTGCAGAACCTCGAGCAGCTTCGCGGTCGCGAGTGGATCGCGTGAGCTTGCCGGGATCACGAAGGCGAACGGCTCGTTGCGCATGCTGGCGCGACGGTTCACGGCCAGGAAGTTGCGCAGCCAGAACTCGCGGTTCTTGGCCGCGTGCTCGAGCAGCGCGCGCGTCGCCGAGAGCTGGTAGTCCATGATGTCGCGCAGCCGCCAGCGGCCACCCCGCCACGGCAGCGGGAAGTTCCACGACGCGAGCTTCGGGTCGTAGCCGATCCCCGATCGCAATTCATCGAAACGGACCTCGAGCGGCGTGGCATAGCGCGCCGAGGCGACTTCCGACAGCACGCGCAGGCCACCGTGGGTGTGTGGGTAGGCGCGGCTGGGCGACCAGCCGTCGTAGATGGCACGGACCACCACGCCGCTCTTGCCCTCGGCAGTGAGGCTCGCCGCCATCTGCGTGCCGATCGCGCTGAGCGCGGAACGCAGGCTTGGGTCCACGTTGGGCTCGATCGGATCCACGTAGGGTGGCACGAAGATACGCGCGCCCTTCTCGCCCATCTGGTGCAGGTCGTGGACGAGCTGCGGCCGCCAGCGATCGTACAGCTGCGTGAGCGTGAGCCGCGTCTCCGCTTGCGTGAACATGTACCAGTCGCGATTGTTGTCATGGCCGGTGTAGTGCTGGTAGAGGAACGGCTGCTCGGCGCCCTCGTATGGCGTGCCGAGTGTCTTGCGATACCACTCGGTCACCTTCTGCATGCCGTCGGGGTTGTGGGACGGGAGCACCAGGATCACGGTGTTGTCGAGGATCTCGAGCGTGCCCGCGTCGTCGGCCGTGGCGAGAGCGTAGGCCGTCTCCAGCGCCGTCTGGCTCGCGGCGACCTCGTCCGAGTGGATGCCGTGATTGAGTGCCACGATCGTCTTGCCCTTCGCGATCAGGCGCTCGGCCTCGTCGTCTTGCAGCCCGCGCGGATCCCATAGCCGCAGGTTCGCCTGCCTTATCTCCTCGAGTCGCCGCTGGTTCGCCTCGGACGTGATCGTCACGATCAGAAACGGCCGGCCCTCGGTGGTGCGCCCGACGTCGTCGACGCGGACGCGATCCGAGGCCGCGTCCAGCGCCTTGAAATAGCGCTGGGCCTGCTCCCAGTCGGCGAGCGTGCGATCTTCGCCGAGCTTCAGGCC
>CAYTWT010000345.1:0-1769 GCA_964442185.1 uncultured Acidobacteriota bacterium
CGCAGAGCTCGCGCGCCCGCGCGAAGAGAAGCCTCAGGTCCTCGCGCCTCACGCCGCCGCCGATTCGAGAGCGAACGTCCAGGGCGAGTTCTGGAACAACGCGTCGGCCCACTCGCCCGGATCGAGCAGTGACTCCGCCACGCGCTTGACCGGCCCCGCGAGCATCCCGCGCCAGCGCGAGACGTAGTGATGGCTGCACAGGCGCTCGCGCTCCCAGCGCTCGACGAGGGAACGCGCGCGCTTCACGAGCGCGGCGGCCTCCGGCCGGGGGGCCGCGAGCAGACGCGCCGCGAGCACCGCGTGAGCGCGGCGGCGGTCCAGGCGGCTCGCCCGTTCGCGTTCGCGCAAGAGCCGCGTCTCCAGGGACAGGAGCGCGCCGCGCGGCACCGCGGTGAGCTCGAGTCCGAGCGCCTCGCAGAGGCGGGAGATCGTCCCGACCCGGAAATCCCGGGCGGAGCCGGCCTCGACCCGGGCGATCGTGACCCGGCTGGTGCCGCTGCGGGCGGCCAGCGCCGCCTGGCTGAGGTCCTGCTGGCGGCGCGCCGCGCGGACCTGGTGGGGGAGAGTCGTGTATCTCATCTGATACAGTGTATCACCAACGGTATCCGACACCCCAGGCGTGCCTCTTTCTGATGGACCTCAATGCTCAGCGGATCAAGCTAGCGCATGGCCATTGGAACGTCACTCCAACAGCCAGTTCTCGATCTTGAGGCCTGGAATCCGGGCGAAGTGGCGCACAGTGCCCGTCACGAGAACCAGCGACATCGACAAGGCGATCGAGGCGATCCGGAGGTCAGGCTCCGAGAGACGACGACCCTCGGCCTCGAGCCGCGCCCGCAGCGGTCCGTAGACCTCCGCGGCGACTCTCGTCGAACGGCAGGACGCGTTGGGCCTGCGGCACAATCGTGCCGATGCGCTCCAGGAGGCTCGGGCTCCCGCGCTTGGCCGCTCCGTAGAGCAGCTCGCCGAGGTTGACCGCGGTCGTGAACTGCTGCTCGGGCGGGACACGGGCCAGCCGACGCACCAGGAAGAGCGGCGGGGCCCGCTTCAGAGCGCCACTCAGCACGTCCGTGTCGAAGCAGTACACGTCCTCAGGGCCCTACGAAGTCCTGGCCCCCATTGGGGCGGGCGGGATGGGCGAGGTTTACCGCGCGAAGGACACGCGGCTCGACCGCACCGTCGCCCTCGAGGTCCTTCCGCAGCATCTCGCGGCTGACCCCGGTTTGCGCGAGCGCTTCGAGCGCGAAGCGCGGGCCGTTTCCAGCCTGAACCATCCCCGTCTCTTCCGACGGGATGCGATTCCTGGTCACACGATCGCCGGGGAGGAGGAACAGTCCAACGCGATCACCGTCGTCCAGAACCGGACGGCGGAGTTGAAAAAGTAGTGGTGCTGGCCGTCGGCGACCAGCGGCCCAACAGATCAGCGACGCCGGTGGCGTGGACCGCCGGTCTTGGCTGAGCGAAGCGCCTCTCGGAAGCCGCGGATGGCCTGCGAGGCGGTAGGCAGGTCGAGGAACGTGACGAGAAGCTCGACGTCGAGGTCTGGGAAGAGCCGACTCCGGCGGACGCGTTGATAGGCCTCGGAGCGCAGGCAATGGATCTGGACGTGTCCAGCCTCCCAGAACCATACCTCGCTGATGCCCAGGCGCCGGTAGATCTCGAGCTTGTCCAGACCGCCCGACGTCCAGACCACCTCGATCACCAGGTCGGGGGCGTCCTTTCGCTGTTCGGGGCCGATGATGTAGCACTCGTCTGGCTCCGCCCCTGCT
>CAYTWT010000346.1:0-18124 GCA_964442185.1 uncultured Acidobacteriota bacterium
CCTGGGTTCAGCCGCGGCGGCTCAGTATCCCGCCCGCCCGCCGGCTGTAAACCATGCTAGACCGGCGCCGGCGCATCGACGCCGGCCCACAGGTTCATCGTGCCCAGCTCTTCGCGGCCGCAGGCCTTGAGGTACAGGAACAGCTGCGTGCGGTAGGCCGCGCAGCTACAGAGCACGAGGTTGACCATGAAGGCCCCGCGCGTGCCCTTGTCGCCGAACATCTCGATCTCGGCACGCATGTCGGCGTCGGACACGTCGGCCAGCAGCGTCGCGTAGGCGTCGGTGTGCGCGGCAATCGCCGCGAGCGTTTGATCGAAGTCCTGCGCGTGGGCGGCCTGCTCGGCCGCCGTCCAGACCGCCGGGTCGAATGCTCCCGCCGTGGTGGCCTGCACCAGCGCGGGCCCCATCATGGTCAGGTACTTCAGCAGCTCGATCGTGCTGCGCTGCTTCGGCGTCGGGCGGTAGTCGAGCTTCGCGCGGTCGATCTTGCTCGCGAGGTGGAGCAGGATGCGGACCTCGTTCTGCAGGGCGGCAATGAGTTCGGACCTGCTCAGCACCATGGTCGCCTCCGGGGGGAATGCGGACGGGCAGGATAGCACGTGCCGCTGGCGGGCACGTGGCGCGGGGCGTCGACGCCATCGATTTCGTACTGTCCGGCCTCGCGGTCAAGCGGAAGCGGCTCGCAACGGAATCGCTTCGACTATCATGGCTCGGTGCCGAGCCCATCGACGGACGTCTTTCGCGGCAGCCTGAAGCGGTGCCTCGCCGTCTCCGGGTTTCTGGACGACTTCTACGACCGCTTCGTCGGGTCCTCGGAAGAGGTCCGTGAGAAGTTCCGCGGAGTGGACATGAAGCGGCAGGTCCGGATGCTCGAAGACTCGCTGTACGTGGTGGCGGTGGCCGCGCAGGGCGCGGAGGGAAGCCCGGCCCGGGGTGCGCTGCCGCGGCTGGCGGAGCGCCACAGCCGGCGCGACCTCGACATCCGGCCCGGGCTCTACGACCTGTGGATCGGCTGCCTGGTCGAGGCGGCGCGCGCCCACGACCCGCAGTTCTCCCCGGAGATCGAGTCCGCCTGGCGCGAGATCCTCGCCGTCGGCGCGGACTACATGCGCGAGCGGTACTGAATCGCCGGTTCCCCTCATGGACCTCGTGGAGCGCCCGCAGGACGACTGACCCAAGCTTGTGACGGTTCGCGAAATCGTCACAAGGGCCCGGTCGCGTCCCCCTCGCGGTCGTATCCTCGGATGCGGGAGGAGAACATGAAGACCTCGATACTGGCGGTGCTCCTCGGCCTGCTCGCCACCGAGGTTGGGGCCCAGGCGCTCGCGCTGCCCGCCCTCGAGCTGCCGGTAGGCGCCCGCGTCCGGCTCCGGACGCAGAGTGCCCCGGGTGACTGGATCAAGGGCGTCCTCGCCAGCGCCGACTCCGGGAGGATCGTGGTCGTGCCCGAAGGGGCAGCCCCGATCGGTGCGAACAAGCTCGGGATTCCGCGCGAAACCGTCACCCGGTTCGAGCTCAGTACCGGGAGGAAGAAGCAGTGGCTCCGCGGCCTGGTGATCGGCGCGGCCCTGGGCGTGGCCATGGGGTTTGCCATGGACGTGGATCCCTCTAACTGTGCATACGACTCGTACTACTTCTGTAGCCGCGGCGAAGCCGTCGCCGCGTCCGGTGCGACCTTCGCGGGAATCGGGGCCCTGGTCGGATGTGCGTTCAAGAAGGACGTCTGGGTCCCGGTGGGGCTCGACGCCCTCGGGCCGCCTCCGGCTCGCCTCACCCGGGCGGGCGTCGGGCTGCGCGCGGTCCCCGGCGGCGTGTCGCTCGACCTGTCTGTTCGCTTCTGAGGAGGGAGGGGCATCATGAAGGTGTGGAGCGCTTCGACGTGGCGAATCGTCCGAGCCTCACCATGGGTCGCATCGGCGAGGACAGCGGGACGCCGATCAGCGAGGAGTACAAGGTCCCGTTCGTATTCACCGGCACGATCGCGAAGGTCACGATCGAGTTGGGCGGCGCCGACGCCAAGGTCGCGGCTGAGGTCGAGAGACAGCGGCAGATGGCGCGCACGGCCGAGTGAAGCGGGTGTGACTGACCAGGTCAAGGCGCGATCAGGGGGAGCTTCGGGAAGTACGTCCGGTACCGTGCGGGGTCGCGGGTCAGGAGCGATAGTCCCGACACGGCCGCGTGGGCGCCGATGTAGAAGTCCGGCAGAGGCGAGCGCCTCTCGCCGCCGCGCCGACGGTAGGACTCGAAGCACTTGCCGGCCAGGAACGCCGCGTCCCAGGGCAGCGGGCTCCGGACGAGCACGTCCCGGGGCAGGGCCGACTCGACGTCCTCGATGCGGTCGAAGCCGACCGAGACCTCCGCGTACACGATGGGGTTGATGACCAGGCCGGACTCGTCGGCGCAGCGCGCGAGGGCCTCGGAGGACCAGGCGAACCAGCTGGGGTCCTCGGTGAGCACGTCGAGGAGGACGTTGCTGTCCACGAGGACTCCGGACATGCCCCTACCCTCGAGTCAGGGCGAGGATCTGGTCGGTCGTCAGCCGGGTGGTCGCGCGGCCGCGCAGCCGGTCGATGATCCCGCGGCCGCGACCGGGGCGGCCCCCGACCTTTCGGATCCGCGCCGTGTTCCCGACGACGTCGAACTCCACCTCGGTCTCCGGCTGCAGCCCCAGACGGTGACGGATCTCCTGCGGGATCGTGACCTGGCCCTTGGCCGTGATTCGCATGGTAAGACTCCTACCGGTCTTACTCTACCACGTCCCCCCCGCCGCTCGTCCTGCTCGTACGTGACCGCGAGCTGGCCGAGCAGGAAGCCGCTAGTAGGCGTCCCTGAGGCCGAGCTTCCGGAACAGGGTCGCGGCGGGACAGATCCCGCTGAAAGCCGACTGCAGCAGGTTGGCGCCCACGAATACCGTCAGCCAGGCGAAGCCCGGGTGGACGAAACGAGTGAGCGCGACGGAGGCAAGGATGAAGCTGCCCGCAATGGCGCGGACGGCGTTTTCGACGGTCATGGCTCAGCTCCTCAGGAGTGCGGCCCGGCCGCGCCGGGCGATCAGGTAGTACACGACGGGAACGGCGATGCGCGACAAGAGCGTCGCGGCCACCTCGCCCATCATCAGGCTCAGGGCGAGGCCCTGGAAGATCGGGTCGAACAGGATCACGAAAGAGCCCACGACCACCGCGGCGGCCGTGAGCAGCATCGGCCGGAAGCGGACGACACCGGCTTCGACCACCGCGGCCTCGAGGGCCATGCCCTCGCGCAGCCGCAACTCGATGAAATCCACGAGGATGATCGAGTTCCTCACGATGATGCCGGCCCCGGCGATGAAGCCGATCATCGAGGTGGCGGTGAAGAAGGCGCCGAACAGCCAGTGTCCCGGCAGGATGCCGATCAGCGAGAGCGGGACCGGCAGCAGGATCGCGAGCGGCACGCTGAACGACTCGAACCAGCCGATCACCAGGATCGCGATCAAGACCAGCACGATCGCGAAGGCGATGCCGAGATCACGGAACACCTCGTAAGTGATCTGCCACTCGCCGTCCCATTTGAGCGCGGCGAAGTCCGAGCTCTCGGGCGCGGCGACGGCGTAGCGCGCCACGCGGGCGCCACTCGCGAGCGTGAGAGCGTCGATCTTCTGGTTGAGGGCCGCGAGCGCGTAGACCGGGCTTTCGCGCTCGCCCGCGAGGTCCCCGAACACGTAGACGACGGGCTTCAGGTCCTTGTGAAGGATCGGCTGCGGCTCGCGAACCTGGACCACGTTCACCAGCTCGGACAGCGCGACCGCAGCGCCCTGGGACGAGGCGACTCGCAGCGACAGCCGCCGCGGCAGGTCCGCGCGGTCCGCTGCGGACAGCCGCACCCGCACCGCCACCGGCTCGCGCGAGCCAGGGGCGTCCAGGCGCGCCACTTCGCGCCCCAGGCCCGGGCCCGCGACGGCCTCGACGACCGCCTGCGCGGAGATCCCCTTGAGGCCGGCTTTCTCGCGGTCCACCATGATCTCGACGTGGGAGCGCGCGGCCTCGAGCGAGTCGGCGATGTCCACGACGCTGGGCGTCGCTTCGAAGAAGCCGCGGATGCTCCTGGCCAGACGCTCGCGCTCGGCCGCGGTCGGGCCGTAGATCTCGGCGACGAGGGTGTCCAGCACCGGCGGCCCGGGCGGGATCTCGACGACCTTCACGCGCGCCCCGCGCCGCGTCGCGATCTCGACCAGCGCGGGTCGGACGCGTTTGGCGAGGTCATGGCTCTGCGCGCTCCGCGCGTGCTTGCTGGCGAGGTTCACCTGCAGGTCGGCGCCCGCGGGCGAGCGGCGCAGGAAGTAGTGGCGCACCAGGCCGTTGAAGTTGAAGGGAGCGGCGGTGCCCGCGTAGAGCTCGACGTCGGCGACTTCGGGAACGCTGGTGAGGTAGCGGCTCATCTCGCGGGCCGTCTCGAGGCTGACCTCGAGGGGCGTGCCGGCGTCCTGGTCGATCAGGACCTGGAACTCGCTCTTGTTGTCGAACGGCAGCATCTTTACCTTCACGAGACCCGTGCCGAGCATGGAGACGGAGCCCAGCAGAACCAGGCCGATGCCGGCGAAGAAGGCCCAGCGCAGCTTCGCGCGGGTCACCAGGGCGGTCATGGTCCGGCGATAGAGTCGGGTCGTGAAGCCCTCCGGCGTTGCTGCGGCGGCGTGCTGCGGCGGCGTGTGCCGGAAGATCCGCGCAGCGGCCCAGGGCGAGACGATGAACGCCACGGCCAGCGAGAACAGCATCGCCGCCGAGGCGCCGGTGGGGATGGGACGCATGTAGGGTCCCATCAGGCCCCGCACGAACGCCATCGGCAGGATCGCCGCGATCACCGTGAAGGTGGCGAGGATGGTCGGGTTCCCGACCTCGTCCACGGCCTCGACCGCCACCTCGGCGAAGGGGCGTCCCGGCTTCTCGCGATGATGCCGCTCGATGTTCTCGACGACCACGATCGCGTCGTCCACCAGGATGCCTATGGAAAAGATCAGGGCAAACAGCGTGACGCGGTTCAGCGTGTAGCCCGCGAGGAAGTAGATGAAGAGCGTCAGCGAAAGCGTCACGGGCACGGCGATCCCGACGACGAGGCCGCTGCGCCAGCCCATGGCGAGGGAGATCAGGGCGACCACCGAGAGCGTCGCGATCAGCAGGTGCTCGACGAGCTCGTTGGACTTCTCCGCGGCCGTCTGGCCGTAGTTGCGCGTGATCTCGACGTGCACGTCAGCGGGAAGCAGCCGCGGACGCAGGCGCTCCAGCTTCTCGAGGACGGCCTGCGCCAGGGCCGTGGCGTTGGCCCCGGTTCGTTTGGCGAGGGTGATCGTGACGGCGGGACGCTCGACTCCGGCGGGAGCGTCGGCCGTGGCCCCGGCCGGGCCCCTGGCAAAGAAGACCGCGTCCGTCGTTTCGTCGGCGCCGTCGCTGACGCGGGCGACGTCGGACACGTAGAGGGGCCGGCCGTCCCTCACCCCGACCAGCGCCCGTGCGACGTCAGCCGCCGCGCGGAAAAGCGGGCCCGCCTCGAGGCGCAGCTCCCGGTTGTCGCGCACCGCGCTGCCGGCGGGCTGGCGTGCGGAGCCGCCCTGGAGGGCGCCGGTGAGGTCCGCCCAGCTGATGCCCGCGGCGTTCATGCGGTCCACGTCCGGCTCGACGCGCAGCGTCCGCGGCTGGCCGCCGATCACCTGCAGCTTCGTCGTCCCGTGGATCTCGGAGAGCTCCTGCGCCAGCTCGGCGGCGATCGGTCGCAAGCGGTCGCTGCTCGCTTCCGCGCTCCAGAGTGTCAGCGTCAGGAACGCAACGTCGTCGATCGAGTGCAGCTCGACGATCGGGCGCAGGGCCTCCGCCGGCAGGATGTGGGCGATCGCCGACTGGCGCTCGAACACCTTGACGAGGCTCGCCTCGTTGGATTCGTTCACGCGGAAGCGCGTGGTGATGAGGGCAAGCCCGGGGCGGGCGGTCGAGTAGACGTGCTCGACTCCCGAGATGCCGTAGAGGATGCGCTCCAGGGGCGTCACGATCCGCGCCTCGACCTCGGCGGGGTCCGCGCCGGGCCAGGCGACACTCACGTCCACCATCGGCACCCGGATCTGGGGCTCCTCCTCACGCGGCGTCGCCAGCAGCGCCAGCGCGCCGAGCCCCAGCGCCGCCGCGATCAGGAGCGGCGTCAGCTTGCTCGCGAGGAAGCCGCGCGCCAGGCGCCCGGCGATACCGAGGGGCATCAGCGCGACTCCACGACCGGCGCGCCGTCATTGAGCTCGGCAGGCTCCAGGATGACTCTCTCGCCTTGTGCGACACCGGCGCGGATCTCGATCGATCCGTCGTCGGAGGCGCCGGTCGCGACCCAGCGCAGCCGGGCCCGGCCGTCCTGGAGCACGAACAGCCCCGTCAGGCCGCCGCGCTGGAAGACGGCGTCCTGCGGCACCACGAGACGCGCGTCGCCGCCGACCGCGGGCAGCTCCAGGCGCGCGAAGAGACCGGAACGGAGGCCTGCAGCCGGCGGCAGGTCGGCCCGCATCTCGAAGCGGTGGGTCGCAGGATCGCCGGCGGGCGACAGCGAGCGCACGGTGGCCTCGATGCCGCCGGCCTGGCCATCGACGCTAGCCGTGAGCTTCTGCCCCACCCGCACCAGGCGCGACTCGACAGCGTTCAGGGTCGCCACCAGTTCGAGCCCCCCGGCGCCCTCGAGTTCGATGACAGTTGCTCCTGGCGAGACGACGTCGCCCACGTGCACCGGGCGCGAGGCTACGACGCCGGAAAAGGGAGCGCGCAGGACCGCGTACGCGAGCGCTTCGTGAGCAGCCTGGACGCCGGCCCGGGCGGCGGCGGCGCGCGTGCGCGCGTCCTCGGCTTCGCGCGGCGTTGCGGCACGCTTCGTGAGCAGCGTCTCGGCTCGCGCCAGGTCCGCCTCTGCGGCGGCGGCGGCGGCTTCCGCCGCGGCCAGGGCCGAGCGCAGCGCCCGATCATCGAGGCGCGCCAGCACCGCTCCCGCTGCGACGAAGTCCCCTTCGCGGAACGGAAGCTCCAGCACCGCGACGGCGAGCCTCGCGGAGAGGCTTGCGCGCTGGCGCGCTTGCACCGAGGCGGGCGCGCGGACCGCCCCGGTGTCGCCTGCCTGCACGAGCGCGACCCGCACGGCTCGCGCCGGCGGCAGGGGCGTCGGGGGGCGCTGCGCAGGCGGGTGGCCGCCGCAGCCGGCAAGAGCCGCGAGTAAGCCTGCGGCAAACAGCGCTGCCACGTCTGGGATTCCGGACTCTCGACTCATGCTTGGCATCCTCAAGTCCCGGGGACTCCGGCGGCGGCCCACTAAAGGAGCCCGGCTGCGCGTCTGAGCGCCGCGTCGGCGAGGGCAGCGTCGGTCGCGGCCCGCAGTTCCTGAAGCTCCGCGGCCAGGCTCTCCGTCTCGCTCTCGAGCTCGTCCGTCAGCGTGGCGAGGCCGGCTCTGCGCCGCTCTTGTATGACGCGCAGCGCCTCGCGCCCCTCGTCGGCGCCGCCCGCGGCGGCCGCGTACCTCTGGCGTGCGCTGGTGGCGAGGCGCCAGGCGCTCTCGACCTCGAGGCGCACCTGGTCGGCCGCAGCGCGCGCCTCCAGCCGCGAGGCTCTGGCGTCGGCGGCGGCAGCCGCGACACGGCGGCTCCGGGTGGCATCGAAAGCGCTCCAGCGCACGCCAAAGCCCAGCGCATAGGACTGGCCGCCCTTGGAGAGATCGCCGCGATCGTCCTGGGCCTGGGCATAGACGACCAGGTCCGGAAGCTGCGCGCGGCGTTCAACGTGAAGCGCCCAGTCCGCGCTGGTCTCGAGTTCACGCGCGGCCGCGAAGGCCGACCGCGAGGCGAGCGCCCGCGCCTGCCACTCGGCGAGCGTCCCCGGAAGCGGCGCGGGAGCCGAGGCGCCTTCGACAGGCGCGTAGCGCGTTCCTTCGAAAGCGCCGATGGCGCGGCCCAGGGCCGCGCACGCGATGGCCGATTCGGACTCGCGTTCGGCCAGCTCCGCCTCGCGCTGCCGGCGCCGGGCGCGCACGCGCAGCAGGTCGGCATCGAGAGCGGCCCCCGCTTCGACGCGCGCCTGCACGTCGGCCTCGCGCGCGCGAGCCCCCTGCAAGGCGTGTGCGCCGGCGCCCAGCGCGGCGCGCGCGAGGCTCGCGCGCTGGTAAGCCTGGGCGACGCGCAGCCTGGCTTCCTGGGCCGCGTCCTCGCCCTGGGCCGCGACGGCCCGCGACAGTCCCTCTTCAGCGCGCGCGCGTGCGGACAGCTTCCCGAAGGCGTCTACGGGCAGCTCGAGGCTGAGCACGGTCGAGAGGTGCGAGAGGCTCGCGGGGTCGTTCAGGCGCTCGATGCCGAAGTCCGCTTGCGTGAAGTCACCGCTATTCAGGCGGCTCGCGAAGACACGCGCCGGGTTGTCGGTGCGGAAGCCCTCCGTGCCCAGGCTCAGGCGCGGACGCGCGGCCCGGGCGAGAGAGCCGGCGCGCTCCGCCTGAGCGAGGGCGCGCTGCCGGACCGCCAGCAGGTCCGGGCTTTCGTGCTCGGCACGCTGCAGGGCTTCGGCGAGGGTGATCGGCAGCGCTTCGTCGGCACCGGCCAGGGCGAGGGGCGAGCACAGAACCAGGCTCAGGAGCGCCACTCCGGCTTTCACGAGCGCCCGCCGCGTTTGGGGGCCGCAGGCGGAGCCTGGGGGCCGAGGACGCCGCAGACCGCCCGGCAGATGCGGGCCACGTAGGGGTCGGCGCTGCGATAGTAGGCGAAGGTCCCCTCGCGCCGGCAGGCGACGAAGCCCGCCCGGGCCAGGCCCGCGAGCTGCTGGGACACGTTGGGCTGGCTGCGGCCGGTGGCCTCCACCAGCTCCGATACGCTCCTCTCGCCGTCCTGGAGTGCGGCGAGGATCGCGAGCCGACCGGGATCCGAAAGCGCCTTGAAGCGTGCGGCGACGACCGGTATCAGCGCGGGCGCGAGCATGGCCACCACATATTCATGAATGCTAATATAGGCATGAATAGGGGGCGCGTCAAGCTGCCGGGAAGGAAGCTGCTACGGCTTCGCTACGCTAGGCGCCCGCGACTAGAGACGACGCGACCGGGACCCGTTTCACCTGTCAAGTCCCTCCAGGGTCTTCTCGATCTGCGCCGGGGTGTGCTCGCCCTGCAGGATCGCGGCCCGTTTACCCCCGGCGTCGTAGACGATCGTCGCCGGCACGACGCCGCTCCAGGCCGGGTCGACGGCCTCGACGAACTCGCTGTCCCGGCCGTCGGCCTTGCGGTAGACGGGGAAGGGCGGCTTACGCAGCGCCACGAAGCGGTCCAGCGTTCCCACATCCTGCTTGTCGTCGATCGAGACCGAGACGAAGGCGACGTCGGTTCGTCGCCTCGCGAGTGCGATCAGATCCGGAAACTCCTTGACGCACGGTGCGCACCACGTCGCCCAGAACGTCACCACCACCGGCTGCCCGTGGTGCGACTCGATGCGCTGGCGCAGCGAGGCGGCATCCAGCTCGCCGGCCAACGCGGCAGCCAGCAGCAGCGCGATCACTGAGAGACGCGCTTGATCGTGCAGCCGAAGGCCTTGGCCTCCTTCACGGGCACGTCCTTGCCGGTCAGCAGCGCGTCGACGGCGTTGCGAAGATCCTGGCTCGCGATGGCCTTGCCGGATTTGTCGTCGTCGATGCGCCCGTGATAGCGCAGCGTCCACGAGGCGTCGAACAGGTACGTCTCGGGCGTCACCTGGGCGCCGAGGTCGTCGGCCTTCTTGTTGCCGTCATCCTTGAGGATCGGGAACATGAAGCCATGCGTCTTCGCGTGCTCGGCGATCTCCGCGGGGCTCTCCTGCTTGTTGGAGTTGATGCCGACGAACGCGACACCCCTGGCCTCGTACTCCTTCGCAAACGCCGCCATGCGTTGGTTGTAGGCGTTCGAGACCGGGCACTGCGTCGCGATGAAGGCGAGCACGACGCCCTTCTTGCCTGCGAGCGACGCCAGGCTCACGTCCTTGCCGGTGGCGTCCTTCAGCGTGAACGGCGTGAGCTTGTCACCCACGGCGATGGGTGCCGCGGATGCGGCAGCGCCGAGAGCGGCGATTGTCAAAACGGCGATGGCTAGACGCATGTACGATTGGCCCTCCTTGACCCCGCCCCTATTCTACGTGGCTCGGCCCACGCCAGCAGCTGAGTCGCCCACCCCACCGCTACCTGGCAGCGCTAGCCAGGAGGGCCGGCGCGGCCCCGACCTCTCCGCGGTAGCGTCGAGGCGCGGGTATGATCCCTGGTGTGGTCCGCTTTTCCTCGAGCCTCGTAGGGCTCGCGCTGTGCAGCGCCTCCTGCGCGGGGAGCGCGCAACTGGCGCCCTCCCCGACGCCCTCGCCTGCTCCCGGCGCGATCCGGCGCCCCTTTCCCCAGCATGAGACATACGCCGCCGGTACGATCCGCCCGAGCCGGCGCTCGCAGGCCCAGCAGGACGACGACGTGCGAGCGCTTTACGCGCGCTGGAAGAGCCGCTACCTCGTGGCCGCGGGCAGCGGGCCGGACGGCAGCGCGCTCCAGCGCGTGAGCTTTGGCAGCGGCAACCCGGGCCGGACCGTCTCCGAGGGACAGGGCTACGGAATGCTGATCGTCGCCGTGATGGCGGGTGACGACCCCGACGCGCGCACGCTCTTCGATGGCCTGTATCGTTTCGCGCTCGCCCACCCGAGCACGATCGACGCGCGGCTCATGGGTTGGGAGGTGCCGACGGGCGCCGCGGGCGCCGACAGCGCGTTCGACGGGGACGCGGACATCGCGTTCGCGCTGCTGCTGGCCGATGCGCAGTGGGGAAGCGCCGGCAGCATGAACTACGCCGAAGGCGCGCGCCGCAGCATCGCCGGGATTCTCGAGTCCACGATCGGCCCGGAGAGCCGGCTCCCGATGCTGGGCGACTGGACCGAGGCCGGCGGCAACCCGTACAACGAGTACACGCCGCGCACGTCCGACTTCATGCCGGACCACTTCCGCGCGTTCTCGCGCTTCACCGGCAACCCGGCCTGGGACGTGGTGGTGTTGCGCAGTCAGGGCGTCGTCGGCGCGCTGCAGTCGCGCCATTCGCCCGGGACGGGCCTGCTGCCGGACTTCGTGGTTCCGACCTCCGCGGGCGACCATACGCCGCGGCCGGCGCCCGCTGGCTTCCTCGAAGGTCCCAACGACGGCCGCTACTACTACAACGCGTGTCGCGCTCCGTGGCGACTGGGAGTGGATGGCTTGCTGAGCGGGGACGCGACATCGCTCGCGCAGGCGCGGAGACTCGCGGCGTGGTCGCGCGACGCGACCGGCGGCGATCCGATGCGCATCCACGCCGGGTATCGGCTGGACGGCGCGCCCATCTCCGGGAGCGAGCACTTCACGACGGCCTTCGCGGCTCCGCTCGCCGTTGCGGCGATGACCGACCGGTCGCTCCAGACATGGCTCGACGACCTGTACGACGCGGTGCGCGACCACCCCGAGGACTACTACGAGGACAGCCTCTCGCTGCTGTCCCTGCTGGCCCTGACCGGCAACTACTGGGCGCCCTGATGGTGCGGGGGACCACGGTGGCGACGATCGAACGCTGCACGGCCATGGACGGCACGTGGGGGATGAAGAACCGGCGTGATCGCCGAGCTCCAGAGAGACCTGCCGAGCTACCTACGGCGTCAGGAACTCGTCGCGGGGAAACAGGTCGGTGTTCGGCTCGAGGCCGCTGGCGCGTGTCTCGGGATCGGCGCGGTGGCTGGCGCGCAGCAGGTTGACGAGGCTTGCCGCAATCGCCGGCCCCAGCCAGCGCTGAACCGGCTCCGATTCCGCGCGCGAGCGCCAGGCGCCGCGGTCGATCGCGATGGGCGCGTCGGAGCCGATCAGGATGATGGCGCCGCCGCCAGCATCGATCTCCAGCGCGTGCGGGAAGGCGCGGCTGAAGCTCGCGTAGACTCGCGGCGTCGGGGCCCAACTGCAGACGAGGCCCCCGGGCTTGAGCCGGCGGGCGCAAGTGCGGAAGAACTCGACCGAGTAGAGGTTGCCGCTGCCGGCGCTGTGCGGGCGCAGCGCGTCGGCCTCGATCAGGTCGTAGCGCGCGGCTGTGTGCTCGAGACTGCTGCGGCCGTCGTCGAGGATGACGTGCAGCCGGCTGTCACGCAGGAAGCTCGCGAGCGAAGCTGTGGGTTCGCGCGCCAGGAAGCGTAGCAGCAGCCCCGGCTGCGGTGCGCTCAACTCGAAGACCGTGACGCTCCGCGTTTCGGGCCGGCACGAAGCCGCCCAGGCCGTGTCCCCGGAGCCGAGGCCGATGATCGCCACGTCGTGAGGCGCGGGGTGGATGAGCGCCGGCAGCGCGCCCAGGTAGGTGTGCGCGCCACCGAACGGGATCTGGCTGTTGCCCTTGCCGTTGACCGACACCCGCCAGCGATCCTCGGGCAAGGCCTCGATCTCGGGGATGATGGCCGCGACGCCGGTCGCGTCCTCCGCCAGGAGCGCGCGCGCGGGGTCCGTCCCGTGGAGCCGGCTCCAGAGTTGCTGCTGGGTCGGCAGGGCGAAGCTCGCAAGCATCAGCGCCGCCGCCAGCGCGGCGAAGCGGCTAGCCAGTCCGTGGGCCCACATCCCGACGCCGGCGAAGGCGATCCCGATCACGAGCAACACGCGAAGCGTGCCCATCGACCCGAGCTGGCTCAGTGATACGAGGCCGACGAGCAGGCTCCCTGCGACACAGCCGGCGATGTTCGCCGCCTGAAGCGCCCCCACCTTGTGGCCGCTGGTGCGCACGTCGTCGTGGACGGCGCGTTGCAGGATCGGGAACACGAGGCCCATCAGGAACGTCGGCGCGCCGTAAAGGGCCAGGGGGAAGAGCAGGTACAGGCGCCCGATGTCGATCGCCGTGGCGTCTTGCCCGAGCGTCAGCCCCTCGTAGCGCGACCAGTACTGGAAGAACCAGCTGTCGACGGGTGTGTGCGCGATCCCGATCACTGCCAACGCGGAGGCGACGAGCAGCAGGCACTGACAGACCAGAAACGCGCGCAGTGGGCGGGCCAGGCGAGGCGCGATCCGTGCGCCCATGAGCGAGCCCGCTCCGCAGCCCAGCAGGTAGAGTGCGAGCACGCTGCCGAAGGTGAAGGCCGAAGACTTGACCCCGACGTCGACGATCCGGAACCACAGGATCTCGAGGGCCAGCGCCACGAAGCCGCTCGTGGCATAGAGCATGAGCCAGAGCCCGAAGGATCGTGAACCAGCAGCTTCGCCAGTGGCGGCGGGCTCCGGTCTCGGAACTTCGTCGGCCTCCGAGACGGCCCGCGCGAGGCCGAGAGCCGAGCAGCCGACGACGAAGTTGGTGGTGGCGGCGCACCACACCGCAGCGCCGATGCCACCAAAACGGATCAGCAGCCACGGCGTCACGGCCGCTCCGAAGGCTGCCCCCAGGACGTTGACACCGTACAGGTTCCCGAGTGTACGCGCGGCGGTGGCGGCGTTCCGGACTGTGGCTCTTGCCAGAAGCGGGAGCGACATGCCCATCAGCGCAGTCGGCGGCAGCAGCGCCAGGAAGTGGGCTGTCGCGGCTCGCCACGGCGCGCCATAGAGCCACGCGCCCCGGACATAGAGCAGGTCGTAATAGAGGAACGGTGAAAGCGCGCCGAACACAGAGATCGCGACCTCGACGCAGCCGAACAGCTGCATCGCACGGCGAGGGGTGAGCCGAGCGCTGCGGACCCCGCCCACGTGAGCGCCGATCCCCAGGCCCGCCATGACCGCGCCCACGATCATGGCCACGGAGTAGATCGAGGCGCCGCTGCCCAGCGCCAGGATCCGCTGCCAGGCGGTCTGGTAGGCGAGGGCCGCGGCGCCGCTCAGGAAGAACAGGAGAATGATCAAGCGGGGCGCATTCTAGCCGCGTTCCAGGGGGGCCGTGGGGGCGGAGCCTATAATGCTTACGTCTTGTCCCCAAGCCTTTCGTTTCCGCTCGCAACGCTGGTGCTGCGGCTCGTGTCGCGGACCAAGCTCGTGGTCCTGGGTTTCCAGGAGTACGTGCTGCTCTCGGTGCGGGGCACGGCCGCCCTGTTCACGCGGCCGCGCTACCTCCACGACATTCTCGCGCAGATGGACAGCCTGGGTGTCGGCTCGCTTTCCATCGTGATCCTGACGGGGATGTTCACGGGCATGGTACTGGCGCTCCAGTCGGCGGCCAGCCTCGACGTTTTCGGCGCGCGCCCCTACGTGGGCCGGCTCGTCTGCGTGTCTATGGTCCGCGAGTTGGGGCCGGTGCTCACGGCGCTGATGGTCACCGGCCGCGTCGGCTCTGGCATGGCGGCTGAGCTTGGCTCGATGGTGGTGACGCAGCAGATCGATGCGCTGCGCGTGCTCGGCACCGACCCGCTGCGAAAGCTGGTGGCGCCGCGCATCGCCGCGGCCGTCGTCATGGTTCCCATCCTCACAGTGCTGTCGGACGCCGTCGGCATCTTCGGGGCCGGCCTGATCAGCATCTTCAACCTGAAGCTGACCTGGCCGTACTACTGGCGAACCGTCGGCCAGGCGCTCGCCCTCAACGACCTGATCATGGGCCTGACCAAGCCGATCGTCTTCGGCTTCATCCTGGCGAGCGTCGGCTGTTACATGGGCCTCACCACCAGGGGCGGCACGCAGGGCGTGGGCGTCGCGACGACGCGCTCGGTGGTCGCGGCCTCGGTCATGATCCTGGTCTCCGACTTCTTCATGACCAAGGTCCTGCTGCTGCTCTTCCCGGTGAACTGATGAGCGATTTCATCCGGAAGATCCAGGAGGTGGCCGAGGGGGTCACGGACAAGGTCTCGGAGAACGTCGCCGAGCTGCTGGGCGTCTCGCGCGAGGCGGAGGAGGCTCCGCGGCGCAGCCTCGACGAGCCGATCGTTTCCTTCCGCGATGTGCAGCTCGCTTTCGACCGCCCCGTCCTGCAGAACCTGAGCTTCGACCTCTACCCGGGCGCGACGCAGATCATCCTGGGTGGCTCGGGCTCCGGGAAGACCACGATCCTGCGGCTCATCCTGGGATTGCTGAAGCCGGATGCCGGCAGGATTCGCGTCGACGGCGCCGACGTGGGCAAGCTCGACGAGAACGAGTTACGCGCCGTCCGGCTGAAGATCGGCATGGTCTTCCAGGAGGGGGCCCTGTTCGACTCGCTCTCGGTGGCGGAGAACGTCGGCTTCCGGCTCCGCGAAGATGGCCTGCCGGACGCGGAGATCGAGGCACGAGTCCGTGCGATGCTCGGCTTCGTGGGCCTGGCCTCGCACTACGAGAAGAGCCCGTCGGAGCTGTCGGGCGGACAGCGCCGTCGCGTGGCCGTGGCCCGCGCGCTCGCCGCCCGGCCGCAGATCATGCTCTACGACGAACCGACCACGGGCCTCGACCCGATCACCGCGACCACGATCACGGACCTGATCGTGAAAGTCCGAGACCTCGACGGCGTCTCGTCGATCCTGGTCACGCACCAGCTTCGCGACGCCTTCAACGTGGCACGCACCTTCGCCTGCCGCGAGGGCGAGGACTTCGGCTTCCGCCGTGTCGAAGACCTGAAGCTGCTGGCGGGCACCGACTTCCTGATGCTGCGCGAAGGGCAAGTGCAGTTCGAGGGTTCGCCCCACGAACTGGTCACGTCCACGGACCCGTATCTCAAGGAGTTCCTGAGCTAGGAGCAACGCGATGCTGGACAAGTCGAAGGCCCTGACCTGGACGGAGCTGCGTGTCGGCGCCGTGGTCATCGTGAGCCTGAGCGTGCTCGCGGTGACGATCCTCTACATCGGCGGGGGTGGTGGCTCGCCCTTCGCGGCCAAGTACGTGGTGAAGGCGCTGATGTCCGACGTGAACGGCCTCAAGCCGGGCGCGCCGGTGCGTCTGGGCGGCGTCGAGGTGGGCGCGGTCACGCGCGTCGATTTCGCCCCCGAGGGCGGGGGCGGGCTGGTCGAGATCTCGATGACGCTCGATCGCCGAGTCAAGGGCCGCATCAGGACGGAGAGCGAGGCGACGCTCGGCTCGCTGGGCCTGCTCGGCGAGAAGGCTGTGGACATCACCAGCGCCTTGCGTGGCGAGCCGCTCGAGGACGGCGAATTCATCTCCGCCGCCGCGGAAGACCCGTTCAAGGGACTGCTCGCCGACGCCTCGACCTCCAGCGCTCACCTGCGCCGTATCCTCTCGCGCATGGATGCGGGCGAGGGCCTGATCGGCAAGGCGCTGCGCGACGATGAACTCTACGACCGCATGCTGGACGTGAGCATGCGCCTGCAGGGTGTGATGTCGAAGCTCGAGGCTGAGACCGGCCCGCTCGGGCGGCTCGTCAACGATCAGGCGATGTCGGATCGCATCGCGAACTCGGCGAAGAGCCTGGACCAGGTCCTGACCCGCATCGACTCGGGCGAGGGCGCGCTCGGCGCGTTGTCGAAGGATCCGGAGTTCGCGAAGAACCTCAAGGATCTGACGGCCAGTCTCAGCGACGTGGCGGCGAGCCTAAGGCGCGGCGAGGGGACGGCCGGCAAGCTGCTCCACGACGATGCGCTCTTCAACCGGATAGACGGCGTCTCGAGCCGGCTTGACGCCCTGCTGAGCCGCGTGGAGAAGGGCGAGGGCACGGCGGGCAAGCTGTTCCAGGATCCCGAGCTCTACAACAATCTCAACGCGGCCTTGAAGGAAGTGCGCTCGCTGGTCAGCGACGTGCGAGCCGATCCCGGCAAGTACTTGCGGGTGAAGCTCAGCCTGTTCTAGTCTTACGTGTTAGCGGTCAGGAGGCGTGATGAGCGACGACCAGAATTCGGGCGCATCGGGAATCATCCTTTCGTTCATGTTGGGCGGGCTCACGGGCGCGGCGCTCGCGATCCTGTTCGCCCCGCGTTCGGGCAAGGAGACGCGGGATCTGCTGGGCGAGAGGATTCGCGACGGCAAGGAGCACGGCCGCGAACTGCGCGACAGGGCCGCGAGCAAGGGCCGCGAGATCCTGGAGGACGCCTCCGACTACGTGGATCGCGCCAAGGAAGGCGCCACTGCGCGCAAGGACCGTCTCGCCGCTGCGGTCGAAGCCGGGCGGCAAGCCTATCGCGACGAGAAAGAAAAGATGTAAGGGATGGACACCTGGGCCATCGTCTTTCTGGGCATCATCGCGGTCGCATCGGTCGTCCAGTCGGCTTTTCTGATCGGGCTTGCGCTCGAGGGGAAGAAGCTCTCACGGCGCGTGGCCGAGATGCAGGACCGAATCGAGCGCGAGATCAAACCCAGCCTCGACAACGTCTCTCGAGTGACCCGGAACCTGGCCGAGGTGTCCGACCTCGCCGTGCTTCAAGCCCGGCGCGTGGACGGCCTGCTCGCCGACACGATCGACAAGGTGGAGGAGACGACCACGCTGATCCGCAAGGTCGTGCTGCGGCCGATCGGTCCGCTCGTGGATCTCGCGGCCTTCCTCAAAGGCCTGCGCCGTGGCTTGGAGGTCTACCAGCAGTTGCGCGGCTTCGAGCGCCGCGAGCGCGTCGCGCGCGGCCACGACGACGACGACGAGCATCTTTTCATCTAGACGCGTAGCCGCGTCACGGCGCAACGGCTAACCAAGCCCCGCCGCTCCTGAGCTCCGCGTCCTCGGGGCGACTCGGATAGTGGCGAGTGAGTTTCAAAGGGGCGCATCGTAGAGGACAAGTCAGTTCGGCACCACGATCCGAGGCTCGGGGCCGCCATGCTCCTTGACGTGGCGCGCGAGCGTACGCTCGACGGAGGCACGCTGGTCGGCGACGAAGTCGGTGGTGTCGATCTGGACGCGCGCGCCGCTGCGACTCTCGACCAGGATCGCCCCGGCCAGCAGATCGATGCTCGCCACCTCCGGCCAAACCATCGTCGTCGTTCCGAACAGGCCGTGAAAGCTGAGGCTCGAGGCCGCGATCTCGAGCTTCCACAGCAGCAGATGCCCGGCGATCAGCAGCGGGCCGAGGGCGAGCACGAGACCGATGCGCCGAAAGCTCGGCCGGGTCGTCAGCGCCGCGAGGCTGATCAGTCCGATCGCGGCCACGAGCGCTCCCGCGCCGCGGCTCCAGGGATACTCGATCCGCAGCGCCGCATTCAGGAGGGTGATGCGCGGCGGTCCCGCGGAGAGATAGGCGCCGGCCAGCGTGAGCGCGGCGCCGAGGGCGAGGCGGGCCTGGCGTGCG
>CAYTWT010000347.1:0-1945 GCA_964442185.1 uncultured Acidobacteriota bacterium
CTAGCTATAAAAGTTCTTCGGCCAGGCGTGCGCCTTGAGCTGCTCGAGCAGGGCGGGCGAGAGCCGGCGGCCGTCGGAGATCGCGGCGTTGGCTTCGGCCGTGCTGACGCGCCGCATGCCCGGGATCACGGTCGAAACGGCGTCGTGACTCAGGCAGAAGCGCAACGCCAGCTCCGCCAGCGAAAGCGCCTCGGGCGCGAGCAGCTTCTTCAGCGCTTCGGTGCGCTCGAAGACCTGCTGCTTGCGATCGCCGCCGAAATAGTCGTTGCGGAAGTCGCCCTCCGGGAAGGTCGTCTCCGGCGTGATCGAACCGGTGAGCGCGCCCTCGTCGAGCGGCACGCGCGCCAGCACGCCGATATCGTGGGCGAGACACGCGGGAAGCAGCGCTGCCGCCGGAGTGGGGTCGAAGATGTTGAAGATGACCTGGACCGTGTCGAACAGGCCTGAGGCCACGGCGCGTAGTGCCGTCTCCGGTGCGTGGTCGTTGACCGAGATGCCGACGAAACGCACCTTGCCGGCCGTCTTGAGGCCAAGCAGCGTGTCGCGCCAGACCTCTTGCTCCAGCCACTCGTCGCGCCAGACGTGGAGCTGCAACAGGTCGATGCACTCCCGGCCGAGGTTGCGCAGGCTCTTCTCGCAGCAACTCCTGATGTGCTCGGGCGGGAACACGTCGGCCACCGGCACGCCGGCGCGGGCCGGCCAGGTCATGTTCTTCGGAAAGACCTTGGTCGCGACGTAGATTTCCTCGCGGCGTTCCCGCATCACCTGGCCGACGATCTGTTCGCTGTGGCCACGCCCGTAGGCGAGCGCCGTGTCGATGAAATTGACGCCGAGGTCGAGGGCGCGGTGCAGCGCGCGCAGGCTTTCGTCGTCCCGAGCACCCATCCATTCCGAACCGCCGATCCCCCAGGCCCCGTAGCCGATCTCGGAGACTTGGAGTCCCGTGCGACCCAGGCGCCGCTTTTGCATGGTCGGCGCGGATTATAGCCGCCTGGCTGGTTTGAGAAGCTTGCGCGCCCATGACAGTGCTCTCGGCCTGCGCCGTCTGCCAACAGGAAGTGCCCGAGGCCAGCCTCTGGCGAAACCGAGCTGCTCTCGTGGAAGTGGAACGTGTGAACGCGCCCGGTCCTATGGCTGCGCCGGCAGCTCCTTCTTCGGCGGCAGCGGCGCCGGGAGCGGCTTCCGTGGCAGTATCTCCGGCCGCGTAGCGGCCTGGTATGCGAAGGATGCCACGATGGCCGCCGCCTGCATCATGTCCGCGGGCTGGATGTGGTCGTACACGTCGAGGTCCGAGTGGTGGGTGCGGGTCGAATAGTCGATGGGGTCCTGGATGAACTGGAAACCCGGAAGACCGACCGCGTCGAAGGACAGGTGGTCGGTCCCGGTGGTGTCCCGGATCGTGAGCGTCGTGGCCCCGAGGTCGCGGAACGGCCCGAGCCAGGCTTCGAAGATGGGCCGGACCATGTCGTTCCCCTGAAGGTACACGCCCCGGATCTTCCCGGTGCCGTTGTCCACGTTGAAGTAGGCGGCCAGCCTGGCATGGGCCGGCTTCAGGGTCATCGTCGTTGGATCGCCGAAGTGCTGCTTGACGTAGGCGCGTGAGCCGTAGAGGCCCTGTTCTTCGCCGCTCCAGAGTCCGAGTCGCACCGTGCGGTCCATGGGCAGGTTCAGCGCCTTCAAGATCCGCATCGCTTCGAGCATCACGGCGCAGCCGGCAGCGTTGTCCGTGGCCCCGGTGCCCGCGTGCCACGAGTCGAGGTGGGCGCCCAGCATCACGAGCTCGTCCTTCTTCCTGCCGCCGGGAATCTCCGCAACGACGTTGTCGGCCTCGAGGTCGTCAGCTGGGAAATCCACCTCCACGTCCAGCTGGATCTTCACCGGGATCGCCTTCTCGATCAGGCGAACCAGGCGTGCGTAGGGCTCGGGTTCCAAGACGACCAGCGGC
>CAYTWT010000348.1:0-2071 GCA_964442185.1 uncultured Acidobacteriota bacterium
TCTCAACTACGACTTTCGAACCGACTTCGTTCTCGCGGGGGCGGGCGGACTGGCGCTGCTACGGCAGCAGGAGGATGGATCGCTGCGCGACGTGACGTCGGAGGCGGGGCTCCCGTCAGCCACGAGCCAGGGCGCTTCCACCGGCGCGTGGGCGGCCGACATCGACACCGATGGCGATCTCGACATCGTGGTCGGCGCGACGGATGGCGCCCCGATCGTGCTCCGCAACAACGGCGACGGTGCCTTTGCCACGCGCGCACCCTTTGCTGGAAGCGCGCGCCTGCGCGATTTCGTCTGGGCGGATTTCGATGGCGAAGGAGTTCCCGACGCAGCGCTTCTCGATGCGGACGGCGCGCTGCGGCTCTTCCTGAGTCAGCGGGGCGGCGAGTTCCGGGAGCAGCCCCTGCCCGCCGGACTCCCGAAAGGCGTGGCTCTCGCGGTCGCGGACGTGAACGGCGATGGAGGCTTCGATCTGCTCGTGCTGACGGCTGAGGCGACCGTCGTCCGCGCGGGCCCGGGCGAAGACGGCAAGGCTTGGCAGGTCGCGAAGCTCGCGGCGCTCGACGCCCCGCTTCCGGGCCTGGCGCCCGGCGCGGCGCGCCTGCTGGTCGCCGATCTGGACAACAACGGCGGCCTCGACCTGGTCGCGGCGGGCCCGAGCACATCGCAGGTCCTGCTGGGCGGAGCCAGGGGCGTGTTCAAGAAGCAGGCAGGGTCTCTCCCGCTCAGCGTGCGAGCCGTCGCGGATCTCGACGGCGACGGCCGGCTCGAGCTGCTGGGTGTGGACGCGGGCGGGCGAATCGTGCAGGCGGCGAGCCGAGGCCTGAGGGACTATCACTGGCAGACGCTGCGTCCGCGTGCGGCCACTGCGGCCGGCGACCAGCGCATCAACTCCTTCGGCATCGGCGGCGAGATCGAGATTCGCAACGGACTGGTCGTGCAGAAGCAGTTGATCGCAGCGCCCGTGGTGCACTTCGGCCTGGGCGAGTCCGCTCGGGCCGAGGTCGTGCGCGTCGCGTGGCCCAACGGCACGCTCCAGTCGGAGTTCGACAGCGCGGCCGATCGTGTCGTGCTGGCGCAACAGCGACTCAAGGGTTCCTGCCCGTGGCTGTTCGCATGGAACGGGCGTGAGATGGGCTTCGTGACGGACCTCCTGTGGCGCTCACCGCTGGGCCTGCGCATCAACGCCCAGGCCACGGCCGACGTGCGGATGACCGAGGACTGGGTCAAGCTCCGTGGCGACCAGCTCACTTCCCGCGACGGCGCGTACGACCTGCGCGTCACCGCGGAACTCTGGGAGACGCACTTCTTCGATCTGGTGTCGCTGCTCGTCGTGGATCATCCCGAGGGCACCGAGGTCTTCGTCGACGAGCGCTTCGCCGTGCCGCCACCGAAGCTGCAGGCCGTTGCCACCGGGCCGGTGCAGGAGTTCGCGTCTGCGCGTGACGATCGCGGCGGCGATGTCACCGAGGTGGTGCGCGCGCGAGACGGCCAGCATCTCGATAGCGCGGGCCGTGGCGCCTACCAGGGCGTCACGCGCGAGCATTTCGTCGAGCTGGAGCTGCCCGAGGCGGCGCCGCGCCGGGGAGAGCTTTACCTCGTCGGTCAGGGCTGGATCCACCCCACGGACAGCTCCGTCAACGTGGCCCTCGGCCAGGGCTCGGGGCAGCAACCGCGGGGCCTTGCGCTTTCCATCGCCGACGCCGCCGGCCGCTTCCGCGAGGCGCGCCAGGGCTTGGGCTTCCCGGCCGGAAAGGACAAGACGATCCTGCTCGATCTGGCCGGGCTGTTCCCCGCGAGCGCTCGAAGGCGGCTTCGCTTGTCGACCAACCTCGAGATCTACTGGGATCGACTGGGCTGGGCGGTTGGACGACCCGACGTGAAGCTGCAACCGCGCCCAGCCGCGCTGCAAACAGCGGAGTTGCTTTCCCGCGGCTATTCGGTGACCGAGCAGGCGTCGCCCTCGTCGCCCGAGCGCCCGCGCTACATCTTGGCCGGCACGGCTCCCCGCTGGCGCGACCTCGAGGGTTATCACACGCGCTTCGGAGACGTGAAGGAGCTGCTGCTCGGC
>CAYTWT010000349.1:0-4553 GCA_964442185.1 uncultured Acidobacteriota bacterium
CTGGCCCAGGAAGACGAAGATCACGGTGATGAAGGCCTGGCTGAGGAGCGCCACCCAGGGCGAGCCCCAGCGCGGGTGCACGCGGCCGAAACCCTCCGGCAGGAAGCGATCGATGCCCGCGACGAAGGGGATGCGCGCCACGGCGCCGAGCCAGGCGCACAGGCTGCCAAGCGCCGTGAGGGCGATCAGGGCCGCCATCAACGGCGTGAGCCACGGCGCGTCGATGCGCTGCGCACCCGCGTCCACCGCCTGCATGATTCCCTGCAGCCCCGTCAGCTCGCCGACCGGCACCGTGACGAGGACAGCGGCGGTGCCCAGCAGATAGATCGCGATGATGAGCGGCGCCGAAAACAGGATGCCGCGCGACACGTTGCGCCGCGCGTCTTCGATTTCGTCCCCCATGAACGAGGCGGCCTCGAAGCCGGTCCAACCGAACACCAGTGTCGACCAGAAGATCAGGTCCTTGAGCGCGAGACTTGGAAGGAGGGAGGCAAGGCTCCACTGCGTGGCGGAGCCGAAGCGCGTCCAGGCGACCATCCCCATCACGAGCAGCAGCAGCGTCGCGAGCCAGCGCGCGACCGCGCCGAGGTTGGTCAGCCACTTGGCGACGTCCAGCCCCGCAATGTTGAGCGCCGTGCCGAGGGCCAAGCCCAGCACGGCCGTCACGATGAAGTAGCCCGGGTTCTGCGCCAGCCCAAGCCAGCTGTCGCCGCCGATGTAGAGCGCGTTCGCTGCGGCGAAGTAGAGCAGGCCCGGGAAGTAGGGAAGATTGCTCGACCAGTAGGTCCAGCCCGTCATGAAGCCGGCGAAATCGCCGAAGGCGTGCTTGGCCCAGACGTACATGCCGCCTTCTTCGGGATAGCGCGAGGACATCTCGATCACGCACCAGGCCAGCGGCATCGCCATGCTGACGAACGAGACGCCCCACATGCCGATCGCGCTGGGGCCGGCGGCGGCCGCGATCGCAACCCACTGCAGATTGGTCCCCGCCGTGACGAAGAGCAGGATCACGTCGCGCAGGCCCATGGCCGAGCGCAGCTGCGGGCGAGCCTCGTCGGCGGGGAGGGGTGGCGTGACCATCAGGGGAGCGACGCTGAGACTATCGCGAAAAGCGCTTGACGGCGAGGGGTCCGCGGAGCAGAGTCTAGGGTAGGAAGGGCATGAGATCCAAGGCACGACGCGCTTCACGCGACCGCAAGCCGAGCACCCCACGCCTGCCGGCGATCGCCGAGGATGCGCTGCGCCACGTCCGCTCGGGGACGGCCGTCGCCGCCGAGGCGATGCGCACCGGGATCCTGCCGGCCGCTCGGCGCGAGGACGAGATCCCACGCGAGGACGAGACGATCCTGGTGGGCGACCCCGACGATCACTGCCTTGCGAACGAGTATGTCGGCGAGGAGACGCCCGGCGGCAGCAGCTCGACGCCGGACCAGAACAACGTCGATGAGATCGGCCGTGCCTATGGGCTCCAGGATGAGGACAACGGGCCGCTGCGCAGCGGCTCTGAGGTCTTGGGCGGGCGCGATCGGCGCCGCGTCGAGCTGCGGCCGCCGCGCCGCCCCAGCGAGTAGGACGCCTCGCTGACCGTAGCGCCGCCTTTCCCCGGCAGCCTGTGCCACGCCTGCGCCGCTCCGCCGCGATACGTCAGGAGCGACCGGGGCGCGCTCTTCCTCTATTGCCCGCTCCTGAAGCGCTACCCGCCGCAGCCCGTCCTGGCTTGCGAAGCCTATCGACCTCGCGTCCCCCAGGGCTCGGCGGAACGCGTTCCGTGACGCGCGCCGCTTCCGTAGCGCCCGGAGGCCTGCCCTGGAACTGAGGGGTGCCCTGGACGCCGCCATTTCCGTGGCGCGGTCCGCAGGGGATCTGCTGCGCGCCGATTTCCATCGCCCGGGCGGGCCGCGTGGTGGCGGGGACAAGGCCGAGGCCGACGTCGAGGCCGAACAGCTGATCCGCGAGCGCCTCACGCGGCTTTACCCCGAGTGCGGCTTCCTGGGCGAGGAACTGGGCCGCGTCCAGGCACCGCCCGGAGCGCCCATCTGGCTCGTGGATCCGAACGACGGCACGCGCGACTACCTCGCGGGCTGGCGCGGCAGCTCGGTCTCCATCGGCCTGGTGCGCGCCGGCCGGCCGGTGCTCGGCGTGATCTTCGCCTTCGGCTATCCCGACGATCGCGGCGACCTGTTCGCGTGGGCCGAGGGCTGCGGAGCGTTGCTGCGTAATGGGCATGCGGTCGAGGCGCCTACGCTGCCGAAGCTCGGGCCGCGAGACATCGTGCTGGTCTCGAGCAAGGGCGATCGCGATCCTGAAGGCAATCTGCGCTGTTCGGCCCCGGCGCGCTACCGCACCGTGCCGAGCATCGCCCATCGTCTGGCGCTCGTGGCCGCAGGCGAGGCCTCGGCCGCGACGTCCCTGTTCGCACCAGGCGCCTGGGATTATGCGGCGGGCCACGCGCTGCTTCGCTCTGCCGGGGCCGTGCTCGTGGACGAGCAGGGCCGCGAGGTGCGCTATGCGGAGGATGGCGCGAGCCAGGTGAAGCGAGCCTTTGCCGGCCAGCCCGCGGTCGCCGTGGCGCTCGCCGCACAGCCGTGGGAGTCGGTGGGCGCGCACGCAACTTCCGCTTCGAGCCTGGCGCCGGTCCGGCTCTCCCGCGGCGAGGCCATCGCGGATCCCGCCTTGCTCGCGCGGGCGCAAGGCGCGCTGCTGGGCCAGGTGGCCGGGGACTCGCTCGGGGCGCTGGTCGAATTCGCCACAGCCGCCGAGGTCGCCCGCAACCATCCCGCCGGTCCGAGCGAACTGGCCGATGGCGGTGTCTTTGGGACGCTGGCGGGGCAGCCGACCGACGATTCCGAGATGGCGCTCAGCCTGGCCCGCGCCATCCTGGCTCGTGGGGCCTACGACGCTACCGCGGCTTTCGAGGCGTATCGCGCTTGGCACCGGTCTGGCCCGTTCGACATCGGCTCCACCACGCGGGCGGCACTCGCCGGTTACCTGATGGGCGACAGCCAGGCGAACGGCTCGCTGATGCGGGCCATTCCCCTGGCCCTGCTCGCTCACCGCTGGTCAGCGGAGCGGGCGGCAGAGCTCGGCCGCGAAGACAGCGCCCTCACGCATCCGAACCCGGTGTGCCGCGACTCGGTCGGGGCCTTCGTCGTCGCTGCCGCGTGCGCGATTCGCACGGGCGAGCGCGCGGCGGCGTATCACGCGGCGCTCGACTGGGCCCGCAGCGCGGGTGCGGTGGCGCCGGTGGTCGAGACGCTCGAACGCGCCGCGAGCGCACCGCCTGTCTGCGACGGCGAGTCGCAGGGCTGGGTGCTGGTGGCGTTGCGCAACGCGTTCTTCGAGCTGCTGCACGCCGAGGGCCTGGAGGCCGGCGTGGTGCGGACGGTCAGGCGCGGCGGCGACACGGACACGAACGCCGCCATCACCGGCGCGCTGCTCGGTGCGGCGCTCGGCCGCGCGGCCGTGCCGCGGCAATGGCAGGGCGCCGTGCTCAGCTGCCGTGCCCACCAGGATCGCGCCAAGCATCCGCGTCCGCCGGAGTACTGGCCGATCGACGTCTACGAGCTGGCGGAGCGCCTGTTGCTCGCCGGCCGCGCGAGGGCGTCGTAGCGAAGCAAAGCGAGGCGGAGTTCCATGGCGAAGCACGAAACGGCGGATCTGGTGGTGGTGGGCGCCGGCACGGTGGGCGGATGGGCGTCGTGGTTCGCGGCGAAGAGCGGAGCCCGCCGTGTCGTCGTGCTGGAACGCGATCTGGCGGGCCAGGGAGCGTCGAGCCGGGCGGCGGGCGTCGTGCGCGCCCAGGGCGGCACGCCGACCACGGTCGCACTCGGCCGCTTCTCGATCGCCTTCTACAAGAGCCAGCAGGCGCTGCTCGGCACGGACTCGGGGTTCCGCGAGCTTGGCTACCTGATCCTCGCGGTCACACGGCGCGACGAACGCGAGACCGTGGAACGTGTCGCGATGCAGCGCGGCGCCGGACTCGAAGTGCGTGCCGTGGATGCCGCCGAAGCCTGCCGGTTGAACCCCACCCTCGCGCCCATCGGTCACCGTGGCGGGAGCTACTGTGCGACCGACGGCGCGATCGATCCGGCCCGCAACGTCCGCGCCTACTCGCTCGCGATGCGGCAGGCCGGGGTGAGGCTTCGCGAACGGACGGCGTTCCTGGGACTCCGGACCGCCGCAAGCCGGGGCGGCCGGCGTCGCGTGACGGGCGTGCGCACACCGGACGGCGTGATTGCCACGGAACGCGTGATCCTGACGGGCGGTCCCACCCTGCGTGCGGTGGGGAGGCTGGTCGGAGCCCGGATCTTCGCCGGCGGGGCGCGACACCAGGTGGTCGTGACCGAGCCGCACGCCGCGTTCGAAGTCGAGCGTCTGCCGATGCTGTTCGACGTCGGCGCGGGCCTCTACTGGCGCCTCGAGGAGGGCGGCCTGCTGTGGGGGATGTCGAACCCGCAGGAGGCTCCCGGACCGGCGCGACAGATCGATTGGCCCTACCTGCGCCGCATGGAACGCCGCCTCCACAAGCTGGTGCCGTCGAGCCGCGGCCTCGG
>CAYTWT010000350.1:0-2071 GCA_964442185.1 uncultured Acidobacteriota bacterium
TCTCAACTACGACTTTCGAACCGACTTCGTTCTCGCGGGGGCGGGCGGACTGGCGCTGCTACGGCAGCAGGAGGATGGATCGCTGCGCGACGTGACGTCGGAGGCGGGGCTCCCGTCAGCCACGAGCCAGGGCGCTTCCACAGGCGCGTGGGCGGCCGACATCGACACCGATGGCGATCTCGACATCGTGGTCGGCGCGACGGACGGCGCCCCGATCGTGCTCCGCAACAACGGCGACGGCACTTTTGCCACGCGCGCACCCTTCGCCGGAAGCGCGCGCCTGCGCGATTTCGTCTGGGCGGATTTCGATGGCGAGGGAGTTCCCGACGCAGCGCTTCTCGATGCTGACGGCACGCTGCGGCTGTTCCTGAGCCAGCGGGGGGGCGAGTTCCGGGAGCAGCCCCTGCCCGCCGCCTTCCCGAAGGCCGTAGCTCTCGCGGTTGCGGATGTGAACGGCGACGGGGGTTTCGATCTGCTCGCGCTGACGGCTGAGGCGACCGTCGTCCGTGCAGGCCCTGGCGAAGACGCAAAGGCGTGGCAGGTCGCGAAGCTCGCCGCGCTTGACGCCCCGCTTCCGGGCTTGGCGCCCGGCGCGGCGCGCCTGCTGGTCGCAGACCTGGACAACAACGGCGGCCTCGACCTGGTCGCGGCGGGCCCGAACATATCGCAGGTGCTGCTGGGCGGAACCGGGGGCGTGTTCAAGAAGCAAGCAGGGTCTCTCCCGCTCAGCGTGCGAGCCGCCGCGGACCTCGATGGCGACGGTCGGCTCGAGTTGCTGGGCTTGGACGCGGGTGGGCGCCTCGTGCAGGCGGCGAGCCGTGGTTCGAAGGCCTATCACTGGCAGATACTGCGTCCGCGTGCGGCCACTTCGGCCGGCGACCAGCGCATCAACTCCTTCGGCATCGGCGGCGAGATCGAGATTCGCAACGGACTGGTCGTGCAGAAGCAGTTGATCGCGGCGCCGGTGGTTCACTTCGGCCTGGGCGAGTCCGCTCGGGCCGAGGTCGTGCGCGTCGCGTGGCCCAACGGCACGCTACAGTCGGAGTTCGACAGCGCGGCCGATCGTGTCGTGCTGGCGCAACAGCGACTCAAGGGTTCCTGTCCGTGGCTGTTCGCGTGGAACGGGCGCGAGATGGGCTTCGTGACGGATCTCCTCTGGCGCTCACCGTTGGGCCTGCGCATCAACGCCCAGGCCACGGCCGACGTGCTGATGACCGAGGACTGGGTCAAGCTCCGCGGCGACCAACTCACTCCCCGCGGCGGTGAGTACGACCTGCGCGTCACCGCGGAGCTCTGGGAGACGCACTTCTTCGATCTGGTCTCTCTCCTCGTCGTCGATCATCCCGAGGGCACCGAGGTTTTCGTCGACGAGCGCTTCGCCGTGCCGTCGCCGAAGCTGCAGGCTGTCGCCACCGGGCCGGTGCAGGAGTTCGCGTCTGCGCGTGACGATCGCGGAGACGACGTCAGCGACGTGCTGCGCTCGAGAGACGGCCGGCATCTCGATAGCGCGGGCCGAGGCGCCTACCAGGGCGTCACGCGCGAACATTTCGTCGAGCTGGAGCTGCACGAGGGCGCGCCGCGCCGGGGGGCGCTCTACCTCGTCGGGCAGGGCTGGATCCACCCCACTGACAGTTCCGTCAACGTGGCCCTCGGCCAGGGTTCGCTACCCCGACCGCGGGGTCTGGCGCTTTCCGTCGCCGACGCCACCGGCCGCTTCCGCGAGCTGCGCCAGGGCTTGGGTTTCCCCGCCGGAAAGGACAAGACGATCCTGCTCGATCTCGCCGGGCTGTTCCCCGCGCGCGCTCGGAGGCGGCTTCGCTTGTCGACCAACCTCGAGATCTACTGGGATCGACTGGGCTGGGCCATGGGACGACCCGAGGTGAAGTTGCAACCGCACCCCGCCCCGCTGCACGAAGCGGAGTTGCGGCCGCGCGGCTATTCGGTGACCGAGCAGGCGTCGCCCTCGTCGCCCGAGCGCCCGCGCTACATCTTGGCCGGCACGGCTCCCCGCTGGCGCGACCTCGAGGGTTATCACACGCGCTTCGGAGACGTGAAGGAGCTGCTGCTCGGC
>CAYTWT010000351.1:0-2495 GCA_964442185.1 uncultured Acidobacteriota bacterium
CGCCAGCCGCCGGCGACATCCAGCACCTGGCCGGTGAAGAAGTCGGCCGCCGGCGAGGCGAAGAAGAAGACGGCACGGGCGACATCTTCGTGCAGGCCGGCGCGGCCCACGGGCACCCGCTCGACCAGGGTGGTCGAGGACGGGGCCTTCTCGCCGTCGAGGAACACACCCGGGCAAACGACGTTGACCGTGATCCCGCCGCGCGCTTCTTCGAGTGCCAGCGCCTTGGAGAAGGCGATCACGGCGGCCTTCGCCGCGGAACAGGCCGCGACCTCGGGCTGGCCGACCGTATGCGCTGCCCCCACCGATCCGAAGTTGACGATGCGTCCCCAGCGCTGGGCGCGCATCAGCGGCAGGACCAGCCGACACGTGTTGTAGACCGAGTCGAGGTTCGAGGCGACGGTCGCACGCCACTCGGCCGGCTCCATGTCGGCCACCGGTTTCCACAGGAACGATCCGACGCTGTTCACGAGCACGTCGATGCGGCCAAAGGCGCTTCGGATCGCTTCGACGAGGCTGTGTGTCTGCTCGTAGTCGGAAACGTCGGCGCACGCCGCGATCGCCTCGCTGCCCGACCTGCGGATCGACTCGGCCACTGCCTCGGCGCGCGAGACGTCGCTGCGCGCGTTCACCACGACGCGGGCGCCGCGGGTCGCCGCGGCCCGCGCCAGGTAGGCGCCGAGGCCACGTCCGCTGCCCGTCACGAGGACGACCTTGTCCTTGAGGGTCTCGCGAGGCTCACTGCGTGTGGGCATGCTCAGAAGCGGAACGCCCCTGTCGGCGTGTGGGTGAGGTTGTCCATCTCACTTCCCCGCGACGCGGATCATCTCGGTCACGGTGGTGACCCCGCGAAATACCTTCTCGACCGCGGACTCGCGTAGCGTCCGCATGCCTTCCTCGCGCCCCGCCTTGAACAGCTCCGGCGCGCCGGCGCCGGCCGTGACCAGGTTGCGGATCTTCTCGCTCATCGGGAGTGTCTCGAAGATGCCTGTGCGCCCGGTGTAGCCGGTGTCGCGGCAGTGCAGGCAGCCCTTGCCGCGCTTGAACCGATAGGGCTTCAGCTTTTCCGGGTCCATGTGGAGCGCCTGTGCCTCCTCGGTGGTGGGCGCGTACTCCTCGATGCAGTGGGTGCAGTTCTCGCGTACCAGGCGCTGCGCGAGGATGCCGATCAGTGTCGAGGTGATCAGGAAGTGGGGGATCCCGAGGTCGAGCAGTCGCGTCACCGAGGACGGCGCGTCGTTGGTGTGGAGCGTCGACAGCACGAGGTGGCCGGTGAGCGCCGCCTGCACGGCGTTCTCGGCCGTCTCGGTGTCGCGGATCTCGCCGACCATGATGATGTCGGGGTCCTGGCGCAGCACGGTGCGCAAGGTGCTTGCGAAGGTCACGTCGATCTGCGGGCGCACCGCAACCTGGTTGAAGTCCTCGAACACCATCTCGATCGGGTCCTCGATCGTGACGATGTTGACCTCCGGCTTCGAGAGGTACTTGAGGACCGAGTAGAGCGTCGTGGTCTTGCCCGAACCGGTCGGTCCCGTCACCAGGATGATGCCGGTCGGTCGCGCGATGAAGTCGTAGAACTTGGGCAGGTCGTGGGACGCGAGGCCGAGGTCGTCGATGCCCTTCAGCAGGATGTCGGGATCGAAGATGCGCAGCACCGCCTTCTCGCCAAAGGCCGTCGGCATCGTCGAGACGCGCAATTCGATCTCGCGTCCTGCGTTCTCGCGCTTGATGCGGCCATCCTGGGGCTTGCGCTTCTCGGCCAGGTTGCAGCCCGAGAGCAGCTTGATGCGCGAGACCACGGCCTGGTACACGATGCGCGGGATCACGTGCACGTCGTGCAGCATCCCGTCGATGCGCAGCCGCACCAGCGTCAGCTCGCGTTTGGGTTCGAAGTGGATGTCCGAGGCCCGCTGCTCGAACGCATAGTTGAGGATGTGGTCGAGCGCGCGCACCACCGGGGCCGCGGCCGGGTCGAGCTCGTCGCTCGAGAGGAATTCCTGGTTGCTGAGATCCACGTTCGAGACGCGACTCGCGTTGAGCTGCCTCTCGGCCGTCTGCAGGCTCGTCTTCAGGTCGTAGAAACCCTTGTTGATCGTCTCCACGTCGCTCTTCGTGGCCAGCACGCGCTCCACGTCTAGGCCGGTCACGCGCCTCACGTCCTCTTCGGGGAAGCTCGCGAAGGGATCGTGGATGGCGACCGTGATGGTCTTCTCGGTCTTCGAGATGGCGACCATGCCGTGCTTGCGCGCGAAGGGCCCTGACAGCGCCTTCGTCACGACGTCGAGGTCGAGGTCGAGCGGGTTGAGCTTGATGTACCTGAGGCCGGTGTGGGCCGCGAGCGCCTGGGCGATCTGGACCTCGCTCGCGACGCCGAGCTGGAGCACCGCCTGCTCCACGCTCACGTTGTTGATCTTGCTGGTGCGGCGCACCTTCTCGGCCTGCTCCGGCGTCAGCGCGCGGCGCGAGACCAGGATCGGGAGAATGTCGACGGGGGC
>CAYTWT010000352.1:0-18752 GCA_964442185.1 uncultured Acidobacteriota bacterium
CGCTCACCAAGATCGCCAACGACGTGCGCTGGCTCGCCTCCGGCCCGCGCAGCGGCATCGGCGAACTGACGATCCCCGAGAACGAGCCGGGGAGCTCGATCATGCCGGGCAAGGTGAACCCGACGCAGAGCGAAGCCGTCACCATGCTCTGCGCTCAGGTGATGGGCAACGACGTGGCGATCAACATCGGCGGAGCCTCGGGGAACTTCGAGCTGAACGTCTTCAAGCCGCTGCTCATCCACAACTTCATGCTGAGCTGCCGGCTGATCGCCGACGGCTGTGACAGCTTCCGCCAGAACTGCGCTCAGGGCATCGAGCCGAATCAGGCGCGTATCGACGAACTGATGAAGCGGTCGCTGATGCTGGTGACCGCGCTCAACCCGCACATCGGCTACGACGCCGCGGCCAAGATCGCGAAGACCGCGCACAAGACCGGCAAGACGCTGCGCGAGACCGCCATCGAGCTGGGCCTGGTCACAGCCGAACAGTTCGATGCCTGGGTGAGGCCCGAGGACATGGTCGGCCAGAAGTAGGAGCGGCGAGCGAAGCGGGATGTCGCTCCAGTCGCTACTCCAGCAGCGCTTCGGCTTCGATCTCGACGAGCATCTCGGCCGAGATCAGCCGCCTGACCTCGACCATGCTCGTGGCTGGCCGAATCGTGCCGAAGAACTCGCCGTGGGCCCGACCCACCTTTTCCCAATCGGCCTCGATGTTCGTCACGTACAGACGCGTCCGAACCACGTCGTCGAGCCGCGCCCCGGCACGGATCAGCGCTCGCTCGATGTTCTTGAGAGTCTGGATGGCCTGTGCGTACGCGTCGCCGACACCGACCAGCTTGCCATCCTCACCCGTGGCCGTGGTCCCGGAGACGTGCACCACGTTGCCAAGGCGCACGGCGCGCGAATAGCCGACGATCTCTTCCCAGGGTGTCCCGGTCGCGAAGTTCTGTCTCGCCATGACCCGACTATACTCGCGTCCTCGGAGGCTCCGCCTTGAGCGATTCCGTCCTCGTTCAACTGACTCATGGGAAGGGCGCCCACACCGATGCCACGGCCTGCGTCGAGGGCTTGAGCGCGGAGGCGGCGGGGGCTGTTCCCGACGGCGCCCCGAACTCGATCTTTCAAATCGTCTTCCACATCAACTACTGGATCGACTACGAGCTGCGGCGCCTGGCGGGCAGCAGCCCCGCTTATCCCGAGCATGCCGCCGAGAGTTGGCCCGCGAGGCCTGCGCCACGGGATAACGCCGAGTGGACCGCAACCGTCGCGCGCTTCAAGGCGCTGCTCGTCGAGATGACGCGCCTGGGACGCGACAGCGCCAGTCTCGGCCGCTCCGTCGCGGTCACGAGCCTCGCCGACCACGCGAACATGGGCACGACCCGGGGCGACGTCCTGATCCAGACGGTCGTGCACAACAGCTACCACCTCGGGCAGGTAGCCTTGCTCCGCCGGATCCTCGGCGCCTGGCCGCCCGCCAGCGGCAGCGACACATGGTGAAACGCTTCGAGACGATCGCCGTACACGCCGGTGGCGCGCCGGATCCGGAGACCGGCGCGATCGTTCCGCCGATTCATCTGGCGACGACGTTCGAGCACGGGCCGGAGTCCGAACGCCTGCACGACTTCTACTACATCCGCGAGAACAACCCGACACAGGCGCGTCTCGAAGCGGCGCTGGCCGCGATCGAAGGCGGCGAGCAGGCGCTCGCCTTCGCCTCGGGCCTCGCGGCGGCAGCCACGGCGATGCAGTCGTTGCCAATGGGATCGCATGTGCTCGTGGCCGACGACGGCTACTACGACGTGCGCACCATTGCGGCCGAGTTCCTGCCGCGCTGGGGAGGCGAAGCCAGCCTGGTCGATGTCGCCGACTTGGGCGCCGTGCAAAAGGCGCTACGCCCCAACACGCGCCTCGTCTTCGCCGAGTCGCCCTCCAACCCGCTCATGAAAGTCGTGGACATCGCGGCGCTCGCGGAGCTTTCCCATCGCGCCGGCGCCCGCCTGCTCATCGACAGCACTTTCGCGACTCCCGCGTTGCAGCGACCGCTCGATCTCGGCGCCGACATCGTGATGCACTCCACCACCAAGTACCTCGGCGGGCACAGCGACGTGCAAGGCGGCGCGCTCGTTTTCAAGCGTGCCGACGAGCTCGCGACCGAGGCATCTCACGTGCGCAAGGTTCTGGGCAGTGTCGCATCGCCGTTCGGGTCGTGGCTGGTGCTGCGCGGCCTGCGCTCGCTCGCCTGTCGTGTCGAGCGCCATTCTGCGAATGCCCTCACGCTCGCGCTGGCTCTCGAGGCCCATCCCGCCGTCGAGGCGGTCCACTACCCTGGGCTCGAGTCGCATCCGGCCCACGGCGTGGCGCGACGGCAGATGCGCGCCTTCGGCGGCATGCTCTCGTTCCGGGTCCGCGGCGGCCGGGCGGTTGCGGTGCGCGTCGTCTCGCGGCTGAAGCTGTTCACGGTGGCCACGAGCCTCGGCGGTACCGAGAGCTTGATCGAGCACCGGGCATCGAGCGAAGGCCCGACCTCGAGGACCCCCGACAACCTGCTGCGCGTGTCTGTCGGCCTGGAGCACGTGGACGACCTGATCGAGGACCTGCAGCAGGCCCTGAGCTGAGGCGCCGTCGTCGCGCCCGTACGCGGGCGCACCGGATGAACTCAGAAGCCCTTGCGGCTGTCCAGCAGCAGCGTGACCGGTCCCTGGTTCACGAGCGCCACGTCCATCATGGCGCGGAAGACGCCGGTCAACCGGGCCGGCGTCCCCGGCGGGAGCCCCTACCCTGCGGTCGCGTCCGTGCCTGGGCCCCCGGCGTCGGCGGCCTGGTTGCGCCTGGACCAGTAGTAGAACGGCAGGCCCAACAGGGTCAGCCCGATGCCCAGCAGCGCCTTGTCCGGGGCCGCGGTGATGGTGGCGACCATCAGGAACAACCCGCCGGCGATACCCAGCAACGGCACCACCGGGTACAGCGGTACGCTGTAGCGCCCCGTCACGCGCTCGGTCCTGCGGCGCAGGATGAAGACCCCGAACACCCCCAGGGTGAAGAAGATCCAGATCATGAAGATGACCAGGTCGGACAGCGAGTTGAAGCTGCCGAACAGGACAAACACGATCGCGATCAGGCCCTGGAAGATCAGCGAGTTGATCGGGGTCTGGAACCGGGGGTGGATGGCGCCCAGCACCCGCCAGCCGGGAAGTTCGCGACGCTGCCCGACGGCCAGCGAGATGCGTGTCCCCGACATCATCTGCGAGTTCAGTGCCCCGAACACCGACACCAGCATACCTGCGGTGATGAACGCGCCGCCCCCGCGGCCGAACAGCGCCACCGAGGCGTCGCGGCCGACCGCTTCGGAGGTGGCCACCTGGTTTAGCGGCAGCGCGGCAAACACCGCGAGGTTGAACAGCACGTAGACCACGATGACCACGGCGATGCCGGTGACGATGGCGCGCGGCAGGTTCTTCTCCGGCCTGGTCATCTCGGCGCCAAGGGTGGCCGTGTTGATCCAGCCGTCATAGGCCCACAAAACGCCCAAAAGCGCGACGCCGAAACTCATCTGCGCCGACCCGACGTTGGCGAAGTTCATCTGCCCAAAGGTGCCCTGCGCCAGCCCGAACCCGATGATCGCGACGATGGGGACCAGCTTGAGGACGGTCGCGATGTTCTGCAGCCACACACCGGCCTTGGTGGCAATCGCGTTGACTGCGACGATGACCACGATAATCAACACGGCAAACATCTTCTGCTGCCAGCCGTTCATCGGGACGAAGAACGAGGCGAAGGTGGCCGCCGCGATCGCCAAGGCCCCGCAGGATGCTGGCGAAGAGATAATGGCCTCCACCCAGCCGTACAGGAAGCCGACGGTCGTGCCGTACAACTCACCCAAGTAGGCGTACAAGCCGCCCAACCTGGGAATGTAGGCCGCGATCTCGGCGATGGTCAGCCCACAGCAGATGGTGATGGCGCCGCCGATGATCCACATCAGCAGCGCCATGCCCGACGAGCCGCTGTTGGCCAGCACCGCCTGGGGCTTGAGGAAGATGCCCGAGCCGATCATGAGCGAGATCACGAAGATGATCCCGTCGAGCAGCGTGATGTTGCGTTTGAGTTGGGTAGTGGGGGTGGCCGATTCGGCGTCAGGCTGGGACACGGCAGTTTCCTTGCGCGGGTTGGGCCGGCGTCATAGCACCTTCAGCAGTTCCTCGGGAGAGTAGTCCGCCAGGCCGAGGTCGGCCAGGTTGCGCTTGTTCTGCCTGCGGTAGTCCGTCTGCATCACCGCCGAGACCACGGTGATCATGGCGTCGATGGTCGGGGTGGGTACGCCCATCTTGCGGCCCATGTCGGACATGAAGTTCATGCCGTAGCCGACGTCCTCGTTGAAGTAGCGGTAGTCGAGGCTGGAGGGTGCCTGGATGCCCTTGAAGCCGGGGGCGGTCCGGTAGCCCTGGTTGTAGTCGGCGATCGTCTGGTAGCCCTGCCGCACACCCAGGTCGGGGTCACGCAGCACCGAGACGCCGAGGGCCTCGGCCAAGGCCAGCCGCTCGTCGTCGACGGCCTCCATGAGATGGCCGACGTGCTCGCTGCAGCCGTCCTCGTAGAAGAAGAAGTCCCCCTGGGTGTTGTCGATGCGCGCCGCGTTGCACAGGCTGACGGCTGGGTGGATGATCGGGTTGCCGTTCTGCAGGATGGTCATCATGCAGTTCTTGGCCGCCTCCATCGCCGGATAGACGTCCTGCACCGTGGGCAGCAGGTCACCGACCAGCTTGCCGGGAATCGTGGCCAGGTACAGCCCACCCTTGAGCTTGAGGTTGATGCGCACCTTGCCGGGGCCGTCGATGCGGACTGCGTAGGGGAGGGTCGAAGTCTCGGCGATCGTCACCGAGGTGTCCTCGATACCCAACCCGAGGGTCTTCTTGAACAGCAGGCCGCCGCCGCAAGACCCGGGGCAGACGATGTAGGTCTGTCCGGCTACCAGGTAAGGCTTGACGGCGTTGGCGAAGTTCTCGGTCGCGTACGCCGGCCCCACCAGATAGACGAGTTCGGCGCCCTCCAGGGCCCGTGCCAGGTCGTGGCCGGCGTACGCCATCGGGACGACTCCGGTGAGCTCACCGTCGGCGGTGATGCCGCCCGCCTCCGCGATCGCCGAGATCTGGTTGTCGAACTGGTCGAAGTCCCACAAGGCGACCTCATGGCCGTGCTGAGCGCAGTCAAACGCGACGGCGCAGCCGCCGTTGCCGGTCCCGAGGACGCTGACCTTCAATTGTGCTGGCCTACTTTCAGCAGGGCAAGAACTCTTGCGAGCGCATCCTCAATCAAGTAGTCCCGCTCGTCAACAGGGCATCCTCGGGGCACCCCATCCGAGGCGCTTGCCAACCCTGCTCGCACTCGCCCTGACCCGCGCGCCCCTGCCAATGCCCCACCGTCAGGACCGACTTTGATTCTGACACGTGAAGTGATTCCCGGACGCCCCTGGCCAGGCGGCTCACCGGAAGGAGCCGCCAGTGGGAACGATGCTTCGAAAGCGGAGAGGGCTCTTGTTCTTCGCCTTTCCCCTGAAATGGGTTTGCTCGGTCGCCGTCTCGCAAGGCGCCACGGCCGGAGAGGGCGCCCCCGAGGCCGGACCGTTCCGGGCGCGGGTGCGTGACAACGAAGCCGCTCAGGCGCTGCGGCGCGCGCTCCTCGGCGCGGATCGGCGCCTCGCCGAGCCGGCCTGCCTCGAGGTACTGACCGACTTCAGCGACGCTTCGGCCCGGACACTGAAGGAAGTGCTAGACGCCAGTGGCGTGTCCGCGCCAACGTACCTCCGATGGATCGTCTTCGCCGACGGCCGGGAACCGGACGCCTGCCGGAGCAAGGACACTCCTGGAGGCCGTGGCCCAGGTGATCCGAGCAAGCCTGGGTGAGGATGTCCGCCCCGGCATTGTGGTCGCAATCGCCACCGCCGGGGACCGTCCACTTTTTCGTGGGAATTCGGTTGAACACACAGTTATGCATCCGGACCTGATGCACAACGTCTGAATTGAGCCGACCCGCGAAGCGGGTTCGGCTTTGAATGAATTGTCGGCCCGCGCCCTGGGTGCGGAACTAGCGGGCTCACGTAGAAGTGTGCGGCGGGCGGCACGCTAGTTGAAAGCCGGGTCAGGCATCATGCAGTGTACGCGGGCGGGCCCCGCAGCGGAAAAGACGCGGACCGGACGGCCGCCTTTCCGCTTTGCTGCGGCGCGGTAGAGAATGCCGCCTCGATGAACTCCGTTTTTCACCAGATCCTCGGCAACAACCTCGTCGCCAACATCACGAACTTCACGGTGTGGTTCGCCGTGACTTTCTGGGTGTACCTGGAGACGCGCTCCGTATTCGCGACGGGGACGATCGCCGGCATCTTCCTCAGTGTTCACGGCGAGCCTCGGCTTCTGGTTCGGCGGCCTCGTCGACCACCATCCCAAGAAGCTCGCGATGCTGGGCTCGAGCGCCGCGTCGTTCGTCTTCTACGCGATCGGCCTCGTGCTCAACCGGCTGGCGCCTCAAGGCAGCTTCACCAATGTCTCGAGCGTGTGGCTGTGGGCCCTGATCCTCGCCTCCATGCTCGGCGTCATCGCGGGCAACATACGGTCGATCGCTCTCCCGACCCTGGTGACGGTGCTCATTCCAGAGGACCGACGCGACAAGGCCAATGGCCTCGTCGGCATGGTGACGGGGGTCGGTTTTCTTACCACCTCGGTCATTTCCGGATTCCTCGTGGCGTTCGGCGGAATGGCGGCGGTCCTCGCGATCGCGCTTTCGCTGACCCTGCTTGCGTTCCTTCATCTGATGTCGGTCCCGTTCGGGGAGACGCCGTCCGAGAAGACGCCCGGCGCTTCAACCGAGCCGAAGCGGGTCGACATCAAGGGGACGATCCGCGTCATCGCGGGAGTGCCGGGGCTCTTCGCCCTGATCTTCTTCGCGACGTTCAACAACTTCCTGGGCGGCATCTTCATGGCGCTGCTCGACGCTTACGGCCTGTCGCTCGTCTCCGTGGAGATGTGGGGCCTGTTGTTCGGCGTGCTCTCGACCGCCGTCATCGTCAGTGGCATGGTGATCGCGAAGACGGGGCTGGGGAAACAGCCTCTGCGCGCGCTGCTCATCGTCAACTTCATCAGCTGGGCGGTGGCCTGCGTCTTCACCATCCAGTCCTCGATCTGGCTCCTCGCGGCCGGCTGCTTCATCTGGATGTTCCTCGGCCCCTATGCCGAGGCTGCCGAGCAGACCACGTTGCAGAAAGTGGTGCCGAAGGAGCGTCAAGGAAGGGTGTTCGGGTTCGCGCAGTCGGTCGAGCAGGCGGCGTCGCCGCTGACGGCATTCCTGATCGGGCCGCTGACGGAGTTCGTGGTCATTCCGTTCATGACCCTGGGGCGGGGGGCGGAGGCGATCGGCGGCTGGTTCGGCACGGGAGCGGACCGCGGCATCGCGCTGGTGTTCACGGTGGCGGGGCTGGTCGGCGTGGTGGCCACGACCATCGCTTTCAGGTCCAGCTACTACCGTCAACTCTCGGCTGCCTACGCGAAGGGGCCGGAGGAGCGCGTGGCCACGCCGGCGTAACGAGATCGCCCTTGTTGCGTTACGGCACCGAGCACCAGGCCGATGCCTTAGTCTCGATCCGCGTCAGCGACCGATGCCTCTTCCGCGCGCATGCGCGCCTGGTGAGGGTTCGTGGCCCGTCACAACCCAGGGCGCATGGAAATGCGGAGCGCCGTCTCTATACTGCCAACCGATGCTGATCGCTGAGACTGCCGCCACCGGGGGGAGCGACCTCGGTGGGGAGGCCGCTTCATGACGCCGGACTCGCTCGACGATTCGTCGAACCCTCCTCCTCCCAAAGGTGGACCCTCTGGAGTGGCTGGCGCGTCTGTCTATGAGGTCGATCCACTTCAGAAGGAGCCCGCGAACGGCGCGAAGCCTGCCCTCGAGGCAGCGCAAAGCCTCCCCTCGGGGGATGGTCCGCTATCTCGCTGGGGTGGGCGAAACGACCGAGGTGCCCCGTCGCTCGCCAGGCCGCGGCCCGCCACACTGGAAGAGCCACGTGCTCCGCCTTCAAGGACTGGGCCAGGGGATTGCGCTATCTCTTCTTGGGCAGCAACACGGTGATGGCGCCCCGCAGCTTCCAGCTGGGACCGGAGTCGGGATGGACCGGATAGAGCCCAAACCCGAACGAATAGCTGGCCGGGAACTGCCCGAAAGATGAGAGCTTCGCGAGCGACACATTCACCGGCACGGTCCACTTGTCGGCCGTGGCCTTCCAGTTGGCCGTCATTTCGGAGTTCACTCCAATCGTCCACAAGGTCTTCGTGGTGTACGAGGCGAACGGCTGAAGGAACATCTGAGAGACGTCCTTACGGGTCACATCTCCGCCCACCGACCACAACTGATTCGCCAGAGCGCCGACAGTCCAGCCACCCGACTGGGTCAGGGCCAGGAATGTCGGCCCCACGTTCCACTTTCCGGATCCGAGCGTGGGCTCGGACGTGGACGGGAAATTGACCACCGGTCCCGCTCCCCAGATCACTTTGCTCGCCTTGGATGGCGAGATGAAGAACGAAGTCAGCACATCGCTGACCCCGAAGGTGGGAGCGCCGCCGGCCACGAGCACGGGCTGACTGACCAGCGGCACAATGACGCGCGCGATCAGGTTGACGTCCTTGGTGAGCGCGAACGGCATCACCGGCTGAACGTTGAGGATGAAGCGAGTACCGTCGTTTGGACCCACACCCTGCTCCCAGTTGAACTGGAAGGGTACGCTCACGAGGGCGGCGATGGGATTGGACAGCTTCTTCGCAAGGTCGGCTGCGCTTTCCGCGGCCGGCGGCTCCTGGCCGCGCGCCATCCCGGCCAGCAGAAGCAGGACCGTGGACGCTCTGAGGATTCGAGTCAGGTTGGGGAGATCCCGCACAGGCGTGGTGATGATCATCTTGTTATTCATTCGGGTGATTTTACAGCAGGTGTCGTGCCGAAGAGGGGGAGGTCCGGGAAGTCACAGGTGGTATCTATGAGTCCCATCGGAAGGGCGAGCGTAAGCCCGGCCCGCGAGTTGTTCTGGGAATCGTCCTTCCTCGCCTGGTCAACCGTGGTTCGTCCGCCGGTGTAGTACGTGCCCTGGTCGTCACCGCGACCGTCCCGATCCCATCCGTGAAGCCATGGTGCGGAGAGACGGCTGAAAGAATACAATTTCGAAGCCGCTGCAGGTTGTGAAGATCAAGTGAGTTAACCAATCAACCAAAGAAGCCACACAGTCATGAAAATGAAAACTCACCAACGCCTCGCCGCCGCGCTCGTTGGCGTTCTGGCTTTCAGTTCGAGCGCCGCCGCTGAGCCCGCACCCAGGCTCGTTCTGCAGATCACCGTGGACCAATTGCGGGGCGACCTGCCGGGTCGATACTTGGAGCACATGGGCGAGGGTGGCTTCCGCTATCTCATGGATCACGGCGTCTGGTTCGCCGATGCCCATCACGCGCATGCCAACACGGAGACCATCGTGGGCCATGCGACGCTCGCCACGGGCGCCGACCCCGCAGTTCACGGCATGATCGGGAATGTCTGGCTCGATCGCCAGACCGGGACGCTCACCTACAACATCGAAGATCCGAAGTATCGCATCCTCACCGTCGGCGCGGATGTGAACAAGGCCACGGAGATTGATCCCACTCAGAAGTTGGCCAAGACGGATGGCCGTTCGCCCGCCGCCATTCTCAGTTCTACCTTCAGCGACGAGCTGGCCATCCATACCGCCGGACGGGCGAAAATTTTCGGTGTCTCCGTGAAGGATCGCGGCGCGGTGTCCATGGCCGGACACGCCGGCAAGGCATTCTGGTTTTCCAAAGCCTCCGCCGAGTTCGTCAGCAGCTCGTATTACTACGACCGCTATCCCGCCTGGGTAGAGGCGTTCAACGAGCAGAAGCTGCCGAAGACCTATGACGGCAAGTCGTGGGAACTGATGCACGACAAGTCCAGCTATCTCTTCGGCGATGCCGATGACAAACCGTGGGAGACCGCGATGCCCGGTTTTGGGCGGGTCTTCCCGCACGCTTACGGCCCGGCTACGGGAAAATACTTCACCACCTTTCTGACTCTGAGTCCCGCCGGCGACGACCTCACGCTGGCGTTTGCGAAGACGCTGATCGAAGCGGAGCAAATCGGGCAGGACGCGGTCACGGATTACCTGTCCGTCAGCTTCTCCTCGACTGACTATGTCGGGCATCTCTTCAGCCCTTCGAGCCTCGAGGCTGAAGACAATCAGTTGCGACTCGACCGCACGCTCGCGGACCTGTTCGCCTATGTGGACAAACGCGTCGGGCTGAAGAACGTGCTGATCGTTCTGTCCGCCGACCACGGCGGGCCCGAAGCGCCCGGCCACCTGAACACGCTCGGCATCCCGGCACAATATGTGTCGCCCGAGAAGTGGGACAAGCAGCCCGCCATCGCGGCGCTCAAGCAGAAGTTCGCCCTCGGCAAGGAGCTGATCGAGGCCTACCGCCACCCCTACGTTTATCTCAATCGCGACGCCATCCGGGAGAAGGGGCTCGACCAGGCCGTAGTCGAAAAGACGGTCGTGGAGGAGTTGATGAAATTTGGCGGCGTGGCCCTGGCCATCTCCAGCACCGCGCTCCGGGAAGGCAACCAGCCCCGCACTCCCATCATCCAGTCGGTGCTGCGCAACTTCAACCCGCAGCGCTCCGGCGACATCTTTGTCGTTCATCAGCCGCACTACTTCATCAATGACTTTGACGGGCTGATCGTGGCCTGCACCCACGGCTCACCCTGGCGCTACGACACCTTCGTGCCCGTCGTGTTCGCCGGCGGCAATCTGAAGGGCCAGCGCGTTTCCCGCCCGATCGAGACCGTGGACATCGCGCCGACGTTGGCCGCGATCGTTGGGGCCAAAGCGCCGTCCGGCTCGCGCACTGGGCCCTTGCTGGAAGTCATGCAAAGCTCCGCAAAATAGGGGACAAGACTATGCAAATGAAGACCAAAAGCAGATTCACCGCCCTCGGCCTTGCGCTGGGTGTGACTGTTTACTCGCTGCCGGCCTTCGCCCAGGCCAAGCCGGTGGTCACCGACCAGGGAGCCATCAACCCTGAGGCGGCGGCGAAAGCCTTCCCAAAGCGAGGCTTCTCTCCGTATGCGAATCGCAACTACCCGACGCACGTTCTCTGGGGCGATCAGCATGTCCATACGGGCTGGTCAGTGGACGCGGGCGCCTTTGGCGCCACGCTCGGGCCTGAGGAAGCCGTGCGCTTCGCCCGGGGCGAGCAAATCAAGTCGTCGCTTGGCGAGCCGGCGAAGTTGAGCCGGCCGCTCGACTGGGTGGCGATCACCGACCACTCCGACGCCGCCGGCGTGATCTTCGAGATCAGGGACGGCAATCCCAACTTGATGACCGACCCCCTCCTCAAGAAGTGGCACGACATGATGAGCGACGGGAAGGGTGTCGAAGCGGCGAGCGAGATGATCAGCGCCCAGTCGAACAACAAGGTTCCGGCGGGGATGAAGGATCCAAAACTCGCCCTCTCGATCTGGCAGAAGAACACCGCCATCATGGAGAAATACAACGAGCCGGGACGGTTCACCACACTCATCGGCTACGAGTGGACGAGCAATGCCGGCGGCGGCGACAACCTGCACCGCAACGTGATCTACCGGGACGGCAAGGACAAGGCCGACCAGGCCATCCCCATGACGACCTTCGACAGCGAGAACCCCGAGGACCTGTGGAAGTGGATGGCCACCTGGGAGACGAGGACGGGCGGGTCGCTCCTCGCCATTCCCCACAACGGCAATCTGTCCAATGGAAAGATGTTCGCGCTCACCACCTTCCTTGGCCATCCCTTGACCCGCGAATGGGCCGAAACGCGTGCGAGGTGGGAGCCGATGTATGAAATCACTCAGATCAAGGGCGATGGTGAGACTCAACCGTCCCTCTCGCCCACCGACGAGTTCTCCAACTTCGAGAAATGGGATAAGGCCAATCTTGCCGGCGTGCCGAAGACGGCCGGGATGCTCGAGCGGGAGTATGCGCGACAGGCCCTCAAGGAAGGCCTGAAGCTCGAGCAGACGCTCGGGGCGAATCCCTTCAAGTTCGGTTTCGTCAGCGGGACTGACACTCACACCGGACTGACCACGGCCGAGGAAGACAACTTCTTCGGCAAGCACACCGGTGTGGAACCGTCGGCTCATCGATGGGAGCACGCGGTCATCAAGACCCCGCAGGTCAACGTGCTCGGCTGGCAGATGGCCGCCGCCGGCTACACCGGTGTGTGGGCGACCGAGAACACCCGCTCGTCCATCTGGGACGCGCTCAAGCGCAAAGAGGCCTACTCGACCACCGGCCCCCGGATGACCGTGCGCTTTTTTGGCGGTTGGGACTTTGACGCCAGGGATGCCCAGACGCGGATGCCGGCGGAAGCGGGCTATTCCAAGGGCGTGCCGATGGGCGGCGATCTTCAGCAGGCTCCGGCCGGGAAGTCGCCCACCTTCCTCGTCGCCGCGCTCAAGGACCCGATGAGCGGCAACCTCGACCGCTACCAGGTCGTCAAGGGCTGGATGGACGCGAAGGGCGAACTGCACGAGAAGGTCTACGACGTCGCCTGGTCCGGCGACCGCAAGCCCGGCGCCGACGGCAAGCTGCCGGCGGTGGGCAACACCGTGGATATTCCGAACGCCACCTGGACCAACACGATTGGCGCGCCCGAGTTGATCGCGGTCTGGAAAGACCCGGACTTCAATCCGGCGCTGCGCGCCTTCTACTACGGCCGGGTCATCGAGATCCCCACGCCGCGCTGGACCGCCTACGAGGCGAAACGCTTCAGCATCCAGATGCCCAGGGAAGTGCCGATGACGCTCCAGGAGCGCGGCTACACCTCGCCGATCTGGTACACGCCGGGGAAGTGATCCGAACGACGCGAGCGCAAACGAACCTATGAACCGAGGAATCAACACTATGAAACGAACCATTCATGCCGTCCTTGTGCTCGCCTCCTGCGTCTTTGTATCCGATGCCTGGGCACAGCCCGGCAACCACGAGGCAACCACGAAAGCAGATGTCTCCAACCTGACCAAGGTGCAGTTCTCGCCCTATGCCGGGCGAAACTATCCGACCCGTGTGCTGTGGGGCGATACCCACCTGCACACCGCGATCTCGGTGGATGCGGGCACTATGAACCGCATCGGGCAGGAGGACGCCTTCCGTTTCGCGCGCGGAGAGGAAATCGCCACTACCTACGGACTCCGCGCCAAGCTCTCACGGCCGCTCGACTTCCTGGTGATCTCCGACCACGCGGAGATGTATGGGCTGATGCCGCAGTTGCTCAGTGGCGATCCAGAAATCCTCGCCACCGAGAAGGGCCGGAAGTGGTATGACGCTTTGAAGAGCGGCGACAACGACAAGGTCTTCGCGACGGCTATGGAAATCGTGGCCTCACTGTCCACCAAAGAGGCGCCCATCAAGAACGAGAAGGCCGTGCGGAACGCCTGGGAGGCTTACACCGCGCTGGCTGACAAATACAACGACCCCGGCCGCTTCAGCGCAATCATCGGCTTCGAATACACCACCATGGGTGGCAACAATCTCCACCGCAACGTGCTCTTCCGGGGTAATTCCAGCGTGGCGAACCGCACCCTGCCCTACTCCCAGTTCGACTCTCAGAATCCGGAAGACCTCTGGACGTATCTGGCGGATTTCGAAAAGCGGACGGGCGGCGAGGTGCTGGCCATCCCGCACAACGGCAACCTGAGCAATGGCCGGATGTTCTCTGTGGAGACCTTCGACGGCAAGCCATACAGCAAGGAACTGGCGCTGATGCGCGCGCAGTTCGAGCCGATCATTGAAGTCACCCAGATCAAGGGCGACAGTGAGGCGCACCCGGCGCTCTCGCCCAGTGACGAATTCGCCGACTATGAGAAGTGGGACAAGGCCAACCTCAATGGCACCGAGGTCAAGAAGCCTGAGATGTATCAATACGAATACGCCCGCGAAGGCCTCAAGAACGGCCTGCTGCTGAAGCGGAGACTTGGCGTGAACCCCTTCAAGTTCGGCATGATCGGCAGCACGGACGCTCACACTTCCTTGGCGGCGGTCGAGGAGGAGAACTTCTTCGGCAAGCACTCTGGCGTCGAGCCGGGGCCGCACCGCTGGGAGCATGTGGTTATCGAGTCGCCCGATCCCAAATATACGGTCAAGGGCTGGCAGCAGGCCGCCGCGGGTTACGCCGGTGTTTGGGCGACGGAAAATACGCGCGCAGCCATCTTCGACGCCATGAAGCGCAAGGAAACGTATGCCACTACCGGCCCGCGCATGGTGGTCCGCTTCTTCGGTGGCTGGGACTTCACCGCTGACGACGCCCAGTCGCGCCTTCCGGCCGGGGTTGGCTATGCCAAGGGCGTTCCGATGGGCGGCGAGTTGCCGAAGGCCGCGGCAGGCAAGGCGCCGAACTTCCTCGTTGCCGCGCTCAAGGATTCCTACAGCGGCAACCTCGATCGCATCCAGATCGTCAAGGGCTGGCTCGACGCGGACGGCAGGACCCACGAGAAGGTTTACGACGTCGCCTGGAGCGGCGACCGCAAGCGTGGCGCGGACGGGAAAGTTCCTGCGGTCGGCAACACGGTGGACGTGGCGAAGGCGACCTGGAAGAACACCATCGGCTCCCCGGAACTGAGCACAACCTGGACCGACCCGGACTTCGATGCGAAGAACCCCGCATTTTACTACGCTCGCGTGATCGAGATTCCCACGCCGCGCTGGACCGCCTACGAGGCGGTGCGCTTCGGGATCAAAATGCCGCCAGAAGTTCCGATGACGACCCAGGAACGCGCCTACACCTCGCCAATCTGGTACTCGCCGGAGAAGTGAAGACACTCCTTAGAGAACCGCTGCTGCACTTCCTCTTGCTGGGGGCGGGGCTTTTTATCGCCTACGGCCTGATGTCGAAACCCGGCAGCGGCGGCGCCCCGGGGAAGATCACCGTGACCGCGGGGCAGGTCGAGCACCTCGCCGCCGGCTTTGCCAAGACCTGGCAGCGGCTGCCCAGCGCCGCGGAACTCAAGGGCCTGATCGACGACTGGGTGCGTGAGGAAATCGCGACCCGCGAAGCGATGGCGATGGGTCTGGACAGGGACGACATCGTCATCCGCCGGCGCTTGCGGCAAAAGCTGGAGTTCGTGTCGGACGACATCGCCGCCCAGACCGAGCCCACCAACGCCGACCTGAACGCCTACCTGAAGGCGCATCCCGAATCGTTTCGCATCGAGCCGCTGTTCACGTTCAGCCAGGTGTATCTCAACCCCGCAAAGCACCGCGAGAACCTCGTGCGTGACGCCGCGAATCTTCTGGCCCAGTTGAAGCGGGCCGGCGCCAAAGCAGACAGCTCGGCAATGGGCGATTCGCTCTTACTCGAACACACGTTCCAATCCTCGCCGACCAGCGAGGTCGCGAAACAGTTCGGCGACGCGTTCGCGGTGGCCCTCGGCGGACTGACCCCCGGCGAGTGGCAGGGGCCGGTCGAGTCCGGTTACGGCGTGCATCTGGTAGTGGTCCGCGAGCGTACTGAAGGACGACTGCCCGAGTTGGCGGCCGTGCGCGACGTCGTGCGTCGGGAGTGGGCCAACGCCCAGCGGCTTCGGGGGAACGCGAAGTTCTACGAGGAGTTGCTCAAGCGTTACACCGTGACCATCGAGCGCGCGCAGCCGGCGGAGGCAAAGGACGTCGCGGCGGCAAAGTGAAATGAAGAACGCTCTGCTCATCCTTGTTCTGCTCAGTGGATTCGCGCGTGGCGCGCACGCACACGAGGTGCGCCCCGCATATCTCGAGCTGCGCCAGACCGGGCCGGAAACCTACCAGGCACTCTGGAAGGTCCCGGGCCTCGGAGACGACCTGCGCCTCGGGCTGTACGTGGAGCTTCCCTCGGGCTGCACTAACACCAACGAGCCGCGCGCGACCATGGTCAATAACGCCTACACCGAACGCTGGACGCTGAAGTGCGCGGGAGGGCTGACCGGGGGGAGTATTCACATCGCCGGCCTCAACACCACCGCGACCGACGTGCTCGTGCGCGTGGAGCGTCTCGACCGCACCACTCAGGTCACGCGCGTCACTCCCTCCGCGCCGTCCTTCGTGGTGGAGGCTGCCCCCCATGCGCTGGAGGTCGCCCGCACCTACTCCGTGCTGGGGGTCGAGCACATCCTGTCGGGCATCGACCATCTCCTGTTCGTGCTCGCGTTGATCCTCATCTGCCTGGGAACGGGTCAACCGGGACAAGTGACAAGGATCCGTGCGTTCCACTTGACCCTCGATACCCGCCACTGGACGCTGGTCAAGACCGTCACCGCTTTCACCATCTCCCACAGCATCACCCTCACCCTGGCGGCGCTCGGTTACATCCACGTCCCGCAACGGCCGGTCGAGGCCGCCATCGCACTGAGCATCGTGTTCGTGGCCGCGGAGATTCTGCACGGCCGGCAGGGCCGCATCGGCCTTACCGCCCGGGCGCCGTGGGTCGTGGCTCTGACCTTCGGACTGATGCACGGCCTGGGCTTTGCCAGCGGGCTGAGCGAAGCCGGTTTGCCCGACGGACATATTCCCACCGCGTTGCTGTTCTTCAGCATGGGGGTTGAGGTGGGACACTTCCTCTTCATCGCGGTTGTTCTGTCGTTCATCGCCCTGGCCCGGCGCACGGGGTTCCAGGCGCCGCGATGGGCGCAACTCGTCCCGCCCTACGCCATCGGCAGCATGGCGATGTTCTGGGTCGTCCAGCGCATCGCGGCCTTTTGAAAATTCCTGCACGTGTATCCCGCGCGGTTCGCCAAGGCGCACGGCCCGCTTCGCTCCGTCGTCGAGCAAGAAGCTCGTGTACCTCGACGGACACAAGGCCGTGCTGTACCGCTCCCGCATGAACCCGACCCTGGTCTTAAGTTCGGGTGGCTCATATAGAGGACACCAGGTGCACCGCCTAACCCTTCGCTCAACGACGGACGCTGCGCGATGAAGCCGCGCAGCGCCGGCTCACCTGACACCTGCCGGCGCAGGACGCGGCTCTTCCAATACGGTGGACCGCGCCCCGGCGATCGGCGCAGTAGCTCGGTTACGTCCACCTTCTTCGGTCTCGCGGAGGACCTTGACCATTTCCCTTGCTGTCTCGGGCTTCCTTGTCGAGCACCCCGAACAAGCGGACGGCAGGTGACGGACGCGCTGATCGAGCAGGCGCGTCAGCCGCCGCCACTTCACCTGCTGCTGAGGCCGAGGAACAGCTCAAGCCCTCGGTCAACGCCGGCAAGCTCGCCGGAAGAAAGCTGTCCGAAGATGCGGCGGATGCGGCGCTTGTCGATCGATCGGAGATGATCGACGAGGGCGTAAGACGTCTTGCGGAGACCGCTCGTCCCGGCTGACAACGCAGGATAAAGCGCTCCCACGCCCGACGTGCCGGTCACGGGCACGACCGCGATGAGAGGGAAGCGCTGATCGGCATTGACCGTGGGATCGCTCACCGCGATGCAGGGCCGCACACCTCGCTGCTCGTGTCCCACCGTCGGGTCGAGCTCGACGAGCACGACGGTGCCCCGCTCCAGTGTCACGCTCACTCCTTCACCCAGCCCTGTCCTCCGACCCAGCGAACGGCAGTCCCTCCTTCCATATCGACGAGCCGCTCATTGTCAGCCAGGTCGGCGGCCCAGTCTCCCAGCCCGGTGTCGGCCAGGTCCACGGTCTCGGGGTGCGGGTCGCGAACCGACTTGAGGAGCTCTTCGCGACGGCGTCGGGCCAGTTCGTGCTCGACGGCTTCAGCAATGAAGCGGCTGCGATTCCTTTCGAGCCGGTCGATCCCCTCCACCAGCTCGGCGGACAGGGTGACGGTGACACGCTCGGTCGTGCTCATCGCCCGAGTATGCGCTTGAGTATGATCATACTCAAGCGCAGGCAGAGGCCGCTACCCGCCGGCTGGCTGGGCGGCCGCGGCACGCAGCGGGAGGCGGCTTTCCGACAACGATTCCGCCAGGATTCGGTGTACCGTGGCATCGAGCAGGTAGAAATGCTGGCCGTCCTCTTCGACGGGGGCGGCGAGCCCCCCCGACGTGAGCAGCAGCACGAGCTGCCGCTCGCCGTGGCTGAGCGCTGCGGCGTCGACCCGGGCCAGGCCCTTTGCGTTTGCCGAGACCTTGCGCAGCAGGTCGCGGGCAAAGACCTGCTCGTCGGCCGAGTCGAGCGCGGCGCCCGCCTTCAGCCACCTTTCCGCGGGGGCGCCGAAGAAGAAGGGGCCCGAGGCGTACGCGAGCAGGAAGACGATGAGGTCGATGAACGTGGCCAGGGTGAAGGCGAGGACGTGCCGGCTCGTCGGGGCCGAGACAAGCTCCGTGAAGGCGATCACCAGGTCCTCCTGCCCCGTAGCCGCGCGATCTACGAAAGCGGAGCAGACGGGCACCGCGGGCACCTCGACCTTGGCGTGCAGGGTCTCGCGCACGTCCGTCCAGGGGAGGGCGTCGAAGACCTGACGGAACCCCCGTAGCTGCGCCTCCGTGGGGTCGAGCGGCTTTAGGCCCGCCAGAAAAGCGGCGACGGCCCGCTGCGATTCCTGGAGGCGGGCGAGCGTCTGCCTTGCGATGCTCGCGTGCCGGTCGAAGGCCGTGTAGCGCAGCCCCGGGCCCTGGCCCTGGGGGTAGGAGGCGCCGTAGCTCTCGGCCTCGCGGGCCACCGCCTCGCGGACCCGCGAGAGGTACGGGTCCTGGTCCGTGGCCCTCGAGATGTAG
>CAYTWT010000353.1:0-14211 GCA_964442185.1 uncultured Acidobacteriota bacterium
CCGACGTCTACGCCGCGCTGCTCTACTACCACGACCACAAGAGCGAGATCGAAGCGGAACTCAAGGGAGACGAGGCCCTGGCCGCCCAATACGAACGCGAGCGGCACGGCCGATAGTGTTCGGCCGCTTCGTCATCCTCACTGACGAGCACGTCCCTTACGCTCTGGTCGAAGCCCTGAGGAACGTTGGGTGGCTGGTCTACCGCGTGGAGGACGAGGCCTCGCTCGGCAAGAGCACCCAGGACGACATCGTTTTCGCGCATGCGGCTGAGCGGGGGTGGGTCTGGCTTTCGCGGGATGAGGCGGCGGTCGTGCATCCGGCCACATGGCAGCGGGAGGGCCGACCCTTCAAGGGCATGCTCGTCTGGTCTCAGCGCTACCACCGCGTGATGTCGATCAGCGACGTCGTACGCCAGATCGAGGCCCTGGCGCAGCAGGACGATCCCTTCGCCACTGGAGTCTGCTTCATCAAGGCCTGAGCGCGCTCGTGGAGCCGCATAGCCCGAAGTAGGTCGGGCATCCTCAACCTATAAGGCCTGCGCTTCGGCCTCGCGCGCCACGCGGCGACCGCGCTCGACGTCCACCCGCGACAAGACCGCGCCGCCCGCCACGAAGAACACCGCGAGCATCAGGATTGCAGGCCGGCTCGAGCCCGTGAGCGTGATCATCAAAGCGAAGAGCGCCCCGCCCATCACGCCGCCGAACTTGTCGAACACGCCGAAGAAACCGAACATCTCGGCCGACTTGTGACGCGGGACCATCGTGGCGAAGAGCGATCGGCCCAGCGCCTGCGCGCCGCCCTGGACCAGGCCCACGAGCGTCGCGAGCAGGAACAGGTCCGCGTTGGTCTTCATCCGTGAGCCCAGCACCACGATCCCCACGTACACGCCGAGCGTCAGGAAGATCGCGCCCTTGGTTCCAATCCGCCCGGCGAGCGCGCCGAACAGGAACGCGAACGGGATGCCGATGAACTGGACCAGCAGGATGGCTGCGATCAGCGAGGTCTGCCCGAGGCCGATCTCTGTCCCGTAGATCGCCGCCATCCGTAAGACCGTGTTGACGCCGTCGTTGTAGAGCAGGAAGGCGAGCAGCACCAGGCCGGCATCCCGGTGCAGGCGGATCTGCGCCAGCGTTCGGCGCAGTCGCCCGATGGCGATGGCGAGCGGCCCACGGCCTGCCTCTTCCGGTGTCGCGGCGATCCGCGGCGGCTCGGGGACGCGGCGGAACAGCGGAATCGAGAACAGCGCCCACCAGACGGCAGCGGTCAGGAACGAAAGCCGCATGGCCATCGGCTTGTCGGGAATGCCGAAGGCCTCGTGCTTCTGGATCATCAGCAGGTTGAACGCCAGCAGCAGGCCGCCGCTGAGGTAGCCGAGGGCAAAGCCCGCGCTCGAGACGCGGTCCACCTCTTCGGGGGCCGCGACGTGGGGCAGCAGCGAGTTGTAGAAGACGATGCTGGCGCTCGCTCCCACGTTGCCCAGGACGAAGAGCGCGGCGGCCAGCAGCCAGTGCCCGCGCGTGATCAGCGCCATACAGGCGGTGGCCGTCACGCCCAGACCCAGAAACGCCGCGAGCATGACCTTCTTCTTGCCTGCGTAGTCGGCCAGAACGCCGCACACCGGGGAGATGAGCGCCACGATCGTCACGGCCAGGCTCGTCGCGAGCGCATAGCGGGCGCTCGCCGTGGCGGGCGGCAGTTCCGCCGCTGCCACGCTCCGGAAGTAGATCGGAAAGAGCGACGCCAGGACCGTCGTCATGAAGACCGAGTTGGCCCAGTCGTAGAGCGCCCACGCCCGCAGCTCGGGCCGATGCAGGGCCAGCCGCTCGAGCAGGCGGTTCACGGCGCCGAGCCTATACCTGTTCCCGAGCCGTTGCCCGGTAGAATCCCAGGGCGACGCCTCCATGCACAAGCAGCGCCTTGCGCACTTCCGCATCCTGGCCAAGATCGGCGAGGGGGGGATGGGCCTCGTCTACAAGGCCGAGGACGAGCAGCTGCGCCGACCCGTCGCCCTGAAGGTGCTGCCGCCGGATTTCGTCGCGAGCGCGGAGCGCCGTGAGCGCTTCCTGCGCGAGGCCCAGGCGGCCGCGGCCGTACGCCACCCTTCGATCGCAGCGATCTACCAGGTGGGCGAGGACGGCGACACGGTTTTCATTGCAATGGAGCTCGTGGAGGGGCGCACGCTGCGAGCGCTCCTCGAGGACGGCCCTCTGGTTGTCGGCGAAGCGCTCCGCATCGTCATGGAGATCGCTCGGGGCCTGGAGCGCGCTCACGCCTCGGGCGTGATCCATAGGGACCTCAAACCCGACAACGTGATGGTCGAAACCGATGGCCGCGTGAAGATCCTCGACTTTGGCCTGGCCAAACTGCTCGAACCATCCGGCCCGTCCGTGGCGGAGATCAGCCAGCGGCAGACGCGCCCGGGCGATCTCACCAGGGAGGGTGCCCTGGTTGGAACCGTTGCGTACATGTCGCCGGAGCAGGCCAGGGGTCAGACGGTCGATCCACGCTCGGACCTGTTTTCGCTGGGCGTCTTGTTGTACGAGCTGCTCACCGGCCGGCACCCGTTCCGCGGACCGACGCCGATGGACACGCTCAGCGCGATCCTCAAGGACCGTCCGCTCTCGGCCTCCGACGTGAATCGGGAGGTGCCCCAAGCACTCGCACGAGTCCTGGACCGGCTCCTGGCCAAGGATCCGGGGACTCGGCCCGCGACGGCGAAGGCTCTCATCGAGGAACTGGACGCGGCTGCGCGCGAGCCAGCGCTACCCGCCGCTGCGGCAGGCGAAGAGCCCCGACGCTCGATCGCGGTGCTGCCGTTCGCCGACATGAGCCCGCAGAAGGACCAGGACTACTTCTGCGAGGGCATCGCGGAGGAGCTGATTGGCGCGCTGACGCACGTCGCGGGCCTGCGTGTGGCCGCGCGGACCTCCGCGTTCCAGTTCAAGGGCCGGGCCGACGACGTCCGCCGGATCGGCCAACAACTAGGCGTCGAGGCGGTTCTCGAGGGCAGCGTGCGCAAGGCGGGCAACCGTCTGCGCGTCACGGCCCAGCTCATCAACACGAGCGATGGCTACCAGCTCTGGTCCGAGCGCTACGACCGCGACATGGAAGATGTCTTCGCCATCCAGGACGAGATCGCGGCCACCATCGTCGAGACACTCAGGATCCACCTGGTCGGGGAGACCGCCCTGCCCCGCGTGCGACGCTCGACGGCGAACCCCGAGGCCTACAACCTCTACCTGCAAGGTCGCTACTGGTGGAACAAGCGCAGCGAAGGCGGGTTGTGGAAGGGCATCCAATTCTTCGAACAGGCGATCGGGCAGGACCCGTCCTACGCGCTGGCGCATGCGGGGCTCGCCGACTCGTACAGCGTGATCGGCTACTACGCTCTGATTCCGCCGAAGACGGCTTTCGCGAAGGCGAAGCACGCAGCAGAGCAGGCCCTGGCCCTCGACGCTGGGCTGGCCGAGGCTCACGTCTCGATGGCGCTGATCCGGTTCTGGTTCGACTGGGACTGGGCCGCCGCCGAGGCCGAGTTCCGACAGGCCTTCGCGTGCAGCGCCAACGACGTGCGGGCGCACATGTTCCTCGGACAACTGCTCGCCGCCACGGGCCGCGCCGACGAGGCTGAAGTCGAGTGGCAAGCGGCGCTGGAGCTCGAGCCGATGTCGCCCCTGACGCACGGCATCGTGGGCAGCGGGCTCTACTTCGCGCGGCGCTACGAGGCGGGGCTCACGCGTTGCCGGAGGGCGCTCGAGATCGACCCGGACCACCTCCAGAGCCTGTGGGCCGGAGCCGGCAACGCGGCGCGGATCCCCCGTGTCGACGAGGCGATCGAGAAGGGGCAGCGCGCAGCCGCCCTCTCGGGGCGTTCTCCGATGATCCTCGGCATGCTGGCTTTCGCCTTCTCGGCTGGGGGCCGTCGCGACGAGGCACAGGCCCTCCTGGCGGAACTGGAGGCGCGTTCAAAGCAGGAGTATGTAGCACCTCTGTCGCGCGCCTGGATCTTCGCCAGCCTGGGCGACAAGCAGCAGACCCTCGAATGGCTGGAGCGAGGCTACGAGGAACGCAACAGCATGATGATGGGCCTCGCCGCGATGGCCGACTTCGACTTCCTGCGCGGCGAGCCTCGCTTCATGGATCTGCTCCGACGGATGAAGCTGCCGATCGCATGAGCGCGCCGGACGGCGAGAGACTCGCTCTCGCGCGCGAGGGGCGGCTGCTGTTCGTGGCGAAGGCCGTGCGCGCCTTCAGCTTCGGCTGGCTCTCCGTCGTTCTCGCGTTGTACCTGGCGAAGCGTGGCTTGTCGTCGGTCGAGATCGGGGCGGTCTTCACGGCCACCATGGTCGAGGATGCCCTACTGACGATGTTCCTCGCGGCGGCGGCGACGCGCATCGGTCCGGCGCGGGTCATGGCTTTCACCGCGCCGCTGATCGCGCTCGGCGGTGGGCTCCTGGCTCTCGCCGAGACGCGCTGGCTGCTGCTGGCCGGAGCGGTGCTCGGAACGCTGAGCCCAAATGGCCAGGAGGCGGGCCCATTCACCGCGATGGAGCAGGCGCTGCTTCCCGGTACGGTCCGATTCGGGTCGCGGACGCGTGTCTTTGGTTGGTACAACGTGTTCGGGTTTCTGCCCGCGGCACTCGGGGCGCTGGCGGCAGGATTGTGGCTCGGATGGGCGCGCGAGAGAGGCGCCGACGAGCTTGCCGCGTACCGGTGGATGCTTTGGGCATACGCGGGCGGTGGTGTCGCTCTGACGGCGGTCTACCTGCGCCTCGCAGCATTGCCAGCCCCCGTTGGCGCTGCCGAGCCGAGGCGTGTCGGAGCCATCGGGCTCCACCGCTCTCGCGGCGCCGTGCTCCAACTCGCCGGACTGCAAGCCGTCGACGCGCTGGCGGGCGGCTTCATCATGCAGAGTCTGCTCGTGTACTGGTTCCATCTCCGCTTTGGCGTCGGGCCCGAGGCGCTGGGGGCGCTCTTCTTCGGGACCAACCTGCTTTCCGCCATTTCCTTTCTCCTCGCCACTCGCATCGCCGAGCGCGTCGGGCTGCTGAACACGATGGTCTTCACGCACCTGCCGTCGAACGTCCTGCTGCTGGTCGTGCCGTTCATGCCCACGTTCAGCGCGGCGGCGGCCGTGCTGCTGCTGCGGCACGTGCTGTCCCAGATGGACGTGCCGACGCGCCAGGCCTACACGATGGCGCTGGTCGCGCCTGAAGAGCGCCCCGCGGCCGCCGGCCTCACCGGCAGCGCCCGCGCCCTGGCGCAGGCCCTGGCGCCGCTCGTCTCCGGTGCGACGATGGCGGTCGCCGCCACCGGTGTGCCCTTCTTTCTCAGCGGCGGGCTGAAGATCGTCTATGACCTGGCACTCTTCTTCCGCTTTCGGTCGGTCGCCCTGCCGGACGAGGACGGGGGAAAAAGAGGATGAGCCTGTCGATTTCCGACAGTGCCTTACGTCTAGCTTGTGAACTGGACGAAAGCCCAGACACCGAAGAGAGGATCTAATCCATGCAATACCTGTTGATGATTTACTCGAACGAGAAGCACTGGGAGGAAATCTCCGAGGCCGAGCGGAACAGCATGCTCGCCGAGTACGGAGCCTTCACCGAGAGCATCGCGAAGAGCGGCAACTACAAGGCCGGCGAGGCCCTGGAGCCGACGACGACCGCCACGACGGTTCGTGTGCGTGAGGGCAAGACGCTGACCACGGACGGGCCCTTCGCCGAGACCAAGGAGCAGCTCGGCGGTTTCTACCTGATCGAGGCCAGGGACCTCGACGAAGCCCTCGCGATCGCGGCGCGCGTGCCCAGCGCCCGCGTCGGCTCGATCGAGGTGAGGCCGATCCTTCCCACGCATTGAGCGAAGCAGCGGCTGCAGTCGAGAGGCTTCATCTCGAGGAACGTGGCCGCGTCCTCGCCACGCTGATCCGCCTCCTCGGCGATTTCGATCTCGCCGAGGAGGCGCTCCAGGATGCCTTCACGCTGGCCCTCGAGACCTGGCCTCGCGATGGCCTGCCGCAGAACCCGCGCGCCTGGCTCGTCACGGCGGGCCGCAACCGCGCCCTCGATCGCCTGCGTCGCTCTCGGCTACATGCTTCGAAGCTCAGCGAGCTTCCTCCCGAACGCGCCTCGCCGCCGGCCGAGTTGCCGGACGATCGTGAGATCGAGGACGATCGCCTGCGCCTGATCTTCACCTGCTGCCATCCTTCGCTCGCCGCCGACGCCCGGGTCGCGCTGACGCTGCGCACCGTCTGTGGCCTCACGACCGAGGAGATCGCGCGCGCTTTCCTGTTGCCGGTCCCGACCCTGGCGCAGCGGCTGGTTCGCGCCAAGAGCAAGATCCGCCAGGCGCGCATCCCGTACCGGGTGCCGCCGCCGGAGCTACTGCGCGAGCGCCTCGATTCGGCGCTCGCCGTCGTCTATCTGGTCTTCAACGAGGGTTACTTGGCCAGCACGGGCAACAGGCTGCTTCGGAAGGAGCTTTCCGGCGAAGCCATCCGTCTGTGCCGCCTGGTCGTCGAGCTCGTCGGCGAGCACGCGGAATGGCGCGAGGCGAACGCGCTTCTGGCCCTGATGCTGCTTCACGATTCGCGGCGCGCGAGCCGCCTTGCGGACGATGGAAGCCTGGTGTTGCTGGACGACCAGGAGCGTACGCGTTGGGACCGCGCCCAGATCGTCGAGGGTGTGGCGCGCGTGGAGGCCGCGCTGCGTGCGGGCCCGGCCGGGCCGTTCGCGCTCCAGGCGGCGATCGCGGCGTTGCATGCGCGCGCCGGACGGCCAGAGGACACGGATTGGCGGCAGATCGCGGCGCTCTACGGCCTGCTCTTGCGGGTGCAGCCTTCGCCGGTTGCCGAACTGAACCGGGCGGTCGCGGTCGCAATGGTCGACGGCCCCGAACGCGGTCTGCTGCTGCTCGACGCCCTCGAGGGTCGCGGTGCGCTGTCGGGCTATCACCTGCTGCCGGCGGCGCGCGCGGCTCTGCTGCGTCGGCTCGGCCGCCTGGACGAAGCAGCTACGTCGTATCGACGGGCCCTGGCGCTGGTCCGCACCGATCCCGAGCGCCGCTTCCTGGAGCAGCGGCTCGAGGATCTCAGCGCTTGCGGAGGCTGAAGAGGCTGAAGAGAAAGCTCGAGAAAACGGTCTGTAGTCCCAGGACCATCACCACGATGGCCGGGATCACCTGGCGCATCGTGACGCGCGGGTCGAGATCGCCAAAGCGCGCGCTCGACCAGTGAGCCACCGCCCACAGCAGGAGCGCGAGACCGGCGGCGCTGGCGGCCGCCCCGCCGATCGCGCCACGCTCGAGACCCACGGCGCTGGCGGCACGGGCGAGCCGATCATCGGGAAGAAAGCCCTCCCGCACTGCGAACAGCTTGGTGAGAATCCCGAACAGCACGATCTCGTAACCCAGGATCACGAGGAACCCGGACACCAGCAGCGTGTGGATGTCGAGGACAGCATGGCCGACGAGCACGGGGCCTGCGGTCAGGCGCCCGCCAAGGGCCAGGCCCACTGCGGACAGCGATAGCCCTGGATAGAGGAAGAGCCAATCCGGGCTGTAGAGAAGCATGAAGCGCAAGTGGCGCCAACCATCACGCCAGCTGCGCAAGTGCGGGCGGCGAGAACGGCCGTCCTTGTAGAGGACGATCGGCACCTCGTCGATGCGCAGGCCCTTCAGCGTGGCCGCGACGATCATCTCGCTCGCAAACTCCATGCCCGTCGTCTGGAGTTGCATGTGCGCATACGCCTCGCGGCTGAAGGCGCGCAGGCCGCAGTGGAAGTCGCCGGCGGGCGAGCGGAAGAGCAGCCGGCCGATGGCGGTCAGCACCGGATTACCGAGATAGCGGTGGAGCGCGGGCATGGCGCCCGGACGGATCCCGCCCTTGAAGCGGTTTCCCATCACGAGCTCGCTCCCCCCTCGCAGCTTCGCGACGAAGCCGTCGAGGGCCGCGAAGTCGTAGCTGTCGTCGGCGTCGCCCATGATCACGTAGCGGCCGCGGGCCGCCTCGATGCCCGCTCGCAAGGCGCTGCCGTAGCCCTTCTCGGCCACGTCGACGACACGCGCGCCCAACGCGCGCGCGATCGCTTGCGAACCGTCGCTGCTCCCGTTGTCGGCCACGACCACCTCGCCCGCGATGCCGAGGCGCTCGAGCGAGCCTTGGGCCTTGCGGATGCAGCTCGCGAGCGTCTCGGCCTCGTTGAGGCAGGGCATCACGATCGACAGCTCCAGGGGCGGGGACAAGATGGGCCGATTCTATTCCGCCGCGGCCCCGGTGCCTTCGGCCTCGAAGACGTGGATCTCCGCGATGCTCCAGGGGATGGTCGCCTCCTCGGTGCGCTGGATGAAGAGCCGCAGCCGCTCTACCGGTTCCGGAGCGAGGTCGTAGCGGAGCCGGGCGCGGCCCGGGTCCGCCACGAGCTGCCGCGCGAGGGCGAGGTCGTACGCGGGGTCGGGCCGCTGCTCGATCCGGAAGCCATGTCCCTCGAAGTAGCCGTTGAACTCGAGATTGCGCGCGAACTCCCCCCAGGGAAAGGCCATCTCGATCTCGATCCGCACCGGCTGGCGAGGCTGCGCGAAGACGATGTCGAACTGGTGGCCCTCGTGCTGGCCCTCGTGGGTCGTCCACTTCGTTTTCCGGCGGCCGTCGATCGCACGCTCCGCTGGCACGGGCCCTTTGGCCTCGACCCGCAGCTCGGAGCGCGCGATCTCGCGACACGCGCAGGCGCGGGGCTCCGGCTCGGCGTCAAGCGACGTGAGGGCGTGGATCCGCTCGCCGCCCATCAGGTAGCGGCTGGCCACGGCGTCGACGGCGTCGGCCGAACGCCATAACAGCGGCGCGGCATCGCCGAGCCGGTCGAGGCGGCGGTTCATCAAGGAGCGGGACGCCTCGGGCCAGCGCTTCGGATGTACGAGGGCATAGCGGAAGCCGAGTCCGCGCAGCAGCGTGAGCGAGCGCTCGTCTGGAAAATCGCGCAGGCCCCACTGAAGCCACTCGAGGGCGGGCGGGTAGAGGCTGGGCTTCGCCATCAGGATCGGCTTCCAGTGGGCCGTCGAGAGATAAGCGTCGAGGCTCGCCCAGCGCATCTGACGAAAGGGGCGCACCGGAAGCTCCGCGACCGGACCGAGGCCGGGCTGCGCCGCGAGCCAGGGATAGGCCTCGGGCGCGCGGCTCACCGTGGGCACCTCCATGCCGGTGACCTGGCCGGGGGTGGTGTGCTCCGCCAGGAGAACGGCGACGACGAGCACCGCCCAGGCTGGATGCCGACCCTGGAGCAGGCGGGCGGCGCCGAGGGCTACGAGGATCGCGAGGGCCAGGTAGACGACGACCACGAACCGATCGGGATCGCGGAGCTGGTCGAACGGGGGCGAGTCGTAGAGACGCTGCAACGGGCCGCGCCCGAGGCGGCGTCCGAAGGCGATCACGACAGGGCCCGCCGCGAGCACCACGCCGAGCGCTCCGGCGAACACCGGACCCCACGCGGCCGTGCTGCTGCCTTCGCGCCGGGATCGCCACAAAGCCAACAGCCCCACTGCCGCCAAGGCCACCGCGAACACGCCGAGGAAGTGGTCCGGAAGCGGATGCGGGCTCACGAGCCCGCCGTAGAGCAGGCTGTTCGCGGGAGGTTGGAGCAGGCCGGCGAGATCGAACACGCCGGGCTCGCCCACGAACTCATAGCGGCGGAACAGTTCGCGGAACGGGTCAGTCACGAAGCCGAGGACCGCGCCGCACGCGAGGCCGACCGCCGCCAGGATCGCGAGCACGCGAGGCTTCCGGAACGATCGGGACTGCCAGAGCCCCACGGGCACGACGACGGCGAGGGCCGTCAGGAAGAACAACAGGTAGTAGAGGCACGACAAGCCCTGGAGCACGCCGAAGAGGCCGAACAGCCACGCGTCGCGAGCGCGCCCTCGCGCCAGGAAGCGGAGCAGGAACAAAAGCGCCAGCGGCAGCCACTGCAGCGTCACGAGCTGCAGTCGCGGCAATTGGGACAAACTGTAGGCGTTGAAGGCATACACGACGGCGCCACACACTGCCGCCGCCTCGTTTCCGGTGAACTCGCGCAAGAGCAGGTGCGCGGCGAGCGCGGACAGCGCCAGCGTGAGAATCAGGAGCAGGTTGGTCGCGACGAGGGCGTCGGAGAAAAGGCGAAACAGCGGCCATCCAAGCAGCGCCTGGCCCAGCAGAGGCTCCGAGTAGGCGAGCCCGGATGGGTGGGGATAAAAGGCGTTGGCCTCCAGCAGGCCCGGGTAGCCCAGGCTCAGATGCTGTGAGCCCCAGGCCGCAATCCAGACGCTGTAAAGCGCGTCGCCATCGTCGGGGGCGCGCGTGCCCGGGTGCAGGCTGAGGGGCGCGAGCAGCAGCACGGCGAGGGCCAGATAGAGGGCGGCCGCGCGCGCGCTGCCGAGCATTCCAACTGACGCACTTGCTGCCACCATCGTTAGCGGGGGTCCCTCAGCAGGATCATCAGCTTCTGCCAGATCTTCTGGGACAGGCCGGTGGTCAGATCTTCCACCTCGTTGACCGCGGCCAGGGCCACCTCGTCGTCGAAGTCCTGGATGTGCAGGGCCGCGATCTTGCTCGTGAGCGAGAGCATCTCGCTGCAGTAGTCGAGGTAGCGGCTGAGTTCGAAACGGCTCATCTCACGCGGGGCGAGCACGCCGGTCTGCTCGCCGCGCCCAAGGACCCACTCCGGGTCCTTGGTGAGCTGGTGCATGTCGATCAGGTGGGCGATGGCCCGCAGCTCGTTGATCGCGGACAGGGCGCGCCTTCGCTTGATCCGGCGCTCGGCCGTTACCAGAAAGAAGATGCCGGCTCCCACCAGGATGACGTCGTTGATCCCCGACTCGACGCCCTGCACGAACTCCAGGAGCTTGAGCGGCTCGTTCGGCGTCCGGACGGCGGCGACCGCGACGAAGACAAGCGCGGCGATCAAGGCGATCAGGCAAGCCACGGCAACGCGCAAGCCCAGGATCGGCCGCGAGATCCAGAGGATGCGCTGCCTGGTCGCGGCCGCGATGACGCCGAGCTCACTGCCGACGCGCGCCAGACCCGAATCGGGAAAGCGGGCCTCGATGCGGTCGCGGAGGCGATCGATGGTCTGGCCGATCTGCTCGGGGTCGAGGCGTGTGGGCAGTGCCGGGGCTCCTTGCTCAGTCCCGCCGGGCGTTGCGGGGTCGAAAGCCGTAGCGAAAGCCCAGCAGCGCGAAGTTGACGAAAGCCGTGACGATCTCGGTCGTCGTCAGCTTGGAAGCCTCCCGGCGCCGGTTCCGAAAGTGGATCGGCACTTCGCCGATGCGGAAACCGTGGATCCATGCCTGGTAAGCCATCTCGCCGTGGACGACGTAGCCCGTGATCCGGATGCGATCGAAGTCGGTCATTTCGAGGACCGCCCTGCGGTAGGCGCGATAGCCGCTCGTGGTGTCGCGGATCGGGATGCGCGCCACCGTGGCGATGTACTTGTTGGCGAGCCACGACAGCGCGGCTCGCGTCAGCCCCCAGTCGGAGGTTCCCCCGCCCGCGACGTAGCGCGACCCGATCACCATGTCGTGGCTCTCGAGTGCTTCGAGGAACTTCCCGATCTCTCGCGGGTGATGCGAAAAGTCCGCGTCCATCTCGAAGAGGATGTCATAGCCCCGCGGGTCGGCGAGGCCCTGCTTGAACGCGGCGATCACGGCCGCACCGCGGCCGCCCTTGTCTGCGCGGCTCCGAAGCGCAACACGTCCCGGCCAAGTGGCCATCGCCTCCCGAACCACGTCCCCCGTGCCATCGGGGCTGCCGTCGTCGGCGACCCAGACGTCGAGGCAGTCGCGTTCGGCGAGCAACTCGCGCAGCAGCGGGCCGATGTTCTCACGCTCGTTATAGGTGGGTACGACGACGAGGATCTTCACAAGCTCGGCCGGATCGCCGGCACTGCTCGCAGCAGGCGACGCCCGAGGTAGTAGCTCAAGACCGGCTCGCCGCGACCACGCGATGCCGGGAAAATCCCGAGCGGAATCACCCGCTCGAAGAATGGAGCATAGGCCGTCATGGGCTCGGGTCCAGGGCGCCGGCGGACCACGAGCAGCACGTCTCGTCCCACGAGCGAGCGCTGGTCGGTCACGTAGTGGAAACCGCGCGGGTCCTCTCCGACGCAGGCCACCGGCACCTTCGGCCCCAGGGCATAGGTGATCTTCGCCGTGTCGCTCCAGAGGCTGCCCGCGATCAAGACACCGGGCTCGGCCTTTCGGAAGGCTGCGAGTCGCGGGGCGAGGCCGTCCCAGGGAACCAGGTCGAGTGTCGGGTCTCCGATTCCCATCAGGCCCGGCGCGACGCGGCCGATCCAGCCAGTGGCCGTATGCGCGGCCAGGGCCACCGTGACCACGACCAGCCCGATCGCCGATCCGGCCAGCCAGCGCCACGGCCACGCGCTTCCTGCCCGAACGCGTCGCGACAGCTCGGCCCCCAGCAACGGAAACAGGAAGAAGTAGCCCGGCGCCGTCCAGTGCGGAAGCCCAGGGCGGCCCAGAATCGTGAGCAAGGTGAAGCCGCAGATCGGGCCAGCAGCCAGGCACGCCAGCAACCAGCGAGCCGCCGCGCCGGGTCCCGCGCGAAGCGCGCCGCCGAAGGCGATCAGAAGTGGCACCCAGATCCAGGGAAGCATCCAGGCGACCTGGCCGCCGAGGCTCCCGAGAAAGGGTGTGGCGCCCGTGCCGGCGACGGTCCCGGCTCGCCCGCTCTGGAAGCGGAACGAGGCCCAGCCGTGGCTGGCATTCCAGAACAGCACGGGGCTGAAAACCGCCAACGCGATCGCGGCTGAAAGGTAGGGGGCGCTCCGCCGCAGCCAGAAGCGATGAGGTTGCGACGTCACCAGGAAGAGCCCCGCGCCGGCGAGCAGAACCAGGCCGTGGTACTTGGAGAGGAGGGCGAGGCCAGTGAAGAAACCGAAGGCGTACCATGGCGCCGAGGCTTGACCGGGGTTTTCGAAAAGAGCGGCGGCGAGGCAGGTTGCCGCAGCGGCAGCAGCGACGAGGAGTGGCCCATCGGGAAGAATCCAGCCCCCGGCGCAGACCGCGAAGAAGAGCGTCAGGTTGAGGGAGGCGGCGCCCCAGAGGCCGGCCGAGCGTCCGAACAGGCGCTCGCCGAGCAGATACACGAGGCTCGTGGTGCCCGCAAAGGCAAGCAGGAACGGGAGCCTGACCACCAGCGGGTGCTCGCTCCCCGCCAGCCGCGTCGCCGCACCCGTGAGCCAGAACATCATCGGCGGATGGTCGTAGTAGCTCAGCGCGAGGCGCCTCGACATCGCGACCGCGTAGGATTCATCGACGCTCGGCGAAATCAGCAGCGCCAGGATGAGTCGAAACACGCCGCCGGCCACCAGGATCGCCGCCAGCACCAAGGCCGCTCTCGCTCGTGAAGGTTCCGCCGCGCGTTCTCCCATCTGGCTCTTGGCGTGTGATTCTACAGGAACGCGACGACACGTCTCTTGACTTGACCCCCGAACATGTTCGACGTCCGGATGGCCAAGGAAACACGCCGCGGCCGCTGCGCTCGACGGAGCTCGCGCGGCTGGCCGAGGTCAGCCCGGACACGCTCAGGCACTACGAAGACCGAGGCCTGCTACCCAGGGCTCCGCGCTCGAAGAACGGCTACCGCGAGTATCCGCAAGCGGCCCTGTCACGCGTGCGCCTGGTGCGGCGCGCGGTAGCGCTGGGTTTCACGCTCGAGGAGCTGGCGCGCGTCGTCAAGGTGCGCGACGAGGGCGGCGCGCCGTGTCACGAAGTGCGCGCGCTGGCGGCGGCCAAGCTGATCTCACTGGAGGGCCGCGTCGCCGAGCTGCAGAGCGCTTGTGAGCGCCTGCGTTCGGTGCTGGAGCGCTGGGACACCGTTCTTGCGCAGACGCCCGCGGGCAAGCGTGCCGCCTTGCTCGACGCCCTGGGCGGCTTCGTCCAAGCCGGCGGCCCGTCGCCGCTGCTGCCGCCCGGGCTGCGCCGCAGGCTGGCGCGCTCGGGCTGAGAGTTAGCGCGCTTTGTCCGTCCGGGCGCTCTTGCGCCGTTTGGCTCGCGGGAGCTGCCACGCCTCGCGCGCCCAGGCGACGGCCTCGTCAACGTCTTCCAGGATGCTGGCCGGCAGCTCGTAGTAGCCCTTCATCACGTGACCCGGCCAGGGCTCGAACGGCTTCGAGCCGAGAGCCCCATAGCGCAGGGCCGTCGTTTCAGACACGCGGAAGTAGAGCC
>CAYTWT010000354.1:0-17757 GCA_964442185.1 uncultured Acidobacteriota bacterium
GAGATGGTGATGCCTGGGGACAACACGCAGATGACGGTGGAGCTGATCATGCCGATCGCGATGGAGAAGGGGCTGCGCTTCGCGATCCGCGAGGGCGGCCGCACCGTCGGCGCCGGCACCGTCTCGGAAATCATCGAGTAACGGCATGCGCGACAACATCACTCTCCAGTGTCCGGACTGCAAGCGACGCAACTACGCGACCACCAAGAACAAGAAGAAGACCACGGAGCGCCTCGAGCTTTCGAAGTTCTGCCCGTGGTGCCGCAAGCACACCGCCCACAAGGAGACCAAGTAGCCGGGTGGCGCAACACCCTCAAGGGACGGGCTGCGAGCGAAGCGCGATTCACTCGCGCGAAGCGAGCAAAAGGGGTTCTAGGGGAAAACGCTGCGCAGCGTTTTCCCCTGACGAATGTAGGCCAGTAGCTCAATGGTGGAGCACCGGTCTCCAAAACCGGGGGTTGGGGGTTCGAGTCCCTCCTGGCCTGCCACTTGAGAGCGGATGCGGGGTCAAGGGGATCGATGGCGGTCGCTGAGGCAAGGAAGATGGACAAGCAGGAGACCGAGAGCGGCGGGGCGTCTTCGCCACCGCCATGGCTCTCGTGGGGGCCGCGCAAGTTCAAAGAGCTGAAGACGTTCTTCGTCGAGGTCCGGAGCGAGCTCAAGAAGGTGACCTGGCCCGGCCGTCAGGAGGTCCAGACGACGACCGTGGTGGTCATCGTCACCACCGTCTTCTTCGGCTTCTACCTCTACGGCCTGGACATCCTGCTCTCCAGACTGTTCACACGGGTCCTGCGCTAGGCCATGGTGGAAATGCTCATGTCGAAGCAGTGGTACATCGTTCACACCTACTCGGGCTTCGAGAAGAAGGTGTCCGAGAGCCTGCGCCAGCGAGCCAAGGCCTACGATCTCGAGGCGCAGATCGGCCGGATCGAGATCCCGACCGAGGAGGTCGTGGAGATGAAGGCCGGCAAGAAGGTGCAGACGGCCACGCGCTTCTTCCCCGGCTACATCCTGGTGGAGATCGAGACCGAAGAGGGGCCCGACGGCCGCAAGATCCCCGACTCCACCTGGCACCTCGTGAAGAACACGCCAAAGGTGACGGGCTTCGTGGGCTCGGGCAGCCGGCCGGTGCCGCTCTCGCCCGAGGAGGCCGACCAGATCTTCGTGCAGGTCAAGGAATCGCACGAGAAGCCAAAACCCAAGTACACCTTCGACCGCGGCGAGAACGTGCGCATCATCGACGGGCCGTTCTCCAACTTCCAGGGCGTCGTCGAAGAGGTCAACCTCGACCGCAACACCCTCAAGGTGATGGTCACCATCTTCGGCCGCTCGACGCCGGTCGAGCTGGATTTCCTCCAGGTCGAGAAGCTCTAAGGTATAGGTTCATGAAAAAGGTCGTTGGTCAGATCAAACTTCAGATCCCGGCAGGCAAGGCGACGCCGGCTCCGCCCGTGGGCCCGGCCCTGGGCCAGGCCGGGGTCAACATCATGGACTTCTGCAAGGCCTTCAACGCGAAGACCGCGAAGGACGATGGGCTCATCATCCCGGTCGTGATCACGGTCTACGCCGATCGTTCCTACACGTTCATCACCAAGACGCCGCCCGTGGCCGTGCTGATCAAGCGCGAGGCCGGCATCGCCAAGGGCAGCGGCGAGCCGAACAAGACGAAGGTTGGCACGATCACGATGAAACAGGCCGAGCAGATCGCAAAGCTCAAGCTCCCCGACCTCAACTGCGAGGACGTGAAGGCAGCGCTCGCCACCGTCCTCGGGACGGCGCGGAGCATGGGCGTCGAGGTTTCTAGCTAGTCGGGACGTTCTCTTGGGAGAACCACCGCCCGGGGCCGTTGCCGGGGTGGGTGGGAGGCAGCCTAAACGGGTGTCTGCCGAAGGAGTGGTCGAGATGAGGCGTCCAGGCAAGAAGTTCCGCACGGCCCACGAGGCCGTCGCGGTGAAGCCCCAGTACCCGCTCTCCGACGCCGTCGCCACGGTGGCGAAGCACGCCTTCGCGAAGTTCGACGAGACGGTCGAGGTGGCGCTCCGGCTCGGGGTCGATCCCAAGCATGCTGACCAGATGGTCCGCGGTACGGTGATCCTGCCCCACGGCCTCGGCGGCAAGTCCAAGAGGGTCCTGGTCATCGCTTCGGGTGAGAAGATCAAGGAGGCGCAGGACGCCGGCGCCGACTTCGTGGGCGGCGAGGACATGGTGGCGAAGATCCAGACCGAGAACTGGCTGGACTACGACGCGGTCGTCTCCACCCCCGACATGATGAAGTCCGTCGGCAAGCTCGGGAAGATCCTCGGCCCCCGCGGCCTCATGCCCAACCCCAAGACCGGCACGGTCAGCTTCAACGTGGGGCAGGCCGTGCGCGAGATCAAGGCCGGCAAGGTCGAGTACCGCGTCGACAAGACGGCGATCATCCACGCCCCGATCGGCAAGGTTTCGTTCGGCGCCGAGAAGCTGTTCGACAACGCCAAGGCGCTGATCGACAGCGTGCTGAAGGCGAAGCCGGCCGCGGCCAAGGGCAAGTACGTCAAGTCCATAGCACTCTCGTCGACGATGGGGCCCGGCGTCCGGGTCGACCTCGGTTCGGTCGAGGCCCACGAATAAGGGCGGGGAAGAAGTCATGAATCGGACTGAAAAGCAGACGTTGATCGAGAACCTCCACGACGAGTTCGGACGCTCGCCGCACGCGATCCTGGTGGCCTTCCGCGGCCTGAGCGTTCCGGCTGTGACCGAGTTCCGGCGCAAGGTCCGCCAGTCGGGCTCGCGCTACCGCGTGGTCAAGAACAGCCTCGCGCTTCGCGCGCTCAAGGACACGCCGCTCGAGCCGCTCGCGCCGAAGTTCGACAACGCCACGGGCGTCGCTTACACCAGCTTCGATCCCGTGGCTCTGGCGAAGGTCCTGATGGACTTCGCCAAGGACCACCCGAACCTGGTCGTGAAGGCCGGCCTGGTCTCGGGGAGCCAGATGCTCGACGCCGACGGGGTGAAAGCCCTCTCGTCGATGCCGAGCCTGCCCGAGCTCCGCGCAAGGCTCCTCGGGATGCTGAACGCGCCAGCCTCGAAGCTGGTGCGCTTGCTGAGCACGCCCGCGGGGCAGCTCGCACGCGTGCTGAAGGCGCATCAGGACAAGCAGGCGGGGCAGTAAACCCCGGCCTTCGAGAAAATTGGCTTTCGTGCCGTCGACTCTGTAGGTAAGGAAAGAAGGAAGGTAATGGCTGACATTCAGGCGATCGTGAACGATCTGAGCTCCCTCACCGTGATGCAGGTGTCCGAGCTGGTGAAGCTCCTCGAGGAGAAGTGGGGCGTCTCGGCTGCGGCCGCGGCTCCCGTGACGATGGCTGCGGCGGGCGCCCCGGCGGCCGGCGGCGCCGTGGCGGCGACCGAGGAGAAGACCGACTTCGCCATCCATCTCATGGGTGCGGGCGACAAGAAGATCAACGTCATCAAGGTGGTCCGCGAGGTCACGAGCCTGGGCCTCAAGGAGGCGAAGGACCTGGTCGACGGCGCCCCGAAGCTGGTGAAGGAAGGCGTTTCGAAGGACGAGGCCGCCGCGATCAAGAAGAAGTTCGAGGAAGTCGGCGCCACGGTCGAGATCAAGTAGCCCAGGGTCGTCAAGGGTTTTCTGGTACGAGCGGAGCGGGTTTCCGTTCGATCTGGTCGCACCACTGCGAGGGGGACGTCGTGTCTCCCCGCGCACTCCTTACGTGGGGTAATTGACTGATGTACACGGCTCCGAAGAACGTCTATCGGGAACGGGTGAATTTCGCCAAGATCAAGACCTCGATCCCCATCCCGAACCTCATCGAGATCCAGAAGAATTCCTACGAACGCTTCCTGCAGATGCGGGTGCTCGCCACGGACCGCGAGGACGCCGGGCTGCAGTCGGTCTTCAAGAGCGTCTTCCCGATCACCGATCTCCGGGAGAACTGTTCCCTGGAGTTCGTCGAGTACTCGATCGGCAACTGGGAATGCAAGTGCGGTCGCCTCACCGGACTCGACAAGCTGGGCCGGCCCTGCACCTTCTGCGGGGCCACCATCATCACGGACCCGCGCGGCGACCGTGAGGTGCACTGTGCCAAGTGCGGGCACCTGAACGAGAACAGGCCCGTCACCTGCGAAACCTGCGACGAGCCCGTCGGCCTCAAGCTGAAGTACGACGTGGACGAGTGCCAGGAGCGCGGCATGACGTTCGCCGTGCCGCTCAAGGTCACGATCCGGCTGGTGGTCTGGGACCGCGATCCCGAAACGCAGGCCAAGACGATCCGCGACATCAAGGAGCAGGAGGTCTACTTCGGCGACATCCCGCTGATGACGGAGAACGGCACCTTCATCATCAACGGCACGGAGCGCGTCATCGTCAGCCAGCTCCACCGCTCGCCGGGCGTGTTCTTCTCCCAGCCGGAGAAGGGCCTCTTCGCCGCGCAGATCATCCCGTACCGCGGCAGCTGGGTGGAGTTCGAGTACGACTCCAAGAACCTGCTCCACGTCCGCATCGACCGCAAGCGCAAATTCTTGGCCTCGGTGTTCCTGCGCGCGATGGGTCTCAAGTCGGACGCCGAGCTGCTGCGCACTTTCTACCGCTGTGACAAGGTCCAGGTCCGCGAGGGCCGTCTCTTCCTGATGCTCTCGGACAACCTGCTCGGCGCCAAGCTCAGCAAGACGATCTACGGGCCCAAGGACGCTTCAGGCAAGCGGGACGAGGTCGTCCACTCGGGCAAGAGGATCACCGCCGCGCTGCTCCAGCAGATGCGCAAGCTCGAGATCACCGAGGCGGAGGTGACCGAGGCCGACTTCGAGGGTGCCTTCAGCGTGGCCGACATCGTGAACCCGCGCACGGGTGAAGTCGTGCTCGAGGGCAACGACGCGCTTTCGGCCGTCGTGCTGGCGGTGATCCTCGATCCCGAGAACCAAGTCGCGTCGTTCGAGGTGTTCTTTCCCGACCGCGACGAGGTCGGACCGATGCTGTCCATGACGATCAAGAAGGACACCATCAAGAGCCCCGAGGAGGCGCTGATCGAGATCTACCGGCGCATGCGCCCGGGCGATCCGCCGACCCTCGACTCCTCGCGCAACCTCTTCGCGGGCATGTTCCTGAACCCTCAGAAGTACGACTTCTCGCGCGTCGGGCGGCTCAAGCTCAACACCAAGCTGGGGCTTTCGACGAGCCTCAGCGAGAAGATCCTGCGCCCAGACGACATCATCGCGGTGATCTCGTTCCTGCTGAGGCTGCGCAAGAGCCAGGACGTGGACGACATCGACCACCTCGGCAACCGCCGCGTCCGCAGCGTGGGTGAACTGCTCGAAAACCAGTTCCGCATCGGGCTCGTGCGCATGGAGCGCGCGATCAAGGAAAAGATGAGCGTCTACCAGGAGATGGCGACAGCCATGCCCCACGACCTCATCAACGCCAAGCCGGTGATGGCCTCGATCCGCGAGTTCTTCGGTTCGAGCCAGCTCAGCCAGTTCATGGACCAGACGAACCCGCTTTCGGAGATCACCCACAAGCGGCGGCTCTCGGCCCTTGGACCGGGCGGGCTCAGTCGCGAACGCGCTGGTTTCGAGGTCCGCGACGTCCATCCGACCCACTACGGCCGCATCTGTCCGATCGAGACGCCGGAAGGTCCGAACATCGGCCTGATCTCGTCGCTCTCGTGCTTCGCCCGCATCAACGAGTTCGGCTTCATCGAGAGCCCGTACCGCAAGGTCAAGGATGGCCAGGTCCTCGACTACTACCAGGTCCTCGATTCGGGCGAGACCCACTACAAAGTGGGCGACGTCGTCGAGCGGCACGAGATGGAGTCGGAGAACAGCGCAGCCCGCGCGCGCAAGAAGAAGACGGCCGAGGTCGAGCCGTACTGCTTCTACCTGTCGGCGTGGGAAGAGGACAAGTACACGATCGCCCAGGCGAACATCACGCTCGCTGAAGACGGCAAGATCATCGAGGACCGTGTCTCCGCCCGCAAGATGGAGAACTTCGTGCTCGCGAAGCGCGAGGAGATCGACTATATCGACGTCTCACCGAAGCAGCTCGTGTCGGTCGCAGCCTCGCTCGTGCCGTTCCTCGAGAACGACGATGCGAACCGCGCGCTGATGGGCTCCAACATGCAGCGCCAGGCGGTGCCGCTGCTCCGCTCCGAGGCCCCAGTCGTGGGCACCGGCATGGAGCACATCACCGTGAAGGACTCCGGGGCCGCGGTCGTGTGCCGGCGCGCGGGCGTCGTGGACTCGGTCGATTCCAAGCGGATCATCATCCGCGTCGAGGCCCAGGACGGCCCCGACAAGGGCAAGGAGATCGGCGCCGACATCTACAACCTGACCAAGTTCAAGTGCTCGAACCAGAACACGAGCATCAACCAGAAGCCGATCATCAAGGTCGGCGTGCACGTGGCGAAGGGCCAGATCCTGGCCGACGGCCCGTGCACCGACATGGGCGAGCTGGCGCTGGGCCGGAACGTGCTGGTCGCATTCATGCCCTGGCGCGGCTACAACTTCGAAGACGCGATCCTGGTCAGCGAGAAGCTGGTCAAGGAGGACATGTACACCTCGATCCACATCGAGGAGTTCGAGATCGAGGCGCGCGACACCAAGCTCGGCCCTGAAGAGGTCACCCGCGACATCCCCAACGTGGCCGAGTCGCTGCTCAACAACCTGGACGAGAGCGGGATCATCCGAATCGGCGCCTCCGTCAAGCCCGGCGACATCCTGGTCGGCAAGGTTACCCCGAAGGGCGAGACGCAGCTCACCCCCGAAGAGAAGCTGCTGCGCGCGATCTTCGGCGAGAAGGCCGGGGACGTGCGTGACGCCTCTCTGGTGTGCCCGCCGGGCATCGAAGGCATCGTGGTCGACGTGAAGATCTTCTCGCGCAAGGGCGTCGAGAAGGACGACCGCGCGAAGCAGATCGAAGACGCCGAGCTGTTCATGATGGAGAAGAATCTGAAGGACGAGATCCGCATCCTTCAGGACGAGCGCGACAAGCGCATCGAGGACCTGCTCGAGGGCAAGACGCTGGTTGCCGACCTCACGAACGCGCGTGGCGAGAGGGTGCTGAAGAAGGGCGACGAGCTGACCCGCGAGGCGCTCGGTAAGCTCCGCCATTCCGACATCCTGAGGCTCAAGGTGAAGGGCGCCAAGGACGAGGAGGTCGAGCAGGAGATCGCCGAGCTCGTCGACAAGACGGAGCGGCAGATCGAGGTCCTGAAGGCGCTCTTCGCCGAGAAGGAGAGCCGCCTGAAGCGCGGCGACGAGCTGCCCCCCGGCGTGATCAAGCTGGTCAAGGCCTTCGTCGCGATGAAGCGCAAGCTGTCCGTAGGCGACAAGATGGCCGGCCGTCACGGCAACAAAGGCGTCATCGCCCGGATCCTGCCCGACGAGGACATGCCGTACCTCCCGGACGGCAGCCCGGTCGAGATCGTGCTCAATCCGCTTGGCGTCCCCTCGCGCATGAACGTCGGACAGATCCTCGAGACCCACCTCGGGTGGGCCGCGAAAGTGCTGGGCCTGCACTTCGCGAGCCCGGTCTTCGACGGCGCGATGGAGAAGGAGATCAAGGACTACTTGGTCCAGGCGAACGAGCGCGAGGCCGAGCGCAACCCGCTGCGGCCGAACCTGCTCAAGTCCGGCAAGACGATCCTGATCGACGGCATGACGGGGGAGCCTTTCGAGCAAACTGTCACTGTCGGCTACATCTACATGCTCAAGCTCTCCCACCTGGTCGACGACAAGATCCACGCCCGGTCGATCGGGCCGTACTCCCTCATCACGCAGCAGCCACTGGGTGGCAAGGCCCAGTTCGGCGGCCAGCGTTTCGGTGAGATGGAGGTTTGGGCGCTCGAGGCGTACGGCGCCGCCCACATCCTCCAGGAGCTGCTCACGGTCAAGTCCGACGACGTGTACGGGCGGGCCAAGATCTACGAGGCGATCGTCAAGGGAGACACGACGTTCAGCCCGGGCCTCCCCGAGTCGTTCAACGTCCTGATCCGGGAGCTGCAGAGCCTGTGTCTCGATGTCGAGCTGATCAAGACGAAACACTGAGATGACAAATCAGAAGCAGCAGGCAGCAAGCGCCGGGTGCACTCTGGTGCCGGCGATGTGGGGGGGAGCCGAAGGCGCGGGGGGGTGCTTCCCGGCCATTGCCCCCCCGGTTCTCTAAGGGGATACATGAGTCTGATGATGCCGATGCGGCCGAACCTCGAAATCGGGCGTGTCGTGCCCGATTTCGACGCCATCAAGATCCGCCTGGCGAGCCCGGACAAGATCCGGTCCTGGTCCCACGGCGAGGTTACGAAGCCCGAGACCATCAACTACCGGACCTTCAAGCCGGAGCGCGACGGGCTGTTCTGCGCGAAGATCTTCGGACCGATCACCGACTGGGAATGCCTGTGCGGCAAGTACAAGCGCATGAAGCACCGCGGCGTGATCTGCGACAAGTGCGGTGTCGAAGTGACCCAGTCCAAGGTACGCCGCGAGCGTATGGGCCACATCGAGCTGGCCTGCCCGGTGAGCCACGTCTGGTTCTTCAAGGGCCTGCCCTCGCGCATCGGGCACCTGCTCGACATCGCCCTGCGCGACCTCGAGCGGATCCTGTACTTCGAGAGCTACGTCGTCATTGATCCCGGCGACTGCCCCGAGGTGAAGCGCCAGGAACTGCTCTCGGACGAGCGCTATCGCCAGCTTCGTGAAAAGCACCCGAAGCTGCGCTCTGCGATGGGCGCCGAGGCGATCAAGGAGCTGCTGCGCCGCGTCGACGTCGAGATCGAGGGTCTCGAGCTGCGCGAGCGGATGAAAACCGAGACCTCGGTCCAGAAGAAGATCAAGTTCGCGAAGCGCCTCAAGGTCGTCGAGGCGTTCCGCAAGAGCGGCAACAAGCCGGAGTGGATGATCCTCGACGTGATCCCCGTGATCCCGCCCGAGCTTCGCCCGCTGGTCCCGCTCGACGGCGGCCGTTTCGCCACCTCGGACCTGAACGACCTGTACCGGCGCGTGATCAACCGCAACAACCGCCTCAAGAAGCTGATCGAGCTGCGCGCGCCCGACGTGATCGTGCGCAACGAGAAGCGCATGCTGCAAGAGGCCGTGGACGCGCTGTTCGACAACGGCCGCCGGGGCCGCGTCCTGCGCGGAGCCAACAACCGCCCGCTCAAGTCGCTCTCCGACACGCTGAAGGGCAAGCAGGGTCGCTTCCGCCAGAACCTGCTCGGCAAGCGCGTCGACTACTCGGGCCGCTCCGTGATCGTGGTCGGTCCGGAGCTGAAGCTGCACCAGTGCGGCCTGCCGAAGAAGATGGCGCTCGAGTTGTTCAAACCGTTCATCTACTCGAAGCTCGAGAAGGAAGGCCTCGTCACCACCATCAAGGCCGCCAAGGAGATGGTGGAGCAGCAGCGGCCCGAGGTGTGGGACTTCCTCGAGGATGTCATCCGCGAGCACCCGGTGCTGCTGAACCGCGCTCCCACGCTGCACCGCCTGGGCATCCAGGCGTTCGAGCCGGTGCTCGTCGAGGGCAAGGCGATCAAGATCCACCCGCTCGTCTGCACGGCCTTCAACGCCGACTTCGACGGCGACCAGATGGCCGTTCACGTGCCGCTCAGCCCCGAGGCACAGATCGAGGCGAGCGTCCTGATGCTCTCCTCGAACAACATCCTGTCGCCGGCCAACGGCCAGCCGATCACGGTCCCGTCGCAGGACATCGTGCTGGGCTGCTACTACCTCACCAAGGAGAAGACGAGGACCAAGGGCGAGGGCCGTGCCTTCGCGTGCGGTGACGACGTGCTGATCGCGCTCGAGCACGGCGAGGTCGAGACGCTGACGCCGATCCGGCTCATGTACACGGGTGAGCTGATCGACCTGACGACCGTCTTCGATGACCAGGACGTGGCGCACACCGAGCCGCAGCACGTCAAGAACCAGGTCATCAACACCACGGTCGGCCGCGTCATCTTGAACGACAACCTGCCGGCCGGCATGCCCTTCGTGAACGGCCTGCTCCGCAAGAAGGGCCTGCAGGGCCTGGTGCAGTACGGCTACCTGCGTTTCGGCATCGAGCAGACCGTCGAGATGCTCGACGCGATCAAGGACCTCGGCTTCCGCTACGCGACGCGGGCCGGGATCTCGATCGGCATCGACGACCTGATCGTGCCCGAGGTCAAGGAGCGCATGGTCGCCGACGCGCACAAGGCAGTGCTGGAGGTCGAGAACCAGTACCAGGACGGCGCCATCACCAACGGCGAGCGCTACAACAAGGTCATCGCGATCTGGTCCAGCGTCACCGAGAAGGTGGCCGACGCGATGTTCAACGAGATGGAGAAGCAGGACCAGGAGGGCATCGAGTTCAACCCGATCTACATCATGGCCGACTCGGGCGCCCGAGGCTCGAAGCAGCAGATCCGCCAGCTGGCCGGGATGCGCGGCCTGATGGCCCGGCCCTCCGGCGAGATCATCGAGAATCCGATCACCTCGAACTTCCGCGAAGGCCTTACGGTGCTGCAGTACTTCATCTCGACCCACGGCGCCCGCAAGGGTCTCGCCGACACCGCCCTGAAGACGGCCGACTCCGGCTACCTGACGCGGCGTCTCGTCGACGTAAGCCAGGACGTGATCATCAGCGAGCACGACTGCGGCACGGTCGACGGCATCGACATCCGCCCGATCATCGAGTCGGGCGAGGTGATCGAGCCGCTGCGCGACCGCATCGTGGGCCGGGTCAGCCTCGACGATGTAAAGGACCCGTTCGGGGGCCAGAACATCGTGAAGGCCAATGACGAGATCAGCGAGGAAACCGCGAACGCGATCCAGGCCGCGGGTCTGGAGCGGGTGCGGATCCGCTCGGTGCTCACCTGCGAGTCGCATCGCGGCGTGTGCGCGCTGTGCTACGGCCGCGACCTCGCCACCGGCAAGCTGGTCGAGATGGGCCTGGCCGTGGGCGTGATCGCCGCCCAGTCCATCGGCGAACCGGGCACCCAGCTCACGATGCGCACCTTCCACATCGGCGGCACCGCGAGCCACACCACCCAGCAGACCACCCTGGACGCGAAGAACGCCGGTACCGTCAAGTTCGTGAACGTCACGACCGTCAAGAACAAGAAGGGCGACCTGGTGGTAATGAACCGCTCGGGCGCCCTAGTGATCCAGGACCAGAAGGGCCGCGAGCGCGAACGCCACCAACTCGTGTACGGCGCCAAGCTCAAGGTCAAGGAAGGCAACGAGGTAAAGCAGGGCCAGTTGCTCGTGGAGTGGGACCCATACTCGTTCTCGATCCTCACGGAAGAGGGCGGCCGGGTCAGTTTCAAGGACGTCATCGTCGACCAGACCGTTCACGAGCAGGTCGACGAGAACACCGGCATGTCGGCCCTCGTCATCCTCGAGTCGCCCGACGAGAAGAAGCAGCCGCGCGTCGAGATCAAGGATGACAAGGGCAAGACCTCGCGCAAGTACCTGCTGCCGTCCGGAGCCCACCTGATGGTGGAGGACGGCGGCGAGGTGACCCCTGGCGATGTGCTCGCCAAGATCCCGCGCGAGACCGCAAAGACCAAAGACATCACGGGCGGTCTGCCGCGCGTCGTCGAGCTATTCGAGGCCCGGCGCCCCAAGGAGCCCGCCGTCATCACCGAGATCGACGGCTCCGTGAAGTACGGCGATGTCGCCAAGCAGCACCGCAAGCTGTTCGTGACCGGCGACGACGGCGACCAGCGCGAGTACCAGCTGCCGCGCGGCGCCCACATCAACGTCCAGGAAGGCGAGCGGGTCAAGGCCGGCGAGCCGCTCATGGACGGCCCGATCGATCCGCACGACATCCTGCGCGTCCGGGGCGAGAAGGAGTTGCAGCGCTATCTGGTCGACGAGATCCAGGAGGTCTACCGCCTGCAGGGTGTCAACATCAACGACAAGCACATCGAGGTGATCACGCGGCAGATGATGCGCTGGGTCAAGATCGAGGAGGTCGGTGACACGGAATTCCTGATCGACGAAGTGGTGGACCGCTTCCGGTTCATCGCCCAGAATGACAAGCTGTCCGAGGCTGGCAAGAAGCCGGCCAGCGGCCACCCGCTGCTTCTCGGCATCACCAAGGCCTCGCTCTCCACCGACTCGTTCATCTCGGCCGCGAGCTTCCAGGAGACGACGCGCGTGCTCACCGAGGCGGCGATCAGTGGCAAGATCGACTACCTGCGCGGCCTCAAGGAGAACGTCATCATGGGTCGTCTGATCCCGGCCGGCACAGGCATGGAGTTCTACCGTCGCGTGAGCATCCCCGAGGACGTGGTCGAGAACCCGATCCTCTCGGGCCTCGACGGCGAATACTCCGCCGACTACGTCGTCGAGTCGGAGCACATCAAGGAAGGCGCGAAGGTCTAGGCCGGCCCCCCGTCCGATCGAGCCGCTGGCGCGTAGGCGCCAGCGGCCTTCTTTGTCGGGCTCGACTACGCCACCGCTGCCACACCGTCATCATCAAGGGCCCGACCCTCCGAGACCCCCAGGGCTAACAACCCCCCGTCTGCGGCCTCTCACGGCACCGGCCACGTCGGGCCGGTGCCTTCTTCAAGCTGATGGAGGAGCGCTACCACAAGAAGGCCACCAGTGGAACGTCGAGCGCGGCATCGACGCCCATCCTGAGCGTACTCTCGACCGAGTGCATTTCGAGCACGCAGCCAGGGCGGGCCGGATGCCCGTGTCTAAACGCTGTAAGGGGACGCCGCGCGCCGGCTATCGCACGGTCGACGGCGGCCGGCGGTGCTTGGTCGCCTGCTCGTAGGCGTACGCCAGCTCGAGCAGCGCGCGGTCGCCCCACATCCGTCCGAGAAACGACACGCCCACTGGATAGCGCCCGCCGATGAAACCTGCGGGCACGGTCACCTGCGGCAGACCCGTGGCGGCGCTCTCTTCACACGTGCCCGGCTCGGTGCCGTAGCGCTCCAGGCCGCCTTCGTGGGTGTGCGGCCGTGCCTGATTCGCCGGGTAGAGCATGGCGTCGATGCGCTCGCGCTCCATCAGATCCACGAAGTGCTTCCGAAACGCCTCGCGGCCGGCGAGGAAGCGCCGGGTGGCGTCGTCGAGCGCTGCGCCTTTGGGTGTGGGCCGCAGCGCGTCTTCGAGGCGACGCTGGCCCGCAGGGGCCATCTTGCCGGAGGCGATCAGGTCCTCGGTGGTGAGCACGCGCTCGCCGGGTGTGGCCCCGCGCGAGAGATAGGCCGCCCAGGCGGCCTTGAGCGATCCCGGTGCGCCGTCACGCGCCGCTCGATACTTCTCGTCGTAGTCGAGAATGGCGACGTCGATCACGGTCGCGCCCGCCGCCTGCAGTTCCTTCACCACGCGGTCCACCGCGGCGGCGACTTCCTGCTCCCCGGTAATGCCGACGAAGCGCTGGCGGAACACGCCGATGCGTTTGCCCTTCAAGGTGGCACTGCCCAACCCGGCCGAGAACGACCCGGTGATGTGCGACGCGGCCTCTTCCGTGACCGGATCCTCGGTGTCGGGGCCCGTCACGAGGTCGAGCGCCAACGCGACATCGCGCACCGACCGGGCCATCGGGCCCACGGCGTCGTTGAACGTGATGAGCGGCATCACGCCGGCACGGCTGGTCAGGCCGCGCGTGGTGCGGATGGTGGCCAGGGACGCAAACGCGCTGGGGTTCGACAGCGAGTTGCAGGTGTCGGTGCCGAAGCCGAGCGCCACCAGACTGGCGGACACGCTGGTGGCGCTGCCGCCGCTCGACCCGGCGGTGCTGAGCGACGGGTCGTAAGCGTTCCCCACGGTGCCCCCCACCGAACTGATACCGAAGTCGCCAAACGGAAACTCGTCGAGGTTGGCCTTGCCGAGGATGATGGCGCCGCCCGCCTTCATGCCTGCGGCCACGCGGGAATCGAGGCGCGGGCGATGGTCCACGAGCGCCCGGGCGCCGCCGGTCGTGGGCAACTCGGTGGTGTCGATGTTGTCCTTCAGCACGATCGGCACGCCGTGGAAGGGACTGCGCACGCGACCGGCTGCGCGCTCGGCATCGCGCGCCCGCGCGTCGGCGATGACGCGAGGGCTCACGGCCAGCACCGCGCGGAAGGTCGGGCCATTGCGGTCGTACAGGGTCAGCCGCATGAGGTATTCGCGAACGATGTCTTCGCTCGTGACGACGCTGCGGCTCATCGCGTCCTGCAATTCCGACACGGTCTTCTCGAACACGGTGAACGGGGCCGGGGGCGGGGCCGTGGGCAGCGTCCAGTTGACGATCTGCGCGCGCTGCCGGGGCGTGAGCCCGCGGAGATCGGGTTCGTTCACCAGTTGCCGCGCCAGTGACGTGACCCGTGCGATTTCCGACCCGGGGGCCGGCACACGCCGGTCGGCGGCGGCGTACACGGGATCGGACCACGTCGAGAGCAGCGCGTCCGTGCCGATCACGGGGTACCCGCCGCGCGGGTCGTACACCTCGCTTAGGCCCTTCACCACGAACGTGACCAGCGCGGCCGTCTGGCCGGGCGCCAGCGGCAAGGTGAAGACGTAGCCGATGTGCGCAGGGTCGTAGCCGGGATAGGCGTCGGCAAACGGATCGCCGAACATGTCTCCCACGGAGGTCAGCACCCCGGACCTGGAACCCAACACGTGCGCGGATGGCCCGTGCCCGGAAGGTCCCTGCATGGGATCGGCCACGCGCCGCGCGTTCTGCATGACGGTGACGAAGCTGTCGCCCGGATCAATTCGCCGATCGCCGCTCGACGTGGTCGCCACGGTCACGCGTCCTCCGTCGTCGAACGCGCCGGTCGCGCCGCCCCAGGCCACGCGCACCGTGCGCGGCTCCAGGCTGCTGTTGTGGAACGTGTCGAGGTAGCGCAGGTAGCTGGCCTCCTTCGGCGCAAAAATGGCGCGCGAGACGACGACCTGATCGTGGAGAACCGGCGTGATGGCATCGAGGCGCTCGGCGCCGTCGTGTGCAAGGCCGAACCCCTTGAGGTACAGGTTGCGCACGGTGGGAGGCGCGCCGGGCCGGCCGACCTGCAGCTTCAGGTAGCCGAAGCCGTTGAAGGGGTTTGCCCGTCCGCCGGTCGCGATGCCGCCGCTGTCCTGTGCCCAGGGCGAGGTGTCCTGGATGTCCCAGAACTGTCCGTCGGCGGACGGCAACGGGGTCGCCGCAGCCGCCCCCCCCGCCATGGTCATGGCGGCGGCGGCCGCAAACAGCGTGTGTCGGACCACTCTCATGGTTCCCGAGTCTAGCCGCTTCGCGGTGGTCGTGGGACCTTCTGGCGTCAGCTCGAAGGCCCACGATGAAGAACGGCGACATCGGCTTGGCGGTTTTCGTCGTGCCCACTCAGAGGGTAAGTGAAACAAGGACGATCCGCCAGTCAAGTCGCGTGGTCGCGGGCGGCCAACCCCTGCCTTTGGCCCCTCCATCGCACCCTGGACCTTCGCGCGCCCGCGTCTCGGGGGCGGGCTCCGAAGCGCCGACCTCGAGCCACGTGCAGGCGGAACCGCCCCGTGGTCCACCCCACGCTGTCGTCTCGCGGCTAGGCGACCTCCTCGCCGGCCCCGTGGCCGCGCCCTGCGCCCTCGTCCTCGGCCTGCGCCGGATCTTCACGGTTCGGAAGGACGTGCGCCTATCGGTGGGTGTGGACGCCTTCAACCTGTTCAACAACGTGATCTTCGGCGGCATCAACACCAACATCACGAGCGCCGCCTTCGGCCGCGTCAGCAGCCAGGCCAACACACCCCGGGTGGTGCAGTTGAAGGCCCGAAGTCGATTTCTAGAACCATTCGAGGTCCACGACGGCGTCTACGACCTCGTCTCGAAGCGGCGCGCTCAGTGTCCGGCGGCGGCGCCGCCACGCCCGAAGAGGCGCGCTCCGGCCTTGAAGACCGCGACCGCCAGACCTCCGGCGACCACGCCGCTGGTCGCGTTCACCAGCATCGGGCCCACGGCGGCGACGAAACCGCCGGCGGCGGCGAGCTCCTCGGTCCAGTGGTGCAGCGGGGGAATGCCGTGCGCCAGGATCCCGCCGCCGACCAGGAACATGGCCGCGGTTCCGGCGACCGACAGGAACTTCATCAGGTAGGGCGCCGCGCCCAGGATGCCTTCGCCGAGCCGGCGCTGCACGGCGCCCGCGCCGCGGCTCAGGTGGAGGCCGAGGTCGTCCAGCTTCACGATCCCTGCCACCAGGCCGTAGACGCCGACCGTCATCACCAACGCAATGCCGACCAGCACGCCGACCCGCGTCACGAACGGGGCGTTCGCGACGGTGCCGAGCGCGATCACGATGATCTCGGCGGAGAGGATGAAATCGGTGCGCACGGCGCCCTTGATCTTGTCCTGCTCGACGTTGACCAGATCGACTTCGGGGCTGAGCAGGGCCTTGACCAGCTCGGCGCGATGCGCCTCGTCCTCGGCCTCGCTGTGGAGGAACTTGTGGGCGATCTTCTCGAAGCCCTCGAAGCACAGGAACAGGCCGCCGAGCATCAACAGCGGCGTCACCGCCCACGGCGCGATCGCGCTGATCGCGAGCGCCGACGGGACCAGGATCGCCTTGTTGAGCATCGAGCCCTTGGCGACCGCCCACACGACCGGCAGCTCGCGCTCGGCGCGGACCCCGGTCACCTGCTCGGCGTTCAAGGCCAGGTCGTCGCCGAGGACGCCGGCCGTCTTCTTGGTGGCGAGCTTGGTCAGCACCGCGACGTCGTCGGCCACGGCGGCGCTCTTCTTGGCGGCCACCTTGGTCAGGATCGCCACGTCGTCGAGGATCGTGGCGATGTCGTCGATCAGCGCGAGCAGGCTGGAGGCGGCCATGGGTTCGTGAATCCTAGCATCCCGAGCCAAGCAGTCCCCCGCATCCGACCAAGCTAGCGTGGCGATCAAGGCCGGCCCTGAAGATAGAATCGTGGGCATGCCCGGAACCAAGTGATCGCGGCGCTGGGGCTGCTGGCGGCCGGCGCGGCGACGATCGTTCCCGCTGCCGGCCTCGACGAGCCGTTCGGCGTGGACTTCGACAAGGGCGGCAACACCTACATCGTCGAGATGGCGAGCCGGGTCAAGGTCATGGACGCGAAGGGCGTGTTGCGCGTGCTGGCCGGCAGCGTTCCGGGGTTCGGCGGCGACGGCGGCCCGGCGGCGCAGGCGCTCCTCAACGGCCCGCACGTGATCCAGATCGGTCCGGACGGCGCGCTGTACGTGGCCGATACCTGGAACTACAGCGTGCGCCGCATCGATCTCCGCACCGGCGGCATCGAGCGCATCGCGGGAACCGGCGTGAAGGGCTACCAGGGGGACGGCGGCCCGGCGCTGGCGGCCGAGTTCAGCGGCATCTTCTCGATCGCGTTTCACGGCGGCAGGCTCTATATCTGCGACCTCGACAACCGGCGCGTGCGCGCGGTCGACCTGAAGACGCGCATCGTCACGACCGTGGCCGGCAACGGCAGGAAGGGCGTGCCGCAGGACGGCGAGCCGGCGCTCGGGCAGCCGCTGGTCGACCCGCGTGCGATCGCTCTCGACACCGGAGGGTAAGTGAAACAAGGACGATCCGCCAGTCAAGTCGCGTGGTCGCGGGCGGCCAACCCCTGCCTTTGGCCCCTCCATCGCACCCTGGACCTTCGCGCGCCCGCGTCTCGGGGGCGGGCTCCGAAGCGCCGAGCTCGAGCCACGTGCAGGCGCAACCGCCCCGTGGTCCACCCCACGCTGTGGAACCGCGGAGCAGGCACGCTGGTGGCCAGCCGGCACAGGAGAGACAGCGGGTCCATGTCCACCGCAATCGTCCCGTCGGTGTAGGCCTTCTTCAGCGTGATGCGCACCAG
>CAYTWT010000355.1:0-8822 GCA_964442185.1 uncultured Acidobacteriota bacterium
GGCGACGCAGGACGCGATCGTGGCGCTGCTCGCGAGCGACCAGGTGGTGGCCGAGGCCTCGGGCGCTGTCGGGATCGCGGCGCTGCGCTCGGGGCGCTGGCAGCCAAGCGACGCTCGGCCGGTCGTCGCGGTCATCACCGGTGCCAACATCGACGCCCGCGTCCTGGCCCGGCTGCTCTCCGCGCGGGCGTGAGGGCCGAACGGCCCCAGGACGCCTGCTTCACGCGGGCCGCCGCGGGCCTGCTGCTCGCCGGCGGCCTCGGCCTTGGCGCGCTCCTGGGCGGCGTTCCGGGGGCAGCCGGCGGAGCCGCCGCGGGAACCGCGCTCGCCGCGGCGTTCGCCCAGCGCATGGCCAGCCGGACACGGGAACGCCGGAGACTCCTCGCGACGCCGCTTGCCCCGCGGCATCGTGACTTCCTGCGGGACCGCTACGACCACTACGAGCGCCTTCCCGCCCCGCTGCGTGCGCGCTTCGAGGACGATCTGCGCCTGTTCCTGGGCGAGAAGCGCATCACGGGCGTCGGCGTCGACGTGAGCGATGAGCTGCGGCTGCTGGTCGCGGCCTCGGCAGTGACGCTGAGCCTGGGCTGGCCGGAGGCCGAGTGGGACCAGCTCACCGAGGTGCTGCTCTATCCCGAGGATTTCGACCGAGACTACGCGCGCGGCGCCCAGGATCTGGCCGGAGAGGCCCACGCCTGGGGTACGGTGATCCTGTCCGTTCCAACGCTCCTCGAGAGCTTCGAATACGACGACGATGGTTACCACGTCGGCCTGCACGAGTTCGCCCACCTGCTCGACGTGGAGCAGGCCGAGTTCGACGGCATGCCCAGCGGGCTTGGAAGCCAGGACCGTCGCGCCTGGGCCGAGCTCGTGCCGCATGAGATGGAGCGCATCCGCGACGGACGCTCGGCGCTCGACGACTACGGCGGGTCGGACCCCGTCGAGTTCTTCCCAGTGGCGGTGGAGGCCTTCTTCGAGCAGCCACGCGTGATACGTGAGCGCCACCCTGATCTCTACGCGATCCTCGCCCGCTACTTCGCCCAGGATCCGGCGGCCTGGGACGACGGGCGTCGCCCTTCGGGATAGGCTCCGGAAGGTGCGCCTCGACGTTGCTCTGATAGCGCTTCATCCCACACTGTCGCGCCGCAAGGCGCGCCAGGTGATCGAGAAGGGCCAGGTCTGCGTCGATGGCCGGAGCGTGCGCGAGGCCGGTGCGCCCGTGACGGCAAGCCACGTGATCACCTGGAACCCCCACCAGAAAGCGCTCCCCCGCGCCCGGCTGTCGCTGCCGCTGCTTCATCAGGACGAGGCGCTGCTCATCGTGGACAAGCCTGCCGGCCTGCTCTCCGTCCCGACCTCGCCCGACGCGCGCCACGAAGACACGGTGCTCGCGCGCGTGCTCGAGTACGCGGAGCGGCTGCGGCCGCGCCATGGCTTCGCCGGCGCGGTGCACCGCCTGGACCGGGACACCTCAGGCGCGTTGGCCGTCGCGCTCCACGATCAGGCCCGGCGTGCGATGCGCGAGCTGTTCCGGCAGCACCGCGCCGAGCGACGCTACGTGGCCCTCGTCTCGGGAACGCCCCGAAGCGAGCAGGGCCGGATCGACGTCCCGATCCGCGACCGCTACGAGGACGGTCGCCGCGGCGTGGCGCGGCCGGGCGAAGCGGGCTTGCCGGCGGTGACGCGCTACCGGGTCGTCGAGCGGCTCGCCGGCGCCGCCCTGCTCGAGATCGAGCTCGAGACCGGCCGCCAGCACCAGATCCGCGCCCATCTGGCGCATCTGGGTCTGCCGATCCTGGGCGACGCGACCTATGCTTCCGAAGCGGCGGCAGCGGCCCCGCGCCAGATGCTCCACGCGCGGGTACTGGCTTTCGTCCACCCGATCACGGGCGCTGCGATTCGCGTCGAAAGCCCGCTGCCCGCAGATTTCGAGCGCGTGCTCAGCGCCTTGCGTCGAGGCGCCGGCAAACGCGCTTCCGCTCAGCCTGCGCGGCCTCGGGGGACGCCTATCCCAAGGCCTCGAGCAGGTCCTGGAGGGCGCCGGCGTCGGAGCTGAACTGGATCCCGACCTGGTGCGAGAGCCCCTCGAGACGCGACCAGGTCACGGCTCCCTCGATCTCGGCGTTCAGGGAGGTCGCGCCGTCGCGCAGCGGCGTTTCGAACTGGAGCCCGACGCGGGCTCCCCGAGCCAGGTCCTGTCCCAGTCGCAGCCGGCAGCCCTGGGCTGACAGGTTGAGAACGGTCGCCGGGTGCCAGTGCTGGTCGATCTTGTAACGAACGACCAGCAGGCAGGCGCGGCGGGCGGTGAGGCGGCGGTTCTCGCGGTGTTTTGCCACAGGGTTCGTCATCTTGTCCTGAAGGCAGCCACTATAGACCCGCGCACCCGCGCGGTTCAAGAGCTCGCGCGGCAGCAGGGTTTTGTGCTACTTTTCGGGGGCTCGTGCGCTTCCCCGGAAGTTCTCTTCTCCCACCAGCCCTGGTCCTGACCCTGCTTCTCGCCGGCTGCGGCGGAGCTTCCTCGGCTGCGACCCCGTCGCCGCCACTCGAGCTCTTCGATGTGCCCGTGATCGTGTTCTACGACGTGAACGGGAACGGCCTGGAGGACGGGAACGAGCACGCCATCGTGCCCACCGCCACCGTACAGATCCTGGACCAGAGCGCCGAGACCGCCGCGGCCACCGGCCTTGCGACGCTGCGCGTCGCCGCGGGCAGTTGGACTGCCTCGATCATGAGCCTGCCGGTCTACTACCAGGCGGGGCCCGCGGTCGGCGTGAGCGTGCCGATCGCGGACGGACAGCCCGTCCGACTCCCGGCGCGGCTTCCAATCGGCGAGAATCGTCCGAACGTCTACATGGCCTTCGGCGACAGCATCACCGAGGGCGAGGGTTCCGAGGACGGGAGCGGCTACCGGTCGAAACTGCAGACCAGGCTGGCCGAGTGGTTTGCGGCAGGCAAGATCGAGAACCAGGCGCTCAGCGGCACGCGCAGCGACGTGGGGGCCGGCCGTATCAGGCGGAGCCTCTCGAACGTCCAACCCGCCTATACGCTGATCCTCTACGGCACGAACGATTGGAACGATTCGCGCTGCCGCAACGACTTTCCCTGCTTCACCGTGGACGCCCTCCGCTCCATGATCCGGCAAGCGAGGAGGGCCCAGAGCCTGCCGATCTTGTCGACCATCGTTCCGGTCAACACGGGCTTCAACGAACGCGCCCCCGCATCCAGGAATGCATGGGTCAAGAGCATGAACGAGCTGATCGTGCCGATGGCCGCGGAGGAAGGGGCCGTGGTCGCGGACAACTACACCGCCTTCATGGCCGTACCCGATTTCCACACCCTGTTCGCCGATCACGTGCATCCGAACGACGCCGGCTACGACATCATGGTGAACCAGTTCTTTGGCGCGATCACGCAGCCTCGGCCGGCTCCGTCGGCGCTGGGGCCGGGCGTGCCGCAGCTGCTCCCGCCGCCGGGTAGCTTCCCCGAGTTCGTGCCCGCGGACCCGGCGGATGTGCCGCGGGCCCCGCGCTGGGACCCTCAGGCGCAGGACCGCCGCTGAAGACCGGTCGGCTCATCAAGTGGCATCGTCCTGGCGGCGAGGTGCACGTCTATCTCTACCGGGAAGGCGCTCTGTACAGGGCTTCGATCTACCTGATGTCCGCCGACCGCGGCCACGAGACGGAACCGCTGCAGCGGTTCGCGGCCGAGAGCGAGGCGGAAGTCGAAGCCAGCGCCCGCGCCTTCGTCGAGGCGAGGTTCCCGAAAGGGACTTAAACCCCCAGCGCCGTCATCGCCTCGTCCAGGATCCGGACGGCGATCTCGGCGTCTTCCTTGTCGATCGTCAGGGGCGGGGCGAGGCGGATCGTGCTCTTGCCGCAACCGATCAGGATCAGACCCCGCTTGAAGGATTCGACGATGATCTCGAGGCGCAGCTCGCCATGCGGCTCGCGCGTGGCGCGATCCTTCACGATGTCGAGACCGATCATCAGCCCCAGGCCACGCACGTCGCCGACACAGGCGTGGCGGCCCAGCTTCGCGCGGCTCTGCGCCAGCAAGTGCTCCCCCACCCTGGCGGCGTTGTCGATCAGACCAGCCTCGAGCAGATCGAGTGTCGCGAGGCCGGCCGCGGCGGAGATGGGGTTACCGCCAAAGGTCGTGCCGTGGCCGCCGTCGTTCCACTTCATGATTTCGTCACGCGCCAGGAGCGCCGCGAGCGGCATACCGGACGCAATGCCCTTGGCCAGTGTGACGATGTCGGGCTGCAGGTCGAAGTGCTCGCTGGCGAAGAGCTTGCCGGTGCGGCCCATTCCGCACTGCACCTCGTCGGCGATCAGCAGGATGCCGTGCTTGCGAGTCACCTCGCGCAGCCGCTTCAGGAAGCCGGGGTGCGGCACCACGTAGCCGCCCTCGCCCTGCACCGGCTCCACGATCACGGCCGCCACCTCGTCTGGATTGACGGTGTGGGCGAACATCGTCTCGGTCAGCAGGTCGAGGCACTGCACGTTGCAGGTCGACGGCTCACGGTTCACGGGACACCGATAGCAGTTCGCGTAGTGCGAGTGGTAGACCTCGGGGACAAAGGGCGCGTAGCCGCGCTTCTGCACGAGCTTGCTGGCCGTGAGGCTCATCGCGCCGTAGCTGCGGCCGTGGAAGGCCCCGTAGAAGGCCACGAGCTTCTGGCGGCCCGTCTTGACGCGCGCCAGCTTGATCGCGCCCTCGACCACCTCGGCGCCCGTGTTCGCGAAGAACACCCGCCACGGACCAGGGCCCGGCGCGCGCTGCGCGAGCCGCTCGCCCAGCTCGATCAGGTTGTCGTAGTAGAAATCCGTGTAGCACATGTGGATGAACTTGTCGGCCTGGTCCTTGATGGCCGCGACCACCTTCGGATGCGAGTGGCCGGTCGAGACCACCGCGATGCCGGCGCCGAAGTCGAGGAAGCGGTTGCCGTCCACGTCCTCGACCATGGCGCCCGCGCCGCGCGCGGCCACCAGCGGATAGTCCTTGCTGTAGTTCTGCGCCATCACGCGCTCGTCGCGGGCGATGATCGCCTTCGCCTTGGGCCCGGGAAGCTGTGTTTCGAAGTGGGGGTAGCTCTTGGCCATCGGGGTCTCCTTCACGGGAACGGTCGTGTCCTTCATAGTCCGAGCTCCGTCAAGACGCGGGCCAGGGTCGTGGCGAGCTCCTGGATCTCGGCATCGGTGATCACGAACGGCGGGGAGATCATGATCGAGTCGCCGTCGACACCATCGGCACAACCGCCCCCCGGGTAGAGCACGAGGCCGGCCTCGAAGGCCTTCGCCGCGACGGCCTCGGCGCGTCTCTCCGAGCGGGGGAACGGCTTTCTCGTCGCCTTGTCCGCGACCAGCTCGATCCCGAGCATCAGGCCTCGCCCCCGCACGTCGCCCAGATGCGGGTGCTTCAGGAGCGGCTGCAGCAGCGCCAGCAGCTTTTCGCCTGTCAGGCGCGAGCGCTCGACCAGGTTCTCCTGTTCGAGGATGTCGAGCGTCTTGAGGGCGGCCGCGGCGGTCACGGGGTTGTGCGAGAACGTGAAGCCGTGGATGAAGCCGCCCGCTTTCGCGAGCGTCGCGACAATCCGCTCGCTGGCCAGCACGGCGCCCACCGGCATGTAGCCGCCAGTCATGCCCTTGCCGCAGGTGACGATGTCGGGCAGAGCACCGCTCCACTCGATCCCGAACCACTTGCCGGTGCGGCCGAAGCCGGTCATCACCTCGTCGTCGATGTAGAGAACGCCGTGCTTCGTGCAGATCTCGCGCGCGCGCCGATTGAAGCTCTCGGGCGGAACCGCCGCTCCGGCCGAGGCGCCTAGGATCGGCTCCGCGATGAACGCCGCCACGCTCTTCGGTCCCTCGCGCAGGATCACGGCCTCGAGCTCGTCCACGCAGACGGTCTCGCAGGCCGGGTAGCTCTTGCCGAGCGGACAGTGATAACAAAACGGCGCGTACGTCTCGGGCACGTAGTGCAGCAGCGGCTTGTAGGGCGCTTGCAGGTTCGGACGACCCGAGAGCGAAAGCATCGCGATCGTGTTGCCGTGGTAGCTGATCGAGCGGCGCACGACCTTGTGGCGGTCGCTCTGGCCGTTCGCCAGGTGGTAGGCGCGCGCCAGCTTGATGGCCGTCTCGTTGGCCTCGGAGCCGCCCGAGACGAGGTACAGCCGATTGCAGTCGCCGGGCGCGTGCCCCGCCAGGCGCGCGGCGTACTCCTCGATCACGTCGCTCGTGAAGTGCGTGCCGTGGATGTAGGCCGCGCGGCCGGCCTGAAGCGCCATCGCGGAGGCCACTTCGCCTCGTCCGTGGCCGATGTTCACCACGACGGCCCCGCCCGAGCCGTCGATGTAACGACGCCCCTCGCGATCCCACAGGATCGCCCCGGCACCGTGATCGATGGCGCGCATCTGGCGCCCGAGCGGGCGATGAAAGACGTTCGAGATGGGGTAGGAGTAAGCCACGGTCGTCGTCAGTGGACGATGGTTCGCGACTGCTCGCGCATGAACTGCTGAACGTAGTAGAGACCACCCGAGGCCTTGCCCGAAGAGCCGCTGCCCTTCCAGCCGCCAAACGGTTGCACGCCGGGCCACGCGCCGGTCGTCGCCCCGGCCTTGCGGTTCACGTAGACGACCCCGGCCTCGATCTTTTCCAGGAAGCGGTCCACCTCCTTCGCCTCGGCGCTGAAGAAACCGGCGGTGAGCCCGTACTCCGTTCCGTTCGCGAGTTCGAGCGCCTCGTCGAGCGCCTCGAACGGGGCAACGCAAGCCATCGGCACGAACAGCTCGTTCTGGAACAAGTAGTGATCGGTGGGGAGGCCATCGACGAGCGTCGGCGCCACGAAGTAGCCGTGGGCCAGATCGCCGTCCGTGAGCGCCTTGCCGCCGGTCAGCACCTGGCCGTCCTGCCAGGCCATCTCCGCGTACTTCGCGTAGTCCTGGTAGGCCCGCCGGTGGATCAACGGGCCGAGCCAGATGCCGTGCCGGCTCGGATCGCCGATCGTGATGGCCTTCGTCTTCTGCAACAGCAGGTCCAGGAACTTGTCCTTGGCCGGGCGCTGCACGTAGATCCGCGAGCAGGCGCTGCACTTCTGGCCTTGCAGGCCGAAGGCCGACTTCATGACGCCTTCGGCGGCGTCCTCGAGATTGGCGGAGGCCATCACGATCGCGGGGTTCTTGCCGCCCATCTCCGTGATGCAGGGCTTCGGGTAGTTCTGGCTGAAGCGGTGGTAGATGTTCATGCCCACCGCCTTCGAGCCGGTGAACAGGATCCCGTCTACGGCGGGGTGCGAGGTCAGCGCCTCGCCGGTCTCGGGGCCCGTGCCAAAGACCAGGTGCAAGGCGCCGGCAGGCACGCCCGCCTCGCGGAAGATGTTGTGGAGGGCGAGGGCGGTGAGCGGCGTCTCGTGGCTCGGCTTCAGCACCACGGTGTTGCCCGCGACCAGAGCGCCCGAGACGGGACCGCCGGCCAGCGCGAAGGGGAAGTTGAAGGGGCTGATGATCACCCAGACGCCGTAGGGCTTCAGAACGGAGCGTGTCTCCTCGTTGGGTGTGAAGCGGGACATCGGCCGGTCGAAGCCGCCGTTCTTCTCCATCTGCTCGCAGTAGTAGCGAGCCAGGTCGGCGGTCTCGGTCACGTCGCCCATCGCCTCGAGACGGTTCTTGCCGGCCTCCAGGCTGACCAGGGCGGACAGCTCGAAGCCCCGCTCCTCGATCCGGTCGGCGGCCTTCTTGACGATCGCCACCCGTTCCTGCCAGGGGCGCAGGCCCCAGTCCAGGAAGCCGCGGCGCGCCGCGGTCACGGCGCGATCCACGTCCTCCTTGGTCCCTATCGGGAACGTGCCGACGACGACGCGCCGGTCGACAGGGCTGCGGTCCTCGAAGCTGCGGGCGCTCGTCAGCTCCTGGCCGTCGATGCGGTGCCGATGGGTGGCGCCGAACGACTTCCTGACCGTCTCGACTGCTTCGTCGTACTTGCGGCGGAACTCGTCGGTCTGTCCAGCCGCCAGGGTGGCGTAGGTGACGCGCTCTGCGGCGGTGCTCATGCGTGGCTGCTCCTTGGTCGCGCTCCGGCGCCGCTCGCCCTGGCCCCGGGCAAACCGGTATTCTATCCGAGGTGCTGTCCTCCGGCCTGCCGCTGCGGCGCCTCGCGTTGCTGCTCAGCGTGCCGCTGCTGCTCACCCTGCTGGGCACCGTGGGATACCACCTGGTCGAGGGCTGGTCCTTCTTCGACGCGCTCTACATGACCGTGATCACACTCACGACCGTGGGCTTCATGGAAGTCCACCCCCTCACCCGGGCGGGCCGCGCCTTCACGATGCTGCTGTCCCTGGGCGGCATCTTTACACTGCTGTACGCCGCCATGGAGGCGATCCGGACCATCGTCAGCGGCGAGCTCAAGACGGTCCTCGGGAGACAGCGAATGGAGAGAAGCCTGTCGCAGCTCCGCGACCACTTCGTGGTTTGCGGCTATGGCCGCATGGGCAGCCTGGTGTGCCGCGAGTTCTCGAGCCAGGCCCTGCCCTTCGTCGTCGTCGACCGGAGTGCGGAGCTGCTGTCCGACTTCCGGCTGCCCCACGGCCTGCCGCTGGTCGGGGACGCCACCCAGGACGAGGTGCTGCGCCGGGCCGGCGTCGAGCGCGCCCGCTGCCTGGTGACCGCCGCAGCCTCCGATGCCGACAACCTCTACATCACGATGAGCGCCCGCTTCCTCAACGAGCAGCTGCTGATCGTGTCGAGGGCCGAAGAGGAGGAGGCAGAGAAAAAACTGCTGCGGGCGGGGGCCAATCGCGTGGTGTCACCCTACGTGATCGGCGGGCAG
>CAYTWT010000356.1:0-26746 GCA_964442185.1 uncultured Acidobacteriota bacterium
GTCCTTGTTGATCGCGACGATGACTTTCGAGGACGACATCCCAGCCAGGTGCTGGATCGCACCGCTGATGCCGCAAGCGATGTAAAGAGAGGGCGAGACGGTCTTGCCCGTCTGGCCAACCTGCATCTGATGATCGACCCAGCCCGCGTCGACCACCGCGCGCGAGGCGCCCACCGCTGCGCCGAAGGCATCGCCCAGCTCCTGAACCAGGTGAAAATGCTCCGGGCCCTTGAGACCACGGCCGCCCGAGACGATCACCTGTGCCTCCGAGAGCTCGAGCTTGCCCTCGGCCGTGGCCTTCACGGCCGTCACCTTGGCACGGGCCGATGCATCGACCGATTCCTTCACGACCTCGGCGCTCTTGCCCGTATCCGCCGCGCTCAGCGCGAACACGTTCGGCCGCAGCGTTGCCAGCTGCGGCTCGCCTTCCCAAGCAACTGTCGCGAAGCTCTTGCCAGCGTACATCGGCCGGCGCGCCTCGAGGCGCCCCTGCTTGACCGCCAGCGATACGCAGTCGGACACGAGACCGGCGCCGAGCTTGGCGGCCAGGCGGGGCGCCAGGTCCTTGCCCAGCGCCGTGAAGGGAATCAGCACGACCGTCGGTTGCGTCGCCGCGATCACCTGCGCCAGTGCGCGCGCCCAGACCTCTGTCGCGTACGCGCCCAGCAGCGGGTCGTCGAAGACGTGAACCTTGGAGGCGCCGTAGTGGCCTAGCTCCTCGGCAAGACCCGACACGCCCGAGCCGATCACGACCGAGACGACGCTGGCCCCGAGAGAGCCCGCCAGTCGGCCGGCCTCGGCTACGGCCTCCAGCGAGGCGCGACGCAGCTTGCCGTCACGATGCTCCGCCAACGTCAGGATGACAGGCATCGTCAGATCACCCTCGCTTCTTCGTGGAGCAGCCGCAGCAGTTCCTTCGCCTGGGCCTCCGGATCCCCCTCGATCATCTTCACAGGCGGGCGCCCGGGTGGCAGCTCCATCGCCACCACCTTCGTCTTGGGCGCAACGGCGGCCGCATCGAGGCCCAGCGCCGCCGCGTCCCTCACGTCGATCGGCTTCTTCTTCGCCGCCATGATGCCCTTGAGGCTGGTATAGCGCGGCTCGTTCATGCCCTTCTGCGCTGAGATCACCGCCGGAAGCGACGTCTCCCACGTCTCGCGCGCACCCTCGATCTCGCGCTCGACGACCGCTTTGCCGTCAGCGATCTCGAGCTTCACCGCCATGGTGACCTGCGGCAGGTCGAGGAACTCGGCCAGCAGCCCGGGGACCTGGCTGTTGTCGCCTCCGACGCCCTGCTGCCCGGTGAGGACCAGGTCGAAGGGCGCCAGGCCCTTGATGGCGGCGGCCAGCGCCCGGGCCGTGCCCAGGGTGTCGGCCGCTCCGAAGAGCGCGTCCTTCACGTGCACCGCTGAATCCGCCCCCATCGCGAGACCGTTGCGGAGCGCGGACTGGGCGCGCTCGGGGCCAACGGTGACGAGAACCACTTCACCACCCTTCGCCTCCTTGATCCGGAGCGCCGCCTCGATCGCAATCTCGTCGTAAGGCGAAACGATCCAGTTCACGTCCGCCTCGGCGATGCTGTTGCCCGCGGGGGCGATCTTGACGCGGGTCTCGGTGTCCGGGACCTGTTTGACGCAGACGATGCTCTTCATTCGGTCATCGACCCCCCACCCTATCCCTCCCCACGTGGGGGGAGGAAACAGCTCTTTGTCTCAGCGACGGCCGCCGTTCCCCCTGCTTCGCAGAGGGAACGCGGCGGCTCGTGGACCCCGCGTTCCGTTGCCGACCCCCTGTCATCCCTCGAAGCGCTTGAGGAGCAGCGCGCCGTTCGTCCCGCCGAAGCCGAACGAGTTGGAGAGCGCATAGCGGACCTGCGTCTTGCGTGCCACGTTTGGCACCGTATCCAGGTCACACTCGGGATCCGGGCTCGTCTGGTTGATCGTCGGAGGCAGGATCTGGTCGCGGATCGCGAGCGCCGCGACGCCCGCCTCGAGACCGCCAGCGGCGCCCAGCAGATGGCCCGTCATAGACTTCGTGGAGGAGATCGCGAGCTTCCGCGCGTGCTCGCCGAAGACGGCCTTGAGCGCCGTGACTTCCTGCGGGTCCCCCACCGGCGTCGAAGTCCCGTGGCAGTTGACGTAGTCGACGACCCCCGGCTCGACGCCCGCATCCTTGAGGGTTTTTTGCATGACGCGCCTCGCCCCGTCACCATCGACGCACGGCGCCGTGATGTGGTAGGCGTCACCGGACATGCCGTAGCCCACGATCTCGCAATAGACCTTGGCGCCGCGCCGCCGCGCCAGCTCCAGCTCCTCGAGGATCAGGATCCCCGAGCCCTCGCCGATCACGAAGCCGTCGCGATCCTTGTCGAACGGGCGCGAGGCCGCCTTGGGGTCGTCGTTCCGGGTCGAGAGTGCCCGCATGCTCGCAAAACCGGCCACAGCCAACGGCGAAATGGCCGCCTCGCTGCCACCCGCGATCATTGCGTCGGCATCACCCCGCTGGATGATCCGAAACGAGTCCCCAATCGCGTGGGCACCCGAAGTGCAGGCCGTTGCGGTGCAGGAGTTCGGTCCCTTGGCGCCGGCCCGGATCGAAACCCAGCCTGACGCCAGGTTGCCGATCGCGGACGGGATGAAGAACGGGCTGACCCGCCGCGGGCCACCGTTCATGAGCTCCGTGTGCTCGCGCTCGATCGTGGCAAAGCCGCCGATGCCGCTGCCGATGTAGACGCCCACTTGCTCGTCGTTCGCCGCATCGATCGCCAGGCCTGAGTCCTTCAGCGCCATATCTGCAGCGGCGATCGCAAACTGGATGAAGCGATCGATCTTCTTGACGTCCTTCTTCTCGACCCAGTTGAGGGGGTCGAAATTCTTCACCTCGGCGGCGAAGCGAACCGAATACAGGGACGTGTCGAAGAGCGTGATGTTGGCAGCGCCGGACTCGCCCGCGACGAGCGCCTTCCAAGTCGTCTCGGTGTCGTTGCCCACGGGAGACACGAGTCCGAGTCCCGTGACGACGACCCTGCGGTTGCCGCTCACCGCTACTTCTTGGCTGCGTGCTTCTCGATGTAGTCGACGGCTTCCTTGACCCGCGTGATCTTCTCGGCGTCCTCGTCAGGGATCTCGACGCCGAACTCCTCTTCGAGGGCCATCACCAGCTCGACGGTGTCCAGGCTGTCGGCGCCGAGGTCGTCCACGAAGGACGCCTCGGAGGTGACGAGCTCCTCTTCGACTCCGAGCTGGTCCACGATGATCTTCCTCACACGATCGGCAACAGGCTCCATCAGGCTCCTCCGAAGGATGCGACCCTAGTTCCAGTTCCGGCTCACAAGGCGAATCATTCTACATGTGGAAGCCGCCGTCCACGGCCAGGACCTGGCCGGTGACGTAGGCGGCGGCGTCCGAGAGAAGAAAGCCCACGGCCCCGGCCACGTCCCCGGGGCTGCCCACGCGGCCCAGGGGGATGGCCGCGGTCATCTCCTGCTTTGCCTTGTCGGTCATCGCGGCCGTCATGTCGGTTTCGATGAAGCCCGGCGCCACGGCGTTCACGGTGATGTTGCGAGAGGCCACTTCGCGAGCAACCGCCTTCGTGAAGCCGATCAGCCCTGCCTTGCTGGCCGCGTAGTTGGCCTGGCCCGCATTCCCCGTGAGGCCCACGACGGACGTGATGTTCACGATCCGCCCGGCGCGCTGCTTCAGCATCGGCCTGAGGGCCGCCTGCGTGCACAAGAAAGCGCCCGTCAGGTTGGTATCGAGCACCTCGGACCACTGCTCGAGCTTCATGCGCAGGAGCAACGTGTCACGCGTGATGCCGGCGTTGTTGACGAGATGGTCGAGGCGACCGTGGGCGGCCAGGAGTCTCTCGAAGCCCGCAGCCACCGACTCGGCGCGCGCGACGTCGAGGCCGAGCGCCATGGCCTTGCCCCCCAGGCTCGTGATCGCGGCCACGACCTCCTGGAGCTTGCCCTCGTCCCGCGCGCCGAGCACGACACTCGCCCCTTCGGCGGCAAGGCGCTGCGCGATGGCCCGACCGATGCCGCGCGACGCGCCGGTGACGAGGGCCACCTTGCCGTCGAGGCCGCCGCTCACTGCGCCGCCATGGGCGCGCCGAGGGCCGCGAGCGTCTTCTCGAGCGATGCGGGATCCTCGACGTTCATGGTCCGCGACTCCCTGGCGATCTTCCTGACGAGGCCGCTCAGCACGGTTCCCGGCCCGACCTCGACGAAGCTGGAGGCGCCTTCACGCACCAGGCTCTCGATGCCGTCCTGCCAGCGTACTGGACTGGCGACCTGCCGAAGCAGCCCGTCGCGGCACTCAGCGGCGCTGCGCACCAGGCGAGCATCGACGTTGTTCACGAGCGGCACCGCGGGGTCCCGGAAACTGATGCCCGCGAGATCCTTCTCCAGGCGCTGGCGAGCCGGTTCCATCAGGGCGCAGTGGAACGGCGCGGACACCGGTAGTGGCACGGCGCGCTTGGCGCCGGCAGCCTGGCAACGCTCCGAGGCGCGCTTCACCGCGGCCGCGTGTCCGGCGATCACGATCTGGCCGGGCGAGTTGATGTTCGCCGGCGAGACGATCTCGCCATCGGCTGCCTCGGCACACGCCTTTTCGACTGCCGCGAGCGGGAGGCCGAGAATCGCAGCCATCGCGCCTGCGCCCACCGGCACGGCCTCCTGCATGTACTGACCGCGCCTGCGCACGGCCAACACCGCGTCGGCGAGCGTCAGCGCCCCGGCTGCGACCAGCGCCGAGTACTCGCCCAGGCTGTGGCCGGCCAAGCGCTCCGGGCGGATACCCCTGGCCTCGAGGACGCGCCAGGCCGCGACGCTGGTGGTGAGGATCGCCGGCTGGGTATTCGCGGTGAGCTGCAGCTCGGCGTCGGGGCCGTCGAAACACAGCGCCGAGAGCGAGAAGCCCAGCGCGGCATCGGCCTCCGCGAAGACCCTCCGGCTCTCCGGGAAAGCATCGTGGAGAGCCTTGCCCATCCCGACCTTCTGAGAGCCCTGGCCCGGGAACAGAAACGCAAGCATCAGGCGCCTCCCGCCGGGGCGGCTTCCTTGCGGGCCGTGAGTGCTCGCAGCTCGACCTCGATCTTCTCGTTCACGCCGCTCGAGTAGAACTCGGCGGCCGCACGGATCCCGTGCCTGACGGCGAGCGCGTTCGACTTGCCGTGCCCGATGACGCAGCAACCCTTGACACCCAAGAGCGACGCGCCGCCGAATTCTGAGGGGTCGGTCCGGCGCTTGACCGCGCGAAACGCCTCGCGCGAGAGCAGCGCACCCAGGCGTCGCAGCGGCGTCCGCATCAATTCTTCCTTGAGCAGCTGCAGCATCGACTCGGCCAGCGTCTCACTCGCCTTCAGCACCACGTTGCCTGTGAAGCCGTCCATGACGAGCACGTCCACCTTGCCGGTGAACAGGTCGTGGCCTTCGACATTGCCCACGAAGTTGAGGGTCGAGGCTTTCAGCACCTCATGCACTTCCTTCACCAGATCGTTGCCCTTGGTCTGTTCCTCGCCCATGCTCATCAGCCCGACGCGCGGGTTGGGAGTATGCAGCACGGCGCGGGTGTAGACCTTGCCCATCACGGCGAATTCTTCGAGTTGGCGCGCCTTGCACGAGGCATTCGCGCCAACGTCGAGCAGCACCGTCATGCCGCTGATGTTCGGGACCAGCGCGGCGAGCGCCGGGCGGTCGACCTCTTCCAGCGTGCCGAGCACCAGCTTGGCGATCGTCCAGCAGGCGGCCGTGTTGCCGGCCGAGAAGAACGCGTCGGCCGCTCCGTCGCGGAGCAGCTCCACCGCCACCTGGATCGAGGAACGCTTCTTCAGCGTCGCGCGGCTGACCCTCTCTCCCATTCCGATCGCATCGGGGGCGTCCACGATTTCGACCTCTGGCGCCTCGCCGCCCGCGCGGCGCAACTCCTCGGCCAGGATCGCCCGGGGCCCGACGAGCAGGACACGAACCCCGAACTCGCGGCAAGCCTGCAAGGCGCCGTCGACCACGACCCGCGGCCCGTGATCGCCCCCCATCGCATCCACGGCGACGCGCGGCGACCCAGGAAGGGCGCTCAGGCTTCCCCGACTCCGATCGCCGGCTTGCCCTTGTAGTACCCACACTTCGCGCACACGCGATGGGAGAGCTTCGGCTCGTGGCAGTTGGGGCAGACCGAGAGCCCGGGGGCCTTCAGGTGGTCGTGCGCCCGGCGGGAGTCGCGGCGGGCCTTGGAATGACGGCGCTTGGGATTCGGCATCGGGAAAGCTCCTTAGGAGTTCGGTCCCTTCAAGGTCAGCTTTGAAAAGGGAGAGCAGACAGGTTCGTCTTCGGGCACGCACTCACAAGAGTTGGCGTTGCGGTCGACACCGCACGACGGGCACAGCCCCTGACAGCCGTCGCTGCACAATCGCTTCATCGGCAAGCCCAGGAAGAGCTGCTCTCGAATCATCTCGCCGAGATCGATCTGCGCGTCGTCATAGTACGCCACGACCAGCTCGCGGTCGGAGAGTTCGGCGTCCTCTTCGGAATCGAGGCCGGCCACGCGCGGCAGGTAGAAGAGGTCCAGCTCCTGCGCAAAGGCGAGTGAAAACGCCTCCAGGCAACGCGCGCAATCGACCCCAAGCTGGGCCGTGAGGCGGCCACGGACGTGGACCGACTCGCCGTCGCCCTTCTCCACCCGGCAGACCAGGCGACCGCCCGCTTCGAGGACAAACGACGCCTCGCCGTCCACGTGGACTTCTCCCGCAGTCAGGGGCGAATCGACGTCTTGCCCTTCGGGCGGGATCTTGGTGATGTCGAGCACGAGCATCGGCCGGTCGCTCAAACCCCGAAATTATAGCGATTTAGCCCGAGCCGTCAAGGACATGGCATAGCCTCGTGGCGGCTAAAGCTCTCTCAGGAATGAGCTTCCGGCGGGAAGCGGACCCACCCCGAAGTTCTCCGCGAGGCTCGCCCCAAGGTCCGCGAAGCTTGCCCGCACACCCAGATTCGTTCCCGGCTTGACCCTCCGCCCCCAGACGATCAACGGCACGTGCTCGCGGGTGTGCTCCGTCGAGGTGTCGGACGGGTCGCACCCGTGGTCTGCGGTGAGCATGAGCACGTCGTCCTCGCGCATGCGGGCACGAATCTCGGGGATTCGGACGTCGAAGGCTTCCAGGTTCGCGGCATAGCCCGGGACGTCGTTGCGGTGACCGTAGAGCGTGTCGAAGTCCACGAGGTTGGTGAAGATCAGGCCCCGTTCGACGCGCTCCATGGCTGCCAGCGTCTCGTCGACGCCATGGGCGTCGGAGCGGGTGTGCACCGCCCCCCCGACACCCCGGCCCGTGAAGATGTCCTCGATCTTGCCGACGCCGTAGACCGGAAAGCCCGCCCGAGACAGATGATCAAGCAGCGTGTCGCTAGCCGGCGGCACTGGAAAGTCGCGGCGGTTGGGCGTCCTCTTGAAATCGGCCGCTTGCGTCCCCACGAAAGGCCGCGCGATCACGCGGCAGACGCCGAAGCCCAGGCACGCCATCTGATACCCGACGCGGCAGATGCGGTACAGCTCGTCCAGGGGGATGACGCTCTCGTGGGCCGCGAGCTGGAAGACGCTGTCGCCCGAGGTGTAGAGGATCGGCCGTCCGGTACGGACGTGCTCCTCGCCGAGCTCCTTCAGGATCTCGGTCCCCGAAGCCGACTTGTTGCCGAGCAGCCTGCGGCCGATGCGCTCCTCGAAGGGCCGGATCAGCTCGGGCGGAAAGCCATCGGGATACGTCTTGAAGGGCGTGGTTGTGACCAGGCCGGTCATCTCCCAGTGCCCGGTGGCGGTATCCTTGCCGGCGCTGCGCTCGGCCATCTTGCCAAAGGCCCCGTCCGGTCGCGGGTTCCGAGCACCCGCGTAACTCGGCGGCAGGTTGCCCAGCCCAAGCGCCGTCAGATTCGGAATCTTCACCTCGCGCGAAGCGAGCACGTGGCCGAGCGTGTCGCTGCCGGTGTCGCCGAAGGCCGCCGCATCGGGCCCCTCGCCCACACCCAGGCCGTCGCATACGATCACAATGGCGCGTCGAAACGGCCCGCTCACTCGGGCGCCCGAAGCCACGCCTGCGCGGCGGCGCACAGGCTCGCGCTGTCCTCGAACCACGTCACTTCGGCCTGGTGGCGAAACCACGTTCTCTGCCGTTTCGCGTACTGCATGGTCTCCGTGACGATAGCACGCTGTGCCGCCCGAAGGTCCATCTCGCCGTGGACCACGGCGAGCGCTTGCCGGTAGCCAATCGCCCGCAGCGGACGCGCCTCGGGCGCCAGGCCCGCATGCAGCAGCGCCCGGACCTCCTCCACGAGCCCGCCTTCCAGCATCGCCGCGGTCCGTGCTTCTACTCGTTCGCGCAAGCCTTGCCGCGCTGGAGACAGTCCGAACAGACCGACAAGATAACCGGGCAGGCCCGGCTGCGTGGCGCCGAAGTGAGCGGAAAGCGGTTTTCGGGTCGCGCTATACACCTCGATCGCACGAGTTACCCGCACCAGATCCGCAGGCGCGATGCGCCGGGCGGCCTCAGGATCGATGCCGCGCAGCAGACGATGCAGCCGTTCACGCCCGTGTCGTTTGGCGATGCCTTCGAGGCGGCGACGCAGAGCCTCGTCCCGCGACGGTCCCTCGAACAAGCCGTGCAGCAGGGCCCGCAGGTACAGGCCGGTGCCGCCGACCACGATCGGCACTCGCCGGCGTTCGACGATGCCGGCGATCGCGGCTTTCGCCAGGCTCACCCACGCCGCGGCCGAGAACGCCTCGCTCGCATCCACTACGTCCAGCAGATGGTGCGCAATGCCACGCCGCTCGACGGGCGAGGGCTTCGCGCTGCCGATGTCGAGGCCGCGGTAAACCTGCAGGCTGTCACACGAGACGATCTCGCCGCCTGCCGTCAGCGCGAGCGCCAACGCCACGGCAGCCTCGCTCTTCCCGGCCGCCGTGGGACCGACGATCGCGATCAGCCGAGGCGCAGCAGCCGCCATGCGGTGTACAGGAGCATCAAGCTCAGCAGGATTGCGGCACCACGGATTTGCGTGCGAGTGGGCAGGCTCAGCGCTCGCGAACGGCCTTGATGATGCTCGCCTCGTGCTCGGCGCCAAGCGTACGCTTCACGGCCAGCAGCTCCGCGTACAGCAACTCGTTGAGGCCGTCTACGAGCAGGCCGCGCCGACCCTCCTCAGGGAAGCGATTCAGGTTCCGCTCGAGCACGGCGGGATCGAGCGTGCCGTCCTTCTGGAGCTTGACGCCAGCGAAGATCTCCTTGCGGGTCTCGCGCAGACCGCCCAGATACTTCTCGAGCACGTTCTCCGCGATCGGTCCGACCTCCCGCACCATGTAGCGAAACACGTACCCGTACATCTGGTTGAAGGAGCTGAGCACCGCGTGGATCGTGTCCTCGGGAACGAAGTCCTGGTCCAGCGCACGGACCTTCTTGCCCTTGATCCGCAGCAGGCCCGCGCAGAGCAGGGCGTAAAGCACCTTGAGCGTCTCGTTGTCGCCGATCTCGCTCTCACGGCACACCTCGAGGGCGCTGCGCTCGCCGTCGGCGAGGTGCAGGACGTGCCCCTCATACGGCTCGAGGTATGGGGGATCGGGGTCGCTGGTGCGCTCGAGGACTGCATCCCCCGTCGGATAGCGCGCCTGGATCGGGCCATTCGCGTCGATGCGGCGCAGGCCCGCGAGGAGCAGTTCCAGCACATCGACATCGACCGTGATGCGCTCCTTCTCGGGAAGTGCCGACTCCTCGAAGTGGAATTGGCCTTCCTCCCAATGGAAGATGCTGTACACGATCTCGCGGACCTGGAACTGGATGCCTTCCCACAGGTCCTTCGGCGACAAAGCGCCCAGCTCGACGAGCGCCCTGCCCTGACGTCGGCCCTTGGAGATGGCCTTGATCGAGGTGTCGTACTCTTCGACGGTGATCTTGCCCTCGCGGATCAGGATCTCGCCGAGTCGATCGTTCGGGAGATTGCTCGAAGCGAAGACGACGCGGCCCTGCATCAGATAGAGCGCTTTGCGAGCGCCGCTGGAGACCAGGGACAGGATCCCGGTCGCGGCAGAGACACGGAGGTACTGGAGGATGTCCGGAAGGGGGAGCTGCGACAGCTGCCCCTTGAGGCCCCCCGGAACGGCAAACGCCTCGAACCCTTTTGGAAGCGTCGTGGCCACTTGGATCTCTAAGACTCTATGGATTTTACGAGCACGCGCCCACCGCTGTCAAAGAACCGGGCCGAGCTCCGCGCGGCTCAATACGCCAGGTCCAGGCTGATGTCGGTGTAGTAGTGCTTCAGGATCTGCTCGTAGCCCGAGCCCGCCTGCGCCATCCCGAAGGCTCCCACCTGGCACAGGCCGACGCCGTGTCCCCAGCCTTTGCCAGTGAACACGAAGCGCGCGACCTCTCCTTTTTCGTTGCGCTCGCGCTCGATCACGAACAGGTTCTCCCGCAGGCCGAGCGCCCAGCGGATCCTCAGGCCCGTGAGCGTCAGCTTGCCAGCGCTGCCCGAGACACCGAGCGCCACGACGCGGCCGGAAACGCCCTGGCGCAAGGCGGCGATGTCGAGCACGCGGCCGACGCTGCCGTAGCGCGCAATCCCCCTTTCGACCTCGGCCGGCGTGAGGCGGACTTCCCAGCGGAAGTAGCGTGAGCTGCGGTCGGCGGAGGGCCCGAGCCGGCTCTGGTCGGCCTCGAGGAATGTGATGCGGCCGTCCTCAGCGACAAAGCGCAGCTTGTCCCCCCTCGTGAGGCTCAGCTCCGAGACCGCGGAGCGGGAGCCGTCGAGCGAGCGGAACAAGCGCACGGCCGGATCGACACGGAACGTCTCGGCCTCGGCGCCGCGCGTGATGCGCAGCTCGCCAGGAGCGAGCGACTGCAACTCGGCCTGGACGAGGCCGGGGGGGCCGGCCTTCTCGGCGATGCGTGCCAGCAGCCGGATCGCCTGCGGGCGCGACAGGGCCTCACTGGCCCGCAGCGTGTTGTCGGGGAACGGGCTCAAGACGCCCTCCTGCACCAGCAGCGCCGCCGCCGCGCGTTCTTCGGCGGAAGCCAGTGTCACCGCGTCTTCGACTTGCAGAAGGTAGTCGGTGTCCGCGGGGCTCAACAACCGCAGGGCTCGCTCGTTCCAGCAAAGCGAGCTCACCAGGTGTTCGAAGGCAGCAGCTCGGCGCGAAGCAGCCTCGACGTGGCTGTCGCAGCCCTTGCGACGCAGGGCTGCCAGCAGCCGGGCGGTCCAGTCGCGCACGTCGCCGTCAGTCGTGGCCTGCTTCAAGGCGGCCGCGCTGAGGAGCTTCGCGTCGATCACGTCGAGCGAAACCAAGAGCGCCGCATCGCGGTTCAGGCCCTCCTCGTCTCCGAGTCCCTTCGCCGGGGCCGTGGTCTTGATCTCGGCCGTGGCCGAGCGCTCCGGCAGGCAGGCGACGCCCTTGAGATAGGGCGTGGGCGTCCCCTCGAAGATGTTGGCGCCGTCCTCGGTGTGGCCGCCGCAGGTCGAAGTGTAGAGCGCGTTGATCGGCTCGCCCTGGTAGCGGGCCACGAGTCCGCGGGTCTCGGAGACCGCCTGATCCGAGAGCGGGTTCTCGGTCGAGCGACCCCGATAGACCTGACAAGTCGGCGTCGCGCACAGGTCGTAGCCCCTGGCCTGGAACTGACCGCGATTCCGGAACGCATAGGTGCGCGCCGCAATGGCCTGGGCCTTCTGCGCTTCGAGCTGCGGGAACGCTTGGGGCGACAGTTCGTTTGGGACGACGCCCCGCAGATAGTCTTCCATGCTGAGGACGTTCACGACCGTGAGGGCGCTGCCGTCGCCCGGTCGGATCTCGAGCAGTCCACGGTACGACAGCGAATCGACCGTGAGCGGCTCCCCGGCCCGTTCGGGGACGATGGTTGCAAGCGCCAGCTCCTCGCCCGTCTCGAGCAGCTGCAGGGTCGCCCCGGGTGAGGTGCTTTGCTCCTCGACGACAAAACTCCCTCGGAAGCCCGCGTCCGAGAGCTTGCGGGAGAGGGCCACGGCCTCGTCGCGCGTCGCGAAGGCGCCGAGGCGGACCTGATAGGTGGCCGTTTCGCGGCTCCAGGTCACCGTGGGCGGCAGATTCGAGGCGTCGCGAGCCCCCTCCGATGCCTGGCGGGCCGCTGCCTCATCCCCAAGGCTCGCGATCTGGATGCGGAAGATGCGCGTCCCGGCCGTCACGGCCCCCGTCCTCCGGAAGGTCGCGACGGCGAGCCGCACGCGGCGCAGCGTCGCGCTGCCCGTCGGGCCGATCCAGACCCCGACACCGGAGTCGGCCCCGATCGAGACCTTGTCGGCGTCGGTGACGACGCCGATGCGGATCACCGGCGCCTCGACCAGGGTCTCGGCGCTGAACGAGGGCGGGACGACGACCGGCGCCGCCCGAGGCAAGCTCCGACAACCGGTCAAGGCGGCAATCGCCACCGCCGTGGCCACGGCCAGGGCCGCGCCGCGGCCACTCCGCGGGCCGAGGCGTCTCACGACCGCTCGGGCGCCTCGTTGTAGAAGAACGTGACCTGCATCGTCACGCGCTCGGGCGCGAAGTCGTTTGGCAAGCGCATCAACTGGCTGCCCAAGAGGGCGTTCTGCGCCGCGCGATCCAGCGCGGCCGTGCCTGAGGACTTGAGCAGGCGCAATCCCGACATGCTGCCGTCACGTTCGACCGTGAACTCGAGGTCCACGTGGCCGCGAAAGCCCATCAGCGCCGGCTGCGGCACGATCCAGTTCCGGTAGACCTCGTTCTTGAAGTGGTTCAGCCAGACCGTGAAGTCGGCGCCTTCGGGATCGAAGAAGAGAGGCCCCATCTGCTGGCCCGTTCCGGAGCTGAGTCCGAGCGGGCCCTGGGTGGTCTGGAGGCGTTGCTCGAGGTTGCGCAACGACGAGGTGATCGACGGTTCCTGAGCACCGGGCTTGAGACGCGAACCCTCGTCGCCTCGCGGAGCCTGGCCTGCGCCGAGCGGGCGCCTCTGGCCTGGCGCGCCGGCAACCTCAGCCCCGCCTGCGACCCGGGCAGTCTGCTCGGGCGCTACGGGCGGAGGCGTCGGCTCCGCCTTTGGCACCGCGTCCGTCCGGCCCTTTGCCACCTTGGTCAGGTCGTCGTCTCGTCGCAGCACCAGCGGCCCCTTCTGACGCTGCGGAATGGGGGCTCCGACGCTGATCCGGTCTTTGGCCCTGGCCGGCGGGGGTGTCGGTGCGGGCGCGGGGAGCGGGCGAACGGCCGGCGCTGGAACGGGGCGCGGAGCGAGCTGGCGAAGCACGTCGGCCGGGGGCATGAAGACCCGGCGCGAGACCTCCGGCGTAGCCGGGGTCGGGGCGGGCTCCGCCTTGCGGGCAGACAGATTGTTTCGGCTGGCCAGGCTCATGATGATCAGCAGGTGCGTCAGGGCCGATACGAGAAAGCCCTGTCGCTGGTCGAAGCGCTCCACTAACGGTCCACCTCGCGAGGACCAGAACCCAAGAGGTTGGCAGGCCTTCGGGACTGGTGTCTAAATTCGAGCCTCCACCGGATCGGGGTCATGGCGCCGGTAACCCCGATATCTTGTGGCCAGCCTCTATCTTAACCCTTACGCCCGCCTGCTCCGCCATGCGCGCCACGATCGTCTGGGCCAGCGCCAAGGCCCGCCGGCCGTCCGACCCGGAGACCACCGGGGTGGTCCGATCCCGAACCGCGACCAGGAACGCCTCGAGCTGACGCCGGAGCGGCTCCTCGTCGGGGGCTGCCGAGCGTTCGACGGCGATCTCGGGCCTCCCCTCCCCTCCAGGAACCAGCCGGTAGACCTGAGCCTCCCGAGCGGCAAAGTCCACCGATATATAGGTTCGCGGGAAGAAGACCCGGAATTTCCTTATCTTCTCGGCCGAGACCCGGCTGGCGGTGAGGTTGGCGATCAAGCCAGAGGCAAAACGCAAGCGCGCGTTCGCGATGTCGATCTTCGGCGTCAAGACGGGGACGCCCACGGCGTCGACCTGAACCGGATCGGAGCCGTCGAGCGCCAGCACGATGTCGAGGTCGTGGATCATCAAATCGAGGACCACGTCGATGTCCAGGCTGCGGGGCGAGAAAGACCCCAGCCGGTGGACCTCGATGAAGCGCGGCTCGCGAGAATGCGCGCGCAAGACCTCGACCGCCGGGTTGAATCGCTCGATGTGGCCGACCTGTAGGATCCTCCCCCGCTCGTTCGCAACCCCAATCAGGTCGTCGGCCTCGGCGAGCGTCGTCGTGATGGGCTTTTCTACCAGCACGTCTTTGCCCGCCTCGAGCGCCAGTTTCGCCACTCGCTGATGGTCGACCGTAGGCACGGCTACTGACACAGCGTCGACCTCGGCGAGCAGATCCGAAAGGCGTCTGAAGACCCTACAGCCGTGGCGTTGCGCGACTTCGGCGGCCCGCGCGGCATCGACGTCGAAGACACCCAGGAAACGTGACTCCGCGAGCGAGGCGTAGACACGGGCGTGGTGTTGGCCCAGGGCGCCGACGCCAATCACGCCGGTCCGGATCATCCCGCCATCCCCCAGATCGCGATCCCGGCTTCGTCAGCGGCGCGCAGGACCTCAGGCTTGTCCAGCAGCAGCGTCTTGCCGGCATCCAGGGCCAGCGCGCGGGCGCCGGCTCGAGCCATGGCCTCGATCGTGGCTCGCCCGACGACGGGAACGTCGAAGCGCATGTCCTGTCGTGGCTTGGCCACCTTCACTACGACCGTTCCCGGGCCTGCGATCCGACCGGCCCGCTCGATCACCTCGTCGGTGCCCTCCATCGCCTCGAGCGCCACGGCCGCGCGGTCCTTGATCACGACCGTCTGCCCGAGATCCATGCCGGCGAGCGTGCGCCCCACCTTCCGGCCGTAGTCGATGTCGCCTTGCTCGCCCTTCGAGGGGCGCCGCCGCGTCATCGCACCGGCCGCCGCCAGCTGGTCGGCGAGCAGCATGACTGACGGCAACAGCCGGATCCCTTCGCGCTCCAGGGCATCCGCAACGCCGCCGAGCAAGCTGTCGGTGTTCTTGAGGGCGAGACGGGCGATCACGCCCATCAGCTTCAGGTCAGGGACCACGTCGGAGAAGATCTGCTTGTGCTTCACCTGGCCGGCCATCACGGCCTCGCGGACCCCGGCGGCCTTGAGCGTGTCGATCGCCCGCCCGAGTTGTCCCAGGCTGACCCAGTGCGTCTCGTCGACCTCGCCCTCGAGAGCGCTCTCGGCTTCCTCGCAAATCGCCACGGCCACGACACGACGGCCGGCCTTCTTCCCGGCCGCCGCGACCAGAAAGGGAAAGCGTCCGTTGCCGGCGATCAGGCCCAGAGGCTCAACCACGGCCGCGCTCATTTCTCGTCGTCGGTCTCGACCACCCGAGTGCGCCGCTTCAGGATCACGCCCCTGCGGCTTGCGCGGATGAACAGCACGAGCGCGCGCACATCCTCGGTGAAAGGCCCTTCGGTCTCGAGCCGCTTGACGGCCTCAGAGGTGTTGAGCCGGCTCTGGAGCAGGAGGCGGTAGGCCACGCGAAGCGCCGCGAGGCGCTCGGCCGAGAAGCCGCGGCGGCTGAGGCCGATGCCGTTGAGGCCGTAGATGGAAGCACGGTTGCCCACGACCTTCGAGAACGGCAGGACGTCCTTGGTGGCCACCGTGTACCCGCCGACGAAGGCGTGTTCGCCGACACGGCAGAACTGGTGCACGCCCGAGAAGGCGTTGACGATGGCCCAATCGGCCACGTCCACGTGGCCGGCCAGGGTCGCCGCGTTGCCGAAGATCACGTGGCTTCCCACCTGGCAGTCGTGGGCGATGTGGACACCAGCCATCAAGAGGTTGTCGGAGCCGATCCGGGTCAGCGCCCCACCCCCCTGCGTGCCCCGATGGACGGTCACGAACTCGCGCAGGATGTTCCGGTCGCCCAACACGACGCGGCTCGGCTCGCCCTTGTACTTGAGGTCCTGCGGTGCCAAGCCTACGGAAACGAAGGGGTAGAGGTGATTCGCCTCACCCAGCGTCGTGTCGCCATCGATCACGACGTGGGACTCGAGAATCGTCCCCCGCCCGAGCCGAACCCCGCGGCCGACCTTGCAGTAGGCCCCGATACGGACGCCCGGTCCGAGTACGGCGCCGCCCGCGACGTGCGCGGTGGAGTCGACCCGGGCCAGAGCACTCTCGCGCACCTGCAGCAGCAGGCGTCCTTCAGCGACGCGGTTCCCCGCGCAGCTGATCTCGCCCTTGATACGGTACAGTGCGCCACGCCGGTGCAGAACCCGCACCTCGAGCCGCAACTGGTCGCCGGGGACGGCGGGCCGACGGAACTTGGCCGCGTCGATGCCAACGACGTGGACTTCGAGAGCGCGTGGATCGGGGGCCTTCTCCAGCAGCCAGATGCCTGCGGCCTGTGCGAGACCCTCCATCAGCAGCACGCCGGGCATCACCGGCGCCCCCGGAAAGTGGCCCTGGAAAAAGTCCTCGCTTCCCGTCACGTTCTTGGTCGCGACGAGCCCGGCCGCGTCGTGCTCCAGGACCCGATCCACCAGCACGAACGGGTACTGGCTGGGGATCTGGCGAATCAGCCGGGCGATGTCGATGGACACGCTTTCCAGGGGCCCCGGTCCACCGCGACCAGGCGGCGGACCGGGGAAGCCTCGGAGCGAAGCTACGGCTTCTCAGGGGCGGGGCTGGGCGAGGCCGCGGGCGCCGGTGCGGTGGGAGCCGCCGGCTTCGGGGCCGCGGCCGCCGCGGGCTTGGCGGCGCGCTCCGCCTCGTTCGACTTGAGCACAACCTCCTGCGAGATCTCCGACTCCTTGGCCGCCACCAGCACAACGCGGTTGTCGAGCAGGATGTCGATGGCCTTGTCCTTCACCACCGCCTCGATGAAGGGGCGGATCTTCACTTGGAACTCGTTCTCCAAGGCCTGGGCCTGCTGCTGGGCCCGGTCGCGCATGCGCTGCAACTCGGCCTGGCCGTCCTCGAGAAAGGCCTGGCGTTCGCGCGTCTTGCGCACGATCTCCTGGCGCTTCTTGTCAGCGCCCTCGGGCGAGAGCACGCTGCCCGTCTTCTCGAGATCGTCCTGCAGGGCCTTGATCGCGACGTCCAGCTTGTTGAGGTCCGCTTGCTTCTTCTGGCCTTCGGCGTCGATCTCGTTCTTCAGCTCTTCGAGCTTCTTGGCGTAGCCCTTGCCCAGCAGGCTCTCGGTCGAGACCCTTTCCATGTTGATCGTGGCAAGGCGCTGGACCTTGTCGGCCTTGGCGGCAGGCGCTGCGGCGTCTTGTGCGGAGACGGCCGAAGCGGCCGCGGCAAACGACAGTGCGAAGAGGTCCATCTTTCTCATGTCTGCTCCTTAGAAGGTAGTGCCGACGGCGAACTTGAAGGTCGTCCGCGGCTGGAACGGGTCCCGATTCGGATTCCAGGCGTAGATGAGGCGGAACGGCACGTTGATCACAGGCATGATGAACCTCATTTCCGCGCCCGTCGAGGTGCGCAGCTCTTTGAAGCTCATCCTCTCGTCCTCGAGAAAGGCCTGGCCCGCGTCGAAAAACAGCAGCAGGCGCAGGGGGCCGAAGACGTCGTAGTAGTACTCGGCGTTGAAGAGCATGTACTTGTTCCCGCCGAGCGAACGGTTGACGCTGTCGATTGGGCCGACGGTGCGGATGTTGTAGCCCCGGATCTGGGTCTCACCGCCGAGGAAGTAGCGCTGGTAGTACGGCAGCCTGGTGGTGTCGCCGAAGGGCCGGATGTAGCCGAAGTCGGCGCGCAGGCCCAGCGCCGTCTTCTTCCAGTGCGGAATGTACCAGACGGCGTCGAGCGTCGGACGGATGAAGTCCACGGTTCCGCCCAGCGGGCCACCGACGAACTGGAAGGTCGCCGTATATTTCTTTCCAGAGCGCGGCGTGAACGGGCTGTCCACGGTGTTGAGGCTGAAGGAGGGCGTGATCCGGCTCTCCTTCCGGTTCGTCTCCCCGCCGAACAGGAAGGGATCGAAGACCGGCGTCGTGCCGGTCGTCCCCGGCGTAGTCACGGCGCTGGTGAGGCCGCCAATCTTCACGACCTCGAAACCATAGTTCAGGAACAGGCGGCTGAAGCGCCCCACCGAAAAGCCCGTCGTGAAGCTGGCGCCTGTTCCCTCTTGCGTATAGCCGACGAAGCTGCCGAAGCTCTCGTACGTGATCTTGCGCTTGAAGACATCGAAGCCTGCGGTGATCGGCCGGTCCAGGAAGTACGGCTCGGTGATCGAGACCTGGTAGTTCTTGGTCCGCTTGCCGCTCTGGATCGAGATCTGGAAGGTCTCGCCCAGGCCCAGGAAGTTCGCGGTGGAGAAGGAACCGTTGATGAACGTCCCCTCGAGTCCCGAGACGCCGCCGCCGAACGTGAACTGATTCCGGTTCTGCTCCTCGACCTTGAAGCTGAGGTCGAGCTTGTCCTCGCCCGCCTCGGACTGGGAGAACTCGGGTGGCGCCTCCATCGGCTTGAAATAGCCGAGCTGGTTCACGCGCCGGATCGACATCTTCAGGGCTTCCGTGTTGAACACGTCGCCCTCGTTCATGTAAACCTCGCGCCGGATCACCTTGTCACGCGTCGTGTCGTTGCCGGTGAAGATGATCTTCCCGACGTAGTAGCGCTTGTCCTCTTCCATGGTGAGCGTGATGTCGACAGTCTTCTTGTCCGGGTCGGGCTTGCGCTTGGTGAAGCCCGTCATCTGGAAGTAGCCCTGCGAGCCGTAGATGTCGCGGACTTTCTCGTAGCCCTTCTTGAGCCGCGAGTCGCGGTAGATGTCGCCCGGTTGCAGCTTGAAGATCGGCCGCAGCGCTTCTTCCTTGAAGACCGTGAGGCCCTCGAACTTCATCTCGCCGACGCGGTACTGGTCGCCCTCGGTGACCGGGACCTCGACGTGCATCCACTTCACCGGCTTCTTCTTGATGAAGCCGGACTTGCCGTCGGTATAGGTGAGCTTCGGCTGAGCCACGGTGGCCGTCACGTAGCCGTTGTCGAGGTAGAAATCCCGCAGGCCCTCCTGGTCCTCGCCCCACTTCTCGTCGGTGAACTTGGCGCTGCCTTTGAGCCAGGACAGGTTCCAGAAGCCCGCCTGCTTGATCTTCTTCATCTTGCCGCGCAGCTGGCCGTCGGAGTAGACCGAGTTGCCCTCGAAGCTGATCAGCTTCACCTTGGTCTTGGGCCCGTCGTCCACGATGAACGAGAGCTGCAGCCCGGCCCCACCCACGTTCTTGGTCTCGTGCTTGACGGAAGCGAAGGAGAGCCCCTTCTCTTTCAGCATCCCCACCAGGATGGCCTCGACTTTGCGCGCCTTGCCGGGGTCGTAGAAGGTGTCGATGCGGATCGCGGCGTCCTTCTTCTTGAGCTCGTCCTCGATGTTCGTCGTGGTGAGTGCCTTGCTGCCCCGGTAGTCCACGATCTGGATGCGCTTGCGCTCGCGTACCACGAAGCTGACGATCTTGCCCTTGGCGCCCTCGCGCACGTCGAGCAGCAGGTCGTCCAGGAAGCCCGTGTCCCAGAGCCGCCGGAAGTCTTCGCGCAGGCGGATCTCGTCGAAGCGGTCGCCCGGCTTGGTCGAGACGTAGTAGGCGAGCGTTTCGCTCTGCAGATATTGATTGCGCAGGATCTCGACCGTCTCCACGATGGGAGCATCGGCGAGGGCCTGGGGCACGCCTGCCGCCGCGGGCGCCAGAGCTTCCTCCTGGAGCGCCTCGGGCTCGGGTGGCGGCGGCTCCTGGGCGCACAGCCGCGACGCGGGGACGAGCAGGCCGAGCCCGGCCACGGCCAAGGCCCAGGGACGCACGGCGAAGAGGGGCAACATCAGGCCGACAGCGCCCCCCCCCGTCCATCCTGCCAATACCACAAGGCGCCTTCGGTCACGCCGATCTCGATCGGTGTGCCGGTCCGGATCTGCCCGCGGATGAAGGCCTCGGACAGGGCATCTTCGATGTGGCGCTGGATCGCGCGGCGCAGTGGCCGCGCGCCGTAGGCTCGCTCCGGCCGCGTCTTCGCCAGGATCCAAAGGACGCCCGCGTCCCGGATCCGCAGCGTGATGCCCTTGCCCTTCAGGTTTTCGCCGAGCTGATCCACGAGCAGCCGAGTGATCCGCGAGAGATCCGCCTCGGTGAGCGCCTCGAACACGATGATCTCGTCGATGCGGTTGATGAACTCGGGGTTGAAGGTGCGCTTCACCTCGCCCATCACCAACTCGGAGATCTCCTCGGCCGTCTGGCGTGCCTCGCCGGACGTGAAGCCCATCCGGCCGCGCTTCTCGATGTAGCGCGCGCCGATGTTGGAGGTCATGATCAAGATCGTGTTCTTGAAGTCGATGGTGTTGCCGAGGCCATCCGTCAGGTGCCCGTCCTCGAAGACCTGAAGCAAGATGTTGAAGACGTCGGGATGCGCCTTCTCGATCTCGTCCAGCAGCACCACCGAATACGGATTGCGCTTGACCCGCTCGGTGAGCTGGCCCCCCTCTTCGTGGCCGACGTAGCCGGGGGGTGAGCCGATCAGCTTGGAGACCGAGTGTTTCTCCATGTACTCGGACATGTCGAAGCGCACCAGGCTCCGCTCGGATCCGAAGAGCAGCGCCGCGAGGCTGCGCGCCACCTCGGTCTTCCCCACGCCGGTCGGGCCGAGGAAGATGAACGAGCCCACGGGCCGGTTCGGGCTCTTGAGCCCCGCACGCGTGCGCCGGATGGCCCGCGCCACGGCGCTGATCGCGCTATCCTGCGAGACGATGCGCTTGTGCAGGTCCTCTTCCATGCGCAGCAGCTTGGTCGATTCCTCTTCCTTGACCGCCGTGATCGGGATCCCGGTCCACTTCGACACGACGTCGTCGATGTCCTCCTTCGTCACCTCGTGGCCGCCGCTGCCAAGCATGTCCCAGTGCTCGCGGACGATCGTGAGGTTCTCGCGCTGGGCCGCCTCCTCGTCGCGGTAGAGCGACCGCTCGAAGGGCTCGTTGCGGTCCACCACCACGCGGATCTTGCGCGAGAATTCCGGCTGGTCCTCGAGCGCCTGCGCGTCGCGGAGCTTGACGCGGCTGCCCGCCTCGTCGAGCAGGTCGATGGCTTTGTCGGGCAGGAAGCGGTCGGTGATGTAGCGATTGGACTGGAAGACCGCGGCCTCGAGCGCCTCGTCGCGGTACGCGACGTGGTGGAACTTCTCGTAGCGGTCCTTGATCCCGCGCAAGATCTCTACCGTCTCGTCCTCGCTCGGGGGCGCCACCTTCACCGCCTGGAAGCGCCGCTCGAGAGAACGGTCCTTCTCGATGTACTTGCGATGCTCAGCGGGGGTGGTCGCCCCGATGCACTGGATCTCGCCCCGGCTGAGCGCGGGCTTGAGAATGTTCGCCGCGTCGAGGCTGCCCTCGGCCGAGCCGGCGCCGACCAGGGTGTGCAGCTCGTCGATGAAGATGACGATGTTCCGACTCTCGGTCAGCTCGCGCATGATCGTCTTGAGCCGCTCCTCGAACTGGCCGCGGTACTTGGTGCCCGCCACGATCAGCGAGATGTCGAGGGCCAGGATGCGCTTGTCCGCGAGATAGATGGGCACGTCGCCCTGGACGATCTTGTTCGCCAGGCCCTCGACGAGGGCGGTCTTCCCGACGCCGGGCTCGCCAATCAGCACCGGGTTGTTGCGAGTCCGACGGCACAGCACCTGGATGATGCGGGAGAGTTCCTCGCCGCGTCCGACCAGCGGGTCGAGGGCGCCGCGGGCCGCAGCATCGGTCAGGTCTCGCGAGAACTCCGAGAGCAGCGGCGTCTCCTTCGACTTGCCGACGTTCGCCTTTTCGTTCAGGAGCTGGACGATGTCCTCGCGCACGCTCCCGAGGCGCATCCCCTTCTCGGCCAGGATCGCAGCCGCGACGCTCTTCTCCTCGCGCATCAGGCCTAGCAGGATGTGCTCGGTGCCGATGTAGTTGTGGAGCATCCGCTCCGCTTCCTCGGAGGAGTGCGACAAGGCGCGTTTGGAGTCGGCGGAGAGCGGGATGTCGACCGAGGTCGACACCTTGTCCCGGTAGGGCCCGCGCCCCTCGATCTCCTTGCGGATCGCCTCCATCGACAGGCGGCTCTTGCTGAAGATCCGCGAGGTCAGGCCCTTGCCCTCCCGGATCAGGCCCAGCAGCAGGTGTTCCGTCTCGATCGAGTTGCTGCCGAGTTGGCTCGCTTCGTAGCGGGCGAAGAAGATCACCCGGCGCGCCCGCTCTGTGTATCGCTCGAACATGGACTCTTTGCTACCCCCGGACTTTCGATTCTAACCCAGCGGAAGCAGCTTGCCCGCCTCGAGGCGGAGTCTGCGGTCGCAGGCAGCGGCCAGGCGCTGGTTGTGGGTCACGACGACCACGCTCAGCCTCCGCTCCTGGTTGAGACGCCGGAGTAGCTCGTGCAGCCGGTCTCCGGTCTCCTGGTCGAGGTTGCCGGTGGGCTCGTCAGCCAGGATCGCGCGCGGCGACTGCACCAAGGCGCGAGCCACCGCGACTCGTTGCTGCTCGCCCCCGGAAAGCGCCCCCGGCCGATGCTTCAGCCGATGCTCGAGGCCCAGCTCGCGGAGCAGCGCCGTGGCGCGAGCCCAGGCTTCCTGCGCCGGACGACGTGCGATCAGGAGCGGCATCGCGACGTTCTCGAGGGCCGTGAACTCGGGCAGCAGGTGATGGAGCTGGAACACGAAACCCATCGTCTGGTTCCGGAAGGCGCGCAGCGGCGCCTCCGCGAGCGTAAAGACGTTCTCCCCGCCCACCTCGACCGTGCCCGCCTCGGGACGATCGAGCGTTCCCAGCACGTGGAGCAGTGTCGACTTGCCGACACCCGAAGCGCCCAGGATCGCGAGCATCTCGCCCTCGGCGACCTCGAGATCGAGCTGCTGGAGCACCGGCACGTAGCCCGCGGCCGTGGCGTAGCCCTTGACGACCCGCGACGCCCGGATCAGGGCGGTCACTCGTACCTCAGGGCTTCGGCGGGATCCAGCCGTGCGGCGCCCCGGGCCGGATAGATGGTGGCCAGGAAACAGGTGAGCAGCGCGCCGGCGATCACGATCGTCGCGTCGCTGGGCAAGAGCGAGAACGGCACGTAGGAAATCTGGTAGACATCCTGCGGCACGCGGATCAGCCGGTAGTGATCGAGGACGCGGCACGCCCCCCAACCAAGCACCGATCCCGTGAAGGTTCCCACTGCCCCGATCAGCGTGCCCTGCAACACGAAGATCCGCGCCACGGCCCCGCGCGAAGCACCCATCGAGACCAGGATCGCGATGTCCTGGTGCTTTTCCATCACCATCAGGATCAGCGTCGCCACGATGTTGAGCGCGGCTACCATCACGATCAGGCCGATCGTGATCGCGATGGCCGTCTTCTCGAGCCACAGCGCCGAGAACAGGCTCTGGTTCATCTGGATCCAGTCGGTGGTGATGTAGCCGTCGCCCAGGGCCTTCAGCAACTCCCCGGCGACCTGCCGCACCGCGTACATGTCGTCGATCTTGACCTCGACGAGGCTGGCGCTATCGCCCATGTCGAACAGCCGCTGCGCCGACGCCAGGGGCAACCACGCCCAGCCGGCGTCGAACTCGTACAGCCCGCTGCGCACCACACCGAGCACGCGGTACTTCGCCATGCGCGGCAACACGCCCATGGGCGACAGCCGGCCCTGAGGCGAGGTGACGGTCACCACGTCGCCCGCGCTGACACCGAGCCCTGCGGCCAGGTCGCGCCCCAGGAGGATCGGGCTCAGTCCCTCGCCCCCCACCACGAGATCCTGCAGGCGGCCGGCCTCGACCTGCGCGGCGATCTCGGTGACCGTGCTCTCCTCTTCGGGCACGATGCCCTTGAGCGTCGCGACGGCCGACCCGCCGCCGCTGGTGATGAGGCCTTTGCCATAGACCGCAGGCGCCGTGCCCAGCACCCTCGGCAGCGAGCGGAGCCTGGCCACGACATCGGCGTACTCCTCGATCGAATTCGTGCGGCTGCGGAAGACGCTGAGGTGCGCCGTCGCGCCCAGGATCCGCGCCCGCACCTCGCTCTGCAGCCCCGTCATCAGCCCGAGCGCGATCAGCACGGCCATCACGCCCACGGCGACACCGAGGATCGAGATCGCCGAGATCACGGAGATGAACGCCTGCTTGCGGCGCGCGGTCAGATAGCGAAGGGCGATCCGCAGCTCGAACATCTAGACGCGGCCGTGCTCGGGGCGCATGTGGGGGAACAAGATCACGTCGCGAATCGAGGGCGAGTTGGTGAGGATCATCGCAAGGCGATCGACGCCGACGCCGCAACCACCCGTCGGGGGCATGCCGTGGCCGAGCGCACGGATGTAGTCGTCGTCCATGAGGTGCGCCTCGCCATGGCCGCTGGCTCGCTGCTTCAACTGATCGACAAAGCGCTCCCGCTGCTCGAGCGGATCGTTCAGCTCCGAGAAGCCGTTCGCCACCTCCATGCCGCAAATGAAGAGCTCGAACCGATCGGCGACGCTGCTGTCGTGCTCGCGGCGCTTGGAGAGCGGCGAGATCTCCACGGGATAGTCGATGACGAAGGTGGGTTCCCAGAGCTCAGGCTCCACCAGGACACCAAACAGGTACTCGATACGCCTTGCAGGAGATAGAGCCACCAATGCCTTCTCCATCGCGCCTTCGGCCAGCTGCAGGGCGAGACGCCTCTCGGTGTCGTTGGGCAAGTTTGTAGCCTTCGGATGGGCGTTCACCCAACGAACCAAGGCAGCCTCGTCTTGCAGCTCGGTCAGCGTCAACGCCGGCGTCCAGCCCTGCTTTTCGGCCGCGGCAACTATCGAATCAACCATCCGGACGCGGGCGAAGGGCGTCTTCAGCGAGACGGACCTTTCCCGGAACACGAGCGGCTGTTCGTTCGCCACGCGTGCCCCGGCCTCGGCGATCAATGCCTCGGTGGTGTCGATCACGTCACGGCAATCGAAATAGGCGGTGTAGAACTCGAGCATCGTGAATTCGGGATTGTGGTTGGCCGAGAGCCCCTCGTTCCGGAAGTTGCGATTGATCTCGTAGACCCGCTCCAGGCCGCCGACCACGAGCCGCTTCAGGTACAGCTCCGGCGCGATCCGCAGGTAGAGGTCGATGTCGAGCGCGTTGTGATGCGTCTTGAAGGGTCGGGCCAGGGCGCCGCCGGGGATCGGCTGCAGCATCGGCGTCTCGACCTCGATGTAGCCACGCCCGTCCATGAAGCGGCGGATTTCGCTCACCATTCGGCTGCGCGCCACGAACACGCGGCGCACCTCGGGATTCGCCATCAGGTCGAGGTAGCGCTGGCGATAGCGAAGCTCCATATCCGCGAGGCCGTGCCACTTCTCGGGCGGCGGGAGCAGCGCTTTCGAGAGCAGGCGCAGCTGCTGCACCTGAACCGAAAGCTCGCCAGCCCGCGTGCGCATCACGCGGCCGGCCGCGCCGATGAAATCGCCCAGATCCACGAGCTCGAGGAGCTTCCAGCCGGCTTCCCCGACCTCGTCCTTGCGCACGTAGACCTGCAGCCGCGACTCGCCGTCGCCCAGCGTCGCGAAGCAGGCCTTGCCCATCGGCCTCTTGAGGAGCACGCGGCCCGCGACTTGAACTTCGGCGCCGAGTCTCTCGAGAGCCTCGGCGGGCTGCTCGCCCCACGCCGCGCTCACTTGCCCGAGCGTGTGGCTGGGCTGGTAGCGATTCGGGTAGCTCTCGACTCCGAGCGCCTTAAGCGCCTCGGTCTTCTGAAGCCGATGCGCCGACTCCTCAGGCCAGCCCGGCACGGGCGGTGTCAGGCCGTCACGCTCCCCTTCCACTGCTCGCCTCCCCTCGCAGCTTGCGCATGATCGCGTCCAGCACGCCGTTCACGAAAGCCGGCGAGTCCGCTTCGCCGAAGCGCCGGGCCATCTCGACCGCCTCGTCGATGACCACGGCCGAGGGGGTCCCCGCATCGTGCATCAGCTCGTAGGTTCCGATCCGCAATACGTTCTTGTCCACGGCCGCGATCCGCTCGAAGCGCCAGTTGGTCGAGGCGGCGGTGATCGCCGCGTCGATGCCGTCGAGATCGCCCTGGGCGCCCCGCGCCAGGCGATCGGCCATCGCGCGCGTGATGTCGGTGGTGCTGCGCACCCGCCAGAAGAACTCGACGACCTGGTCCATCTCGGCGCGGGTCATGTCCCACTGATAGAGCATCTGGAAAGCGCATTCGCGCGCCTTCGTCCTGCGGCCCACTAGCGCCTCTGGCCCCGGCCGCGAATCGCGCGCAGGGCCCGGACCATGGCCACGGCGGCGCGGGCGGCCTCGGCGCCCTTGTTCTCAGCACCCGGCGCCGAACGCGACAGGGCCTGCGAGACCCGGGCGGCGGTCAGCACGCCGAACGCCACCGGCACGCCGCTATCGAGAGCAGCTCGCTGCAGCCCCGAAGCGGCTTCGCGTGCGATGTGCTCGTAGTGATCGGTGCCGCCGCGGATCACGGCGCCCAGCGCAATCACCGCGTCGAAACGCCCCGATGCCGCCGCCGCCTTCGCCGCCAGCGGCAGCTCGAAGGCACCGGGCACCTCGAAGAGCAGCACGTGGCCGACGCCCAGCTCGGCGAGAGCCGCCTCCGCGCCTTCGGTGAGGCCGTCCACGACGCGCTCGTTGAAACGGGCGCGCACGATCGCGACACGTAGGCCCCGCCCTCCAGGAGCCGGGCGCGGGCTCTTGCCGGTCTTCTTCACTGTCCCGTGAACTTCGCCGGCCGCTTCTCGAGGAATGCCTGGGTGCCTTCCTTCATGTCGCTGGTGGTGCACAGCAGGCCAAAGAGCGTCGCCTCGAGGCACTGCGC
>CAYTWT010000357.1:0-4488 GCA_964442185.1 uncultured Acidobacteriota bacterium
CCCAGAGGAAGCCTTCCTCGTTTCCAGGCGGATGGCTCGGCTGACTTCTCCCAGTGGTCGAAAGCTCCTGGCGCGAGAGCGATCGGCCGTAGGGCGTCAAGAGTCCGCCGCCCGTCGGCGAGTAGTGGCAGGTGATGCAGCGCGTGTACTGCCGGGAGAGGAAGATCGGCTCGGCCTCAGCGCCACTCGCGGCGAGAGCCAGCGCGGCGACGGCGAAAACGCTGGTGGCCCGGGCGTTCATCGCGATTCCTCAGCCGGCACGGCGACAAAGGACACCTTCACCTGGACCTCGCTCCTCACTCCCACGCCCAGATACTGCGGCTTCGCGATCGCGAAATCGGCGAGCGTCAGTGGGAAGCTCGCCTCGACGCGGATGCTGGTCCCTTCTCGACGGATCTCCGCCTGGCCTTTTACGGGCGCCTTGGCGCCGTGAAGCGCCAGCTTGCCAGCGAAACTCGTCCGACCCGACAAGCTCTCGGCATCCACGTCGCCGAGTTGGATGTCCGAGAGCACCGCCTTGTCGAAGCCCGCGCCCTTGCCGACCTCGAGGTAGTTGCCGCGCGTATGCTCGTTGCGCAGGCCGATGCCGGTGTCCAGCGTCGTGAGGTCCACCGAGAGCTCTCCGTCAAACGCGGCGGGACGTGGTACCGCGACGGACACGGCGCCCGTGAGCGCCACGCTCTTCGCCTCGAAGCTGCCGCCCACCGTCAACGGACACAGAACACGAATCTCACCTTGCGACACGCGCCACGCAGTGGCGGGGGCGGGGGCGGCGCCGACGCTGGCGACGAGCAGCAGCAAGCCGGCGAGGCTCGGATACGAGCGCCTCATTCTCAAAGCGTAATCGTCAGTACGTCGTTCGTAAACTGCGTCTGGAACTGGGCGAGCGGGCGGGTCGCGGGGCCGTTCGAGACCTGGCCGCTGGTCGAGAACTGGGAGCCGTGGCAGGGACAGACGTAGTTGGCGTTTCCGAATCCCGTGATGGTGCACGCCTGGTGGGTGCAGGTCGCGGTCAGGGCGGCGAAAGCGTCCGGCGCAGTGCGGGCCACCAGCAGGCTCCCCGCCGACGACTGGACCAGAGCAGCGCGTCCTACGCTGGCGAGAGGTGAGCTGGCATCGATCGTGAGCACGATCGTGCCGCCCGTTGGGGTCGCACTGATCACCGGAAGCGCGCTGACCGAGCTGGGCCCGGTCGGGCTGCCACCAGAGCCGCCACAGCCTGCGAGCGTCGCTCCGAGGCCTCCCGCGAACGAAGCCAGAGCGGCTGCCTGGCAGGCCTGCGCACAAAATTCACGGCGAGTCTGCTTGTCTCGAGTCACGGCTGATCGCCCCCGCCCCCGAGGTCACGAACGGTGCAACACGCGTGCCGCCCCATTTCCACACGAACACTAGCTCAAAGGACTCCGAAGGCCAAGAAGCCGCGCGAGAGCGTCCTCCAGGAAGGACGGGCGCGTGTCCGTTAGAGACCTCGCAGCGCCACAGCAACCGGGAGACGGGCGGCCCGCAGCGCCGGCGGGACGCCGCCAAGCAAGCCCATGATCAAGGCGAAGCCGACTCCCCCCGCCAGTAGCCCCGGGGTCACACGGAACGCGAAGGAGAGATGGGAAAACGTCTGGAAGTTGAGCGTGCTGGTCGCGAGGCCGTGGAGCGGTATGACGGCGAGGGCGCCGAGCAGGCCGCCGACCCCGGCCACGAGCAGCGCCTCGAACGTGAACGAAAGGACGATGCTCGAGCCTGGGAAGCCCAGCGCGCGCAGCGTCGCGACCTCGCGGGAACGTTCGGCGACAGCCGAGTACATCGTGTTGAGGGCCGCGAAGACCGCGCCAATGCCCATCACGACCGCGACCATCGAGCCGAGCACCCGGATCAGAGTCGTCATCATCTGCGAGGCCCGCGCGTAGTACTCCGTCTCCCGCTCGACCTGGACGCGCATCCGCGGGTCGCTCGAGAGGCGGCTCTGGAACGGGCCGAGCGCGTCGTCGGAGACAAGCCGTGCGCTGACCGTCTGGTGAATCCCGAGCGGACGCTGGTAGGCGCGGTTGACGAGATCGGCACCCGCCCAGAGCTCCGAGTCGAACGAGCTTCCGCCGGCGTCGAAGATCCCCACCACCTGCCAGCTGCCCTCCCCGAGCCGCACCGAGCTGCCGAGGCCCAGGTTCGAGTACGAGGCCTGGGCGCTCCGGCCTACCACGAGTTCATAGAGCCCAGGGTTCACAAATCGGCCTTCCACGACGCGTACGTTTTCGTGAACCTGGAGAGCCATCGGCGACACGCCGCGCAACTGGACGTTGGCGTCGGTGCCTGATTTCCGCAGCGGCAGCGACGCGACCGCGACCACCTCGGCGCTGACCAGCGGCCCCGCGGGCCTGTGCGCGATCTCGGGAGCGTCTTCGATCACGTGGAGCTGCTCGAGCGTCAGCATGCTGTCGATCTCCGAGGTGGCGCCGGCGCGGCGAATCATAGCGTTGTGCGGCGAGCCCGACGTGACGAGCGCGGCCTCGAAGCCACGCGCGAGCGCGAGCATCGCCACGAACACGCCCACGGTCCCGGCGATGCCGAGGATGGCGACGACGGTGCTGCGCCAGCGGACGCGTACGCTCTCGACGTTGTAGAGCAGCAGCAGGCCCAAGGCGCTAGACCCGACGCAACGCTTCGACGACCTTGAGCTGCCCCGCCGACCAGGCGGGCACGAAGCCCGCCAGCAGGCCTACGACGAGCGCAATCACGAAGCCGATGGCGAGCCCCAGGTTCGGAATGTAGAAACCGGGCAGCATGCCGCCCGTGGGATCGCCGCCCAGACTCAACAGCTTGGCGAGCCCGAGCCCGAGGGCGCCGCCCACGGCCGCCACGATCAAAGTCTCCAGCAGCACCAGCAACACCACGAAGCCATCGCTGAAGCCCACGGTCTTGAGCACCGCGAGCTCCCCGGTCCGCTCGCGGACCGCCATTGCCATGGTGTTGCCGGTAACGAGCAGCAGCGTGAAGAACACCACCGCGCCGATCGCCAGCATCAGCAACTGGATGTTGCCGAACTGCGTCACGAAGCCCTGCATGAACGCGCTCTCGGACTGGGTGCGTGTTTCGAAGGCCGAGTTGCGGAACTTGTCGTCGAGGGCGCGCGCCACGGCAGCGGCGTTCGCACCCTTCTGCAGCCGGACCACGTACCAGCCGATGTAGTCGCGGGCGTACTCCGGCGCCTTCTCGTTCAGGTACTTCCAATGGAACCAGACCTGCGTCAGGTCGTCGTTGGGCCGCTTGCCGGTGTAGATGCCCCGCAGGTTGAACTCCCAATTGCCGGGGTAGATCGCACCCTCCATCGGGATCCGGTCCCCAACCTTCCAGCCGAAGCGTTCGGCGGTGGCCTTGCCGGCCACCAGACCCTGCCGGTCGGCGAGATAGGCTTGCCACTGATCCTCCGCCACCACGAACTCGTCGTAGACGCCGCGCCAGCTCGGCGAGTCGATGGCGAACTGGGCGAAGAAGTTCTTCGGGTCCTTGTAGACGCCCCCGAACCAGTTGGCGTGGGTGAACTGGCGGACGCCCTGGGTGCTCGCCACCTTCTCGCGGCTGGCGTAAGGCAGCGGCTGGATGATCGAAGTGCGGTTGGTGACGATCACCCGGTCCGCCTGTGCGACGTCGATGCCCTGGTTGAAGGCGCCCCGCACCGCCAGCAGCAGGCCGAGCAGGAACAAGGCCACGGCGAACGAGCCCACGCTCAGGGCCGTCCGGAGCTTCCTGCGAAACAGGTTCGCGAACAGCAAGGGTAGGAACCTCATCGCACGAAGACGCCCTTGTCGAGATGCAGCGTCGCGTGGGAGCGCTGCGCAGCGCGCGGGTCGTGGGTGACCATCAGGATCGTCTTGCCCATCTCGCTCACGAGCTTCTCGAGCAGCTCGAGGATGTCGTCGGCATTCTTGCGGTCGAGGTCGCCCGTAGGCTCGTCGCAGAGCAGGAACGTCGGATCGGCCACGATCGCGCGGGCGATGGCGACGCGCTGCTGCTGCCCGCCTGACAGCTCGGCCGGCTTGTGGCCGATGCGATCTGCGAGGCCGACCAGCCGCAGCACCGTCTCCACCTGCCGCTTGCGCTCGGCCTTCGAGAGCGGCACCAGCAGCAGCGGCAGCTCCACGTTGCGGAATGCCGACAGCACCGGGATCAGGTTGTACATCTGGAAGATGAAGCCCACGTGGCGCGAGCGCCAGCGCGTCAGCTTGCCTCCCGACAGCTGCGTGATCTCTTCGCCCGCCACGTTGATGCTGCCGCGAGTCGGGACGTCGAGGCCGCCGAGCAGGTTGAGGAGTGTCGTCTTGCCCGAGCCGCTCGGGCCCATCAGGGCCAGGAAGTCACCCTTGGCAACGTCGAGGTCGATCCCCTGGAGGACCTGTAGCTCTTCACTGCCACGGTAGTAGGTCTTCGCCAGACCCCGAACGACGATCAGACTCTCGGCCATGGGAAGCGTGAATTTTAGCAAGGCCTCCCCCGCGAGCC
>CAYTWT010000358.1:0-4058 GCA_964442185.1 uncultured Acidobacteriota bacterium
CCGCCCTCCTTCACGAGTTCGAAGGCGACCTGTTCCCTGACCCCCGAGCGGGAGACGAGTCGGCCGCTCACCTGGGCCTGGTCATTCACGATGTGGACTTCACCCGCGGGCGGCCAGAAGCTCGCCTCGGCGTTGTCCTTCAGGCTCGGGTGCTGGTCCACGAGTGTTGCGAAGTCCTGGTGCGAGACGCGGTTCTTGTAGTCGTTTGAGAGCTGCGCGTAGGCCTCGTCGAGCGCGCCACTGCGCAGCGAGGCGAGCTCCGCCTCGACCGTCTCCACGGGCCCTTTCATCGAGACGTAGAACAAACCGCCGATCACGACGAAGAGCAGGAGGATCATGGTGAGACACCCGCCGCAGCCCAAGCCGACCCAGAACACCGGGCCCTTGCCCTGCTTCGCGGGCGCACCGCTCACGGACATTTGCGGAGGCCGTGGGGCCGAAGCCTGCGGCGGAGGTGGCGGCAGCGGAGGTCGTGACGGCGGAGAGACGCTCGCCGGGGTCGGCGCAATGGTGGCCGTCGGTGGACCGGACGGCGGCGCTGGGGGTAGTGCGGGCACAGGCGGCGCGGCAACGGCCGGCTGCAGAAGCGTCGCCTCGGCCGACTCCGGCATGTCTCCCAGTGTTGCGCCGGTGTCCGCGGGCGAGTCGAATTCGACGCGGAACGGCACGGCGCCGATCCGCAACTCCTGTCCGTTGCGCAGGGCCGCGTCGGTCACGCGGTGGCTGTCGAGAAAGGTCCCGTTGGCGCTGCCCTGATCCACAACGGCCCAGGCCAGGCCCCGGCGCTCGATCCGGGCGTGCTTCCGGGAGACGGAGCCATCGGCCACGACGACGTCGGCCGTTGGATCGCGCCCGATCAGCACGCTGTCCTTCGTGAATTCGAGCGGGGCGCCGAAGACCGGGACGAGCCGGAGCGTGACCATGAAAGCTGGCGGGATTCTAGAGGCCCTGCCCAGGCCGGTCAATCAAGGCCGCGCCAGGTGACGAAGCTCATTGACACCCCCGGGCAGGCACTCCAGAATCGAGATTCGCTGTTTGTCCTGTTTCAAAGTGAGGTCCCGATGCTCAAAAAACTGGTTGCCCTGGTTCTCGCGGCTCTTTCTCTTGCGGGCACGGCCCGCGCGGCCGAGCAGGCCATCACCTTCAAGAGCGGCGCCACCGATCAGGGCTCCGGGCTGCTGGTGACACCCGATGGCAAGGGCCCCTTCCCTGCCGTCGTCGTGATCCAGGAATGGTGGGGCCTGAACGACTGGGTTAAGGACCAGGCACGTGTCCTGGGGAAGGACGGCTACGTGGCGCTTGCGGTCGATCTGTATCGCGGCAAGGTCGCAACCGACAAGGACCTGGCTCACCAGTACATGATGGGTATGCCCGACGAGCGTGCTGCAGCCGATCTCGCCGGCGCCTTCGCGACGCTCGCCGCGCGCGCCGACGTGAAGAAAGAGCGTATCGGCTCGATCGGCTGGTGCATGGGCGGCAAGTGGTCGCTGCGTCTCGCCATGAGCGAGCCGACCCTCGCCGCCGCCGTCGTCTATTACGGTGCGATGCCGACCAAGGCCGAGGACATCGCGAGACTCAAGGCGCCCGTGCTCGGCAACTTCGGCGGCGACGACCAGGGCCCTGCGCCGGACCAGGTGAAGGCCTTCGAGGCCGCCATGAAGGCGGCCGGAAAGACGGTCGACGTCAAGCTCTACGACGGCGCGGGCCACGCCTTCGCGAACCTCAACAATCCCTGGGGCGGCTACCGGGAGGCGGCGGCCAGGGACGCCGCCGCGCGAACCAGCGCGTTCTTCGCGAAGCACCTGAAGATGTAGTTAGCCCAGCTCGCCGCGCGGGAAACACAGCCTTCGGAAGTTGCAGCGCCGACACAGCTGCGGGCGGTCGATCATCGGGAAATCCTCGAGGCGGGCCAGGTTCAAGACGGGATCGAGCAGCAGCGCCTTCATGCGTGAGGCGCTCTCTTCGATGAAGACCCGGGCGCGCTCGAGCTTTTCCGTGTCGATGGCGCGCCGTACATAGCGCGGGACGACGAGATAGGCGAGCTCGGTCTCGATCTCCTCGGGTGAGGCGACCCAGCCCTGCCGCGCGGCATACAGCGCATAGCCGGCGAGTTGAACCTCGCTGAAGCGGCCCTCGCTGCGACCGGTCTTCCAGTCCACGATCACGACGCGGCCATCGCTGCGCCGGTAGGCAAGGTCCATGCGCAGCAGGACTTCACAGCCGCCGACCTCGAAGGACGCGAGATCCTCGACGCTCAGCCAGTTCTTCCGCCCGGCGCCGAAGGCATCGGCGAGCGTCGGGCTCTTGAAGAAGTTGCGCAACGAGCGCATCACGATGCCCACCGCGAGCTTCTTGTCCTCGGCTTCAACCGGCACCTGGTACTCGTGCTCGAACAGGCGGAAGCGCAGCGAGCCCGCCTCGCTGTCCTTCCAATCTGCGAGCATCTGGCCGTGGACGGCCGCGTGGACGATCGCCTGCTGCTCGAGCTCCGAGGGCAGCGTGTCGTGCCCCTTCAAGAACGCCTCGATTGTTTCGTGGACGAGACTGCCCGCCCAGAGCGGTAGCGCCGAGAGCTTCTTGAGCCGCTTGATCTCGGGGTCGCCCTCGGCGGCGTAGTAGGAGTAGAAGTAGCGGCGCCGGCACGACTCGAAGCTGTCGTGGCGCGAGACCGACCAGGAAAAGCTGTGCGCCACCAGGGCACCTTATCATGTGGCCCGCGCGGGGCGCGGGGGGAAGCGCTTTACCCGCTTCCGGCGAACGGGTAGAGTCGCGCGGATACCGATGATCGCGACCTTGAAGCCCGAAGGCAGCCTCACGGGACGGGACTTCCCCGATCTGGTGCACCACCTGTACGAACAGAGCTTCTCGGGCTCGCTGACCCTCACCCACGCAGGTATGGGCAAGGGCATCACGATCCAGGACGGGCGGCTGGTGTTCGCCTCCTCCTCCGATCCGGATGAGCGCCTCGGCGAGCTGCTGCTACGTCGCGGTCGAATCTCCCTCCGCCAGTACGTGGAGGCGGGCCGGGCCGTGGCCCCGGGCCGGCGATTCGGCGCGCTGCTCGTCGAGCAGGGCGTGCTCGCCCCCAAGGAGCTGGTGCGAGCCGTCGTCGAGCACACGCAGGAGATCATCTACGGCGCCTTCCTGTGGACGGAGGGACGCTACCGGCTCCAGCAGGGCCAGCGCTCCGCCGAGGCGATCACGCTCAACATCTCGACGCCCGACCTGATCGTGGAGGGCATCCGGCGCATCAACTCCTGGGCGCGAATTCATCGGGCCGTCGGCGAGCTTCAGTCCACCTACGAACGCGTTGCGGGCTACGAGCCAGTCGGGGCGAAGATGACGCTCACCGATGCGCAGCTCGAACTGCTGACGGGGCTCTCCGAAATCGAGACCCTGGACGCGATCTGCGCGGGCTCGATCCTGCCGAGCATCGAGGTCTGCCGCGCGCTCTGGGCGTACCGCGTGATCGGGCTGATCCGCCGCCTCGACGTGCCCGCCAGCGTCCCGGCGGAGCCCGAGGACGACGGCCTCGGCGCCGTGCTCGGCTAGACCCTCACCACCTCGCCGAGGCTCGTGAAAAGCACCAGGCGCTCCTTCACGGGCTGGCCGGTCGCTTGGGCCAAGCCGCGGCCGTAGAGCTGGAGCTGGGGTGCGTGGTGCGCCGCCTGCGCCAGCAGCTGATCGGCGGTGATGTGGTCGGTCTTGTAGTCCACCAGCACCAGCTGAGCGTCTTCCTCGAAGACGAGATCGATGACGCCCTCGATCAGATCCGCGCCGTCTGGAAACACCAGCGGCAGCTCGCGAAACACGCGCTTCGCCCGGCGCGCGCGAGCCATCACCGGTAGCGCCAGGGCCCGGCCCACGGCTTCGGCGGCGAGCCGAGCCTGGCCTTGATCGATGCCGAACGACGGCGCCAGAGCTTGGGCCATCGGCCCCGCGCGCTCGGGCGCATCGAGCGGGATCCACTCCAGGAGCCGATGCACGAGGTTGCCGAAATCCCGCCCGCCGTCGGCCCCCGTCGTGGTGACGACCGGTGGGGGTGCGCGGCGCGCCGC
>CAYTWT010000359.1:0-11319 GCA_964442185.1 uncultured Acidobacteriota bacterium
CTCGACGTCGACGTCTTCAGCCCGCCCCGCCAGGACTGGCTCGACGGGACCGACGCCTACCTTCGACAGAAATAGGCCTGCGCGACCCGTTCAGGCCTTTCCTGGCTTCGTGCCCGGTGGACTCGAGAGCTACCTTCCCACCGGCCAGAGGGGGCGGGGGCCGATCCTGTGCTTGATGGAGGCGAGGTCCCAGTCGATCACGAGGCCCTCGCCGATCTTACGGGCGGCCTCCCGCCCGTAGAGCTTCTCGACCAGGTAGAGGGCCGGCTCGTAGCTTCGGGCCCCTCCGGCGCTGGTCACGGCCTTGCCATCGTGGACGAAGAGCACGCCTCGCTGCAGCTTGAGGCTGGGGAACATGCTGGCGAAGCGGTCCTGGTCTCCTGGAAACGTCGTCGCCTCGAGCCCCTCGAGGAGCCCCGCCTTCGCCAGCAGAAACGCGCCGTCGCAGAGTGACATCACCAGCTTCGCTCGAGCGCCGGTCTTCGCGACCCAGGCGATGAGCGCCGCATCCTGGAGGTCAGTGTCCATGTTGTGCTCGGCGCTGGGCACCACGAGCATCTCGATGGGCGGCGCGTCGGCGAAGCTGTAGTGGGGCGTCAGGGTCAACCCCTCGTACGTGCGGATCGGCCCTCGCTCCTTGGCGACGGTGAAGACCTGAGGGACCTGCTTCGGGTCTGCCATCCGGAAGCGGACGTGGTGGAGGACGTCGTAGGGAGCCATCAGCTCGCTGTTGTAAACCCCGGGCAGCGTCAGGAACCCGATGCTTCTGAGCGGCGGCTCGGCGGACTGGGCGTCGGGTGCGACAAGTGCGGCGGCAAGGGCAAGGGCGAAGAGACACATTGCCGACATTCTAGTCCGCGAACGGCTCCTACTTCGCGCGCTTGAACTCAAAGCGGCCGACGTGTTCCTGGGCGCCCGCCTGCGCGGTCCACTCGTGGACCAGCTGGTCGGAGTCGGGAAAGCTCAAGGCCAGGTGCGTCATCCGGTGTTCGTCGGGTGAGCGAACGTTCGACGAGTCCAGGTAGGCGAAGTCGAGGCGACTGCCTTCGAGACGCTGCGCGCGCATCCGCGACTGGTTGCCGATGGAGCAATAGTGGGTCATCAAGAGGCTCGCGCCGTCTGGGTGGTAGAGCGTGATCATCTGGCTCGAGTGATCGTCCTCGAGCGTTTCCATGAGCGCTGTTCCGTTGGAGACGAGCCGATAGGAAACGCGCGCTGGCTGGCCCGCGTACGCTCCCTGCCAATCGCCCACGAGCGATATGAGCTTCTTCCATGCGGGATCGGGCGGCTCCGCCGCTTGCGCGGAGAGACTCACGCCACTGACCACGATGACCAGCGTGGCAATCCAGAGTCGTCGCATGGCTCCTCCTTCTCGACGCCCCGAGTCTAAATCAGCCGTAGCTGTTCCGGCGCGCGGGCCGGCGCGACGTCGACCCAGCCCGTGCCGTCGGCGTTGGTGATGGTGAGGGCCACGTCGGCGCGGCCGGCGCGGTCCAGCGCCTGTTCCGCCGACATCCGCACCAGTTCGGGGTGGTTGTTCTTCTGCGACAGATGCGCGAGCACGAGCTGCTCGCAGCTGGCCGCCAGATCGCCCGCCAGGTAGCGAGCGACGTCGCCGTTGGAGAGATGTCCTTCGGCCCCGAGGATGCGCTCCTTGAGCGACCATGGGTAGGGCCCGTCGCGCAGCAGGGTGGGGTCGTAGTTCGACTCGACTAGCAGGGCTCGGCAGTCGCGGAACGCCTCGACGACCTCGCGGCTCAGGTGGCCGAGATCGGTCGCGTGACCGAGACTGTCATCGCCGCAGGCCACGACGAAGGCCAACGGCTCGGCCGCATCGTGAGGCACGCGAACGGCAGTGACTCGAAGCGCGCCCAGCGTGGTCGTGACCCCGGCCGCGACGACGTCGTAGCCGGCGATCTGACAGGCCCCAAAGCCTGCGGCGGCGTAAGTGCCACGCGTACCCGCCAGGCGCACGCCCCATTTGCGCGAGAACGACGCGGCGCCGCGGGCGTGGTCGCTGTGCTCGTGGGTGAGGAAGACCGCCTCGACGCTCGCCGGCTCGACGCCGGCCGACTGGAGGCGCTCGGCCAGCTCCCGCGGCCCCAGCCCCGCGTCGATCAACACCCGTGTGCCGGCGGCCTCGACCAGCGTCGCGTTGCCCGAGCTGCCCGAGCCGAGCACGCGAAAGCGGAAGGCCACCCTAGTGCAGCCGCAGGTGCGTCGCCCTCGGCCGATAGCCCTTGAGGTTGCCGAGCACGCTCATCGTCAGACCACCGCGGAAGATCGTGTTGGCGATGCGCCGCACGTCCTCGGCCTCGACCCCCTCGATGCCCGCGAGCGTCTCGTCCAGGCCGAACTGCCGGCCGAAGTAGATCTCCTGCCGCGCCAGGTAGTTCATGCGGCTGCCGGTGTTCTCGAGCGAGAGCATCAAGGAGCCCTTGAGATGGTCCTTGGCCCGGCGCAGCTCGACCGCGGGAACGTTCTCGCCCTTCATGCGCCGAATCTCGTCGATCGTCAGGCGCACCACCTCGTCGATCGTGTCGAGGCTCGTGCCAGCGTAGATCGTGAGGCTGCCCGCGTCCGAATACGACGCGACGCCGGACGAGATCGAATAGCACAGGCCTCGCTTCTCGCGCACGTTCTGGAACAGCCGCGAGGACATGCTGCCGCCCAGCACCGTGTTCATGATGTAAGCGCCGTAGCGGTCGACGTGGCCCTGGCGGAAGGCAGGGCTGCCGACGCACACGTGAACCTGCTCCAGCTCCTTCTTGGAGCGGGTCACGATCCTCGCGTGCGACTTGGGCGGATGACCCTTGCCGCGCGCGCTCCTTCCCGTCTTCAGCTCGCCGAAGTGCCGGCGGATCAGTTTCGAGGTCCGCGCGTGGTCGAGGTTGCCCGCGGCCGCGATCACGACGTTGCCTGGGTGGTAGACGGAACGGAAGAACGCCGCCATCTCGTCGCGCTCGAAGCCCCCGACGCTCTTTCGCGTGCCGAGGATCGGACGGCCAAGCGGATGGTCGGGCCAGAAGGCCTGGCTGAACAGCTCCATCACCAGATCGTCGGGCGTGTCTTCGACCATCTTGATCTCTTCGAAGATGACCTTCTTCTCCTTCGCCATCTCGACTCGGTCGAAGAGCGGGTTCATCACGATGTCGCCGAGCAGCTCGACGGCCAGCGGCAGGTGCTCATCGAGCACCTTCAAATGGAAGGCGGCGTACTCCTTGGCGGTGAAGGCGTCCATGTGGCCGCCGATCGAGTCCACTTCGCACGCGATCGCCTCGGCCGAGCGCGTCTTGGTGCCCTTGAAGACCATGTGCTCGATGAAATGGCTGAGGCCCGTCTGCTCCGATTTCTCGTGTCGGCTCCCCCGCTTCACCCACACGCCCACCGCCACGCTGCGCACCTGGGGCATGGATTCGGTGAGCAGCGTCAAGCCGTTGTCCAGCACCTCCTTGATGATCACGGGCCCCATTATGCCGCGTGCTAGACTCGGCACCAAGGCGATGAGCGACGCCGCCTACGAGCGCTACGTCTGGATCAACCTGCCTCACGCGCGAACCGTCGCGATGCGCGTCGGCCGCAACCTCGAGGCGCTCGGGGCTTTGGGCGAGGTGGGAAGCGGCGGCGACAGGTCCCTGGCTGAGGCGCAGGGCGCCCTCGAGTGCGGCCTGGCAGGCTTCGACGAGGATCCGGCGATGGAGGCGGCGCTGGCCGCGGCCGACGCGGTGGCGAAACAGGCCCGCGCGGTGGTCGAAATGATCCTCGAAACGCCCGCCCGCAATGACCGGCTGGGCCAGCATATCCGGAACCTGTTCGAGTGCCTCGGGCTCTCCGAAGAGGGGCGCACGCTCTCGCTGCTGTGTGGGGAGCGCCCCGACTCGGCCCTGCGCTAGAAATGTACCGTGCTATGCTGCCTTCGCACGGAAAAGCGTGAAAAGCGAAGCGCATAAAGGCTTGGTGCGTCTGTCCTTCGTCCTCGTGGCGACTGCTTTCGCCCAAGCCGCCTGGGCGCAGGAGCCGAGCCCCGAACCGGATCGGCTGTTTCAGGATGAGTTGGACTTGCAGGCGAGCCTCAACGTCGTGCAAGGTTCCGGAGCACGGGCCCTGGGCATGGGCGGCGCATTTCTCGCGCGCGCAGATGACGCGACGGCGGCCTCGTGGAATCCGGCCGGCCTCAGCTATCTCCGGCTGCCCGAGGTCTCCTTTGTCTGGTTGAACAACGACCTGAGCACCCAGGTGCGCGACGCCGCGAACAGCCTGGTCACACAAGACGACCGAAACGGCCACGTCCCCGACTTCGTGGCGTTCGCCTTTCCCTACGACCTCGGGCGCGCCAGCGGCTCGGCCCAGATCAGCTATCAGCGTGTGATCTCGTTCACGAGCGACCGCACGATCACCGATGTCGATCGGACGCGGACGGTGAACTCGAGCGGCGGCTTCGACGTGCTCGCCCTGGGCACGGGCCTCAGTCTGTCGCGGGCGCTGCGCGCCGGCTTCACCGTGAATCACTGGTTCAACGGTTACAAGCAGGTAGTCGTCCGGGAGCAGCGCGACATCCCGACCCGCCAGAACGCCCACTTCGACCTCTCGGGCTGGAACTTCCACGCCGGGCTCATGTGGTCGCCCTGGGAAAGCCTGAACCTCGGCGCCGTTCTCAAAACCAGGGTCAACGCCGATGTGAGCCTGGCCCGCTCGCGGGTGGACAGGTTTCCGGACGGCGAGACGACGTCGAACGGCTACTCCCGGGACGATCTGCGCCTCGAACTGCCGGGCGCGGTCGGCGTAGGCGCCTCGTGGCGGCCCAAGAGCAACCTCACCGTGTCCCTGGATTTCACGCGCACCAACTGGTCCGACGGGCGCATCTTCAACTTCTTCACGCTCAAGAAGACCGAACCGGGGAAGCCCCCGCCGGTGCCTTCTGCGCCGCAGGACTTCTTCCCGCGGCTCCCCTATCCGACGCTCAACGACCCCAGGCAGCAGGACACGAGGCAGGTGCGGGTCGGCGTCGAATACGTGATCTTGCGGAGCCGGCTCAAGTGGCCGATCCGCGTGGGCTACTTCAGCGACGAGCAGTTCTTCCGAGTCGAAGCCGGAACCGCGCCGACCTTCGACGCTTTTACATTCGGCGCGGGCGTGATCGTAAGCCGATTGCTCTTCGACGTCGCGTACGTGTACGAGACCGGAAAGTACGTGAGCCTCCGAGAGAATCTGCAAAACTCGGTGAAATCCCACCGTCTCTACGCCTCGCTCATCTACCGCCACCCGCGCTAGGGCTCAGCGGCAGCGGCATGTCCAAGGAAGGCACGCGCGCACGCGCTGCCTCGGCTACAGTCAATAGATGACGCGCTTCGACCTGACACCGGACGAGCTGCGACGCCTCGGCAGGCTCGCCGCCGAGATCGTGGCGCGGCAGCGCCAGGCGCTCGAAGGGCGGCCGGTCTTCGGCAAGGTCGGCGACGCCCGCAGCCTCTTCGACGAGCCGCTCCCTGAGGAGGCGTCGCCGCTCGAGGAGGTGCTGGCTTTCGTCGAGCGCGAGATCCTGGCACGGCCGTTCGGCAACTCGCACCCGCGTTTCTTCGCCTTCATCAACGCGACGGCGGATCCGGTCGGCGTCGTGGCCGACTTCCTGGCCGCGTCGATGAACCCGAACTGCTGGGGCGGCGATCACGCGGCGGTCCACGTCGAGGAACGCGTGATGCGCTGGCTGGCCGAGATCCTCGGCCTGCCGCCTTCGAGTGAGGGCATCCTGACGTCGGGCGGGTCGATGGCGAACTTCACGGCGCTGGCCGCCGCGCGGCGGGCCAAGACGCCGTGGAACGTGCGCGAGGAGGGCGCAGCGGCGGCGGGCCAGCCGCGGCTCGTCGTGTATGCCTCGGACCAGGTGCACAACTGCGTCGACAAATCGGTGGACCTGTTGGGTCTGGGCCTGCGCCAACTGCGCAAGATCGCGAGCGACGACCGCTTCCAGATCCGCCTCGACCTGCTGCGTGACGCGATCGCCGCCGACCGGCGCTCGGGGCTGCTGCCGGCCATCGTCGTCGGCAATGCCGGCACCGTGAACACCGGCGCTATCGATCCACTGGCCGAGCTGGCCGAGCTCTGCGAGCGCGAGGGACTCTGGTTCCATGCGGACGGCGCGTACGGCGCCCTGGCGACGATCTCCCCGAAGCTGCGCCCGCTCTTCGCGGGCATCGAGCGCGCGGACTCGGTGGCCGCCGACCCGCACAAGTGGCTCTACGTCCCGTACCAGGCCGGTGCCACGCTGGTGCGCGAGCCGGGCCGGCTCGCCGACACGTTCCGGCGCCCGGCGGAATACCTGCTGCACGACGCCGAGAGTCCGGTTCTCGGGCCGGTCGCTTTCAACGACCGCGGCCCGGAGCTATCGCGCGGCTTCCGGGCACTCAAGGTCTACATGGGCCTCAAGGTCCACGGCCGGCGTGGTTATGCCGAGGCGATCGAGCGGGATTGCGCCCTGGCGCAACACCTGGCCGCCGGCGTCGACGCGCATCCCGACTTCGAACGGCTCGCGGAGCCAGTGCTCTCGATCGTGAATTTCCGCTACCGGCCCGCAGCTGGGAACCTCGCCGGCGCAACGCTCGATGCGTTGAACCAGCGGATCGTGAACCGGCTGGTCGGCGACGGCGGCTTCTTCCTGGCGCCCACGCGTCTCAAGGGCAGCGCTTCGATGCGCGTCTGCATCGTCAACTTCCGCACGACCGAGGCCGATCTCGACGCGCTGCTGAGAGAAGCCTCTCGCATCGGCCGAGAGCTCTCGTCGTCCTAGCGCTGCAGTTGTCGGCGCCGGTGTTTGCGCTTGCGCTCTGGCCGGGTTTCGGGGCTCCGGTCTTGCTGTGAACCCTGGCCCAGGGCCGTAGCGTCTCCGGCCTGCGCCGGTACGAAGCCCCACGCCGGAGCCTCCCACCCGCGCCGCAGGCCCGGGACAATCGCGACGCCGAAGACGCAGGCGAAAAGCGCGGCGACGAGTCGTCGCGCGTTCGTCCACGCCACACGTTGCTGGGGCGGAGCGAACCATGCTACGGCAGCCACCAGCATCAGGATCGGTGTCACGGGCAGCCGGAAGCGGGGATGGCCGTGGACGACGACGTGCACGAGGCAGTAATAGAGGAGGAAGCTCAGGAGCAGGACGACGCCGCTCGTCCAGCGGACCCGACAAACCCCGACCAGGAACGCGAGCATGAGCGCCAGATACGGCCCGAGTGTCACGAACGCGACGAGCCTCAGGTTCCGGGGCGAGACGGGGCCATAGGCGCCCCGCTGCATGTGGATCAGGGCGAGATTGTCCGCGGCCCAGAAGCGCGGCATCTGTTCGCCCAGCTTTTCGAAGAACCACCACGGCTGGCGAGCGACGATGTTGTCGATCCCGTAGCGGACCGCGATCCGGTATTGCTTCATGACCGCGTCGCGTCCCCCACGGATCGCGCTGTAGCGGCGGAACACCTGGCTGTGAGTGAGCGAGGTATTGCCCTCCCACAGCGTCCTCCCGCTCATCAGCGAGACGGGAATGAAGGCTCGATGGACGACCCAGTTCCGCGCTGTCCAGGGCGCTAGGGTGGCGAGCGTCGCGATCAGGAACATGGCGGCCTGGCGCCTGCCTGCGCTCGCGGCGCGCCAGGCGAGCCACAGCGCCGCCAGCGGCGCAAAGTAGAGCGCCGGTTCGCGGGTGAGCGTCGCGAGCCCGAACAAGACACCCGCGGTAACAGCGGAACCCGCGCGCCGGACGGAAGCGGCGACGAGCAACCGCTCGAAGGACCAGAACAGCAACGTGATGTAGAGCGGCTCGGCCCAGAAATGGACCGAGTGCCACACGAACTCGGGCCAGAAGGCCACGAGGGCGGCGGCCGCAGCCCCCACGCGCTGGCTCGCGAGGCGATCCCCGATCCGCCCCACGGCCGGGATCAGCAGGCTGCTCGCCAGAACCTGGAGCAGCGTGACCGCGGTCAACCCGCCGAGCGCGTTCCCGATCCCGATCACGTAGGGAAACAGCGGGGGGTAGAAGATCTGCTTCCAGAGCAGTGGATTGAAATGCGCGCGCTCCGCCAGCGAAGAGGTGCCGGCGATCAGCCAGACGCGCTCGTCGGCCACGGGCACGGTGGCCGGTTCCAGAACGAGCAGCGCGAGGCGCACGGCGAGGCCCGCGAGAAACAGCGCAATCAGGCCTCGGCGCATGTCGCCCGGCGAGGATACCCCGAAGCGCCAGGGGCCGTCACGCGAAGCGTGGAGCGGATCTCATATCTTGCTGATTCGGCGGTGCTTGGGACGTATCATGCGAGAGAATCCGAAGCTGATTCCAACCGCTGGCCACGGACCGGCATCTCAAGGGGCGTAAATGATGGCGCTGTTCGAGCAAACGGGCGCTCCGAAGGGTCTCGCGACGGGTCCCGACGACGAGCGAAGGGCCCGCGAGAAGCAGCGCATCGGAGAGGCACAGGCGGGGAGCGTGGCGGCCTACGAGGAACTCTACCGGGACAACGTGGGACGCGTCTTCGGGCTGTGCCTGCGCATGGCCGGCGACGCGAGCCTGGCAGAGGAGCTGGCGCAGGACGTGTTCGTCAAGGCCTGGCAGAAGCTCGGCAGCTTCCGCGGCGAGAGTGCCTTCTCGACGTGGCTGTACCCGATCGCGGTGAACGTCACGCTCTCCGAGCGCCGCGCCCGCCGCCGCCGGACCTCACGCGTGATGGCGACCGACGACCTGACGCCCTTCGACAAGCCCACCCGCCGGGAAGGCCCTGAGGACCTCATGGACCTTCAAAAGGCCCTGGAAGTGCTCCCGGACGGGGCTCGTGCCGTCTTCGTGCTGCACGACGTCGAGGGCTACAAGCACCACGAGATCGGCGAGTTGATCGGCGTCGCCACGGGCACCTCGAAGGCGCAACTGCACCGGGCCCGCAAACTGCTGAGGGAGGCGCTGGGACGATGACGTGCGAACAGGCGCTGACACTGCTGGACGACTACGTCGACGGCGAGCTCGCGGAAGCCGAGCACCAGGAACTCGAGCTGCACCTGGCCTCGTGCGAGGCGTGCCGCAAGGAAGAGCGCGCGCTGCGCGTGTTCCTGGCCGAAGCCGCGACCTTGAAGCGCGACCGAGTGCCGGCGCGCGATCTCTGGCCGGCCATCGAGGCGCGCCTCCGCAACGGGAAGCGCGTGCTCCGCTTCTTCCGCCCCGGCCTGGCGCTTCCGGCCGGGCTCGCGGCAGCGGCCGCGCTGATCGTGGCGGTGTTGTGGATGCGCCCGAATCAGGCGCCGCAGGGCGGAGTTGGCCCGACGGGCGGAACCCTGACGCCGGCTGCCACTGTCGGAACGCCGGTGGACATGGCCCAGGCCGAGGCCGAATACCTCCGCGCCACGAACCAGCTGCTCGAGCTGCTGAACGCACGCAAGAAGACCATGCCGGCTGAGGCTGCAAAGGCCCTCGACGAGAACATGCTGAAGATCGACGCCTCGCTGCGGCAGGTCCGCGAGGCCCTGGACAAGGACCCCCAGAACCCGAAGCTCACCCGGATGCTGGCGTCCACACACCAGAAGAAGCTCGACCTCCTGCTCCGGCTGATCCGGCTGTCGTCGCAGATTTCATGATTGGAAGGCGGAAGATGATGCTCAGAAAAACCCTGCTGCTCGCGGCTGTTCTGGTGGCGCCCGTGCTGCACGCCCAGCAGAAGCTCGACGAGAAGCGCACGGCCGCGCCCGACGGTGTCGTCGCGATCGAGAACAACGCGGGCTCGATTCACGTGATCGGCTGGGACCGCGCCGAGATCACCGTGACCGGGACCCTGGGCAGGAACGCCGAGGGCCTCGATATCTCCGGAGGTCAGCGGCGCACCTCGATCAGCGTCGAGGCCCGCAATCCGCACGGGGTACGCTCCGACCTGGAGATCCACGTTCCCACCGGAAGCCGCATCGAGATCGACTCCTTCGGCGCCGAGATCAGCGTGACCGACGTGTCGGGATCGGTGCATGCCGACACCGTGAACGGCTCGATCCGCATCGCGGGAGCCTCGAAGGAGGTGCAAGCCTCGAGTGTCAACGGCAGCCTCGAGATCTCCGGCACGCCGCAGCGCGTCACCGCCGAGTCCGTGAACGGGGCGGTGAGCGTGCGCGGGGCGAGCGGCGAGATCACCGCCAGTACCGTGAACGGCCTGCTCTCGGTGGCGGGCGCCAGCTTCTCCCTGGCCAGCCTGGAGACCGTCTCCGGCGGCGTGCACTTCGATGGCGACCTCGCGGCCAAGGCTTCGCTCAGCGTCAACAGCGTCAGCGGTGATGTGGAGCTGATCTTCCCGCCCAAGGTTTCGGCGGAGTTCAGGGTCACGACCTTCAGCGGCGACATCGTGAACGAGCTCAGCGCCGACAAGCCCGACAAGACCAGCAAGTACACGTCGCAGAAAGACCTTACCTTCACCGCAGGGAACGGCGACGCGGACATCTCGATCGAGACGCTCTCGGGCGAGATCGCGCTTCGCAAGCGTCCCTAGCCGTCGACTGTCATGAGTAGAAGGAGCTCTTGAGATGAAGACGAAGGGGTTCGTGACCATGGCCGCTCTGGCGCTCGCAACGACGGCAGGCGCCGAGGACTTCCGCTGGCAGGGACGCCTTGCTCCCGGCAAGACGATCGAGATCAAGGGCGTCAATGGCGACATCGAGGCAGCACCTGCCACTGGCAGCGACGTGGAGGTCACCGGGGTAAAGACCAGCCGGCACCGCGATCCCAAGGAGGTTGAGATCAAGGTCGTCGAGCACGCCGAGGGCGTCACAATCTGCGCGGTCTACCCGTCGAGCTGGGGTCATGCGAACCAGTGCGCGCCAGGTTCCGAGGGCCATCTGAGCTCGCGCGACAACGACGTCGACGTCCACTTCACCGTCCGCGTCCCGGCCGGTGTGCGCCTCGCCGCTCGCACCGTCAACGGCTCGGTCGAAGCCCTGGATCTCAGCGCCGAGGTGGACGTCTCCACTGTCAACGGCAGCATCAAGGCCACCAGCCGCGGCATCGTGAAGGGCGAGACCGTGAACGGCTCGATCAAGGCCGCGCTGGGCAAGGCCGATTGGACGGGACCGCTCAACTTCTCGACCGTGAACGGCTCGATCACCATCGACCTGCCTTCCGACGCGAGCGCTGACGTGCGGGCCTCGGTCGTGAACGGCGACATCGAGACCGACTTTCCGCTGACCGTGAAGGGCAAGTGGGGCCCGCGCTCGATGAAGGGCACGATCGGTTCCGGGGGCCGCCAACTCGAGCTCGAGACGGTCAACGGCGGGATCAAGCTGCGCAAGCGCGGCTAACTCGGGCCGGCGGCGTCCGCACGTGGA
>CAYTWT010000360.1:0-6205 GCA_964442185.1 uncultured Acidobacteriota bacterium
GCCGGCGACGAACAGGAGCGCAACGGTCAGTTGCTGGCCGCGCTCGAAACCTACCGCCTGGGCCTCGAGCGGTTTCCAGAGAGTTACAGTCTCTTGAAAGCCGCCGGGCGTCTCGCCTTCACGCTGCAGCGTCCGGAGGATGCGGCCCTGCAGCTCTCGCACGCGCTCGTCCGCGTGAGCAACGATCCGGAGGTGCAGTACTACCTGGGCCTGGCCCAGGCCGCCCTGGGCGACGCGAGCGCCGCTCGTACGCAGTGGGAGAACGCGCAGATTCTGGCGCCGTTCCGCCCGGCAGCGCGGCTGGAGCTTGCGAGACTGGACGCGCGCTCGAGCCATCTGCAGGAGGCGCTCGCGACGCTTCGGGCGGCGCTCGCCGAGGCCCCCGATGCGGCGCGTATGGGCGGCCTGGAGGTCGCGCTGCTGCGGCGTCTCGGGAGCACGGCGCAGGCGCAGGAGCGTCTTAGCCATTGGCAGCGACTCGATCCCACGGGTAACCTGCTGCGCAACGAAGCGGCGAAGCTCGGGCACGAAGACTCCGAGCTGTGGGCTCATCTCGCTGGGGACCCGGAACGCGTGCTCGACGTGGTCGAGGACTACCTGGGCCTCGGGTTCTTCGACGACGCGATCGAGTTGCTCGCGCGACGCTATCCCACGGGCGCTGGAGTGATGGCGGAGGCGGGCACGCTCGCACCCCAGGAGCATCCGCTGATCGGCTACTACCGTGGCTACTGCCGCGAGCGGGCGGGTGGTTCCGGCCAGGCGGATTATCGGGCCGCCGCCGTTCTCTCGACCCGCTACGTCTTTCCGAGTCGCGCGAGCACGTTCCCGGTGCTGAAGGCGGCGCTGGCTGCCGATCCCGAGGACGCGACCGCCCACTTCCTGCTGGGCTCGCTGCTGTTGTCGGGTGGCCGCAGCGAGGAAGCGATCGCAGAGTGGCAACAGACGCGCGGCTTGAACCCGCGCCTGCCGGTTCTGCATCGCAACCTGGGCCTCACGCTGCTCCACGCCAGGGGCGATGCCAAAGGCGCTCTGGCGATGTTCCTCGAAGGCATGAATGTAGACGCTGCGAACGTGGCCCTCTACGAGGGCGCGGACGAAGCCCAAAGCCTGCTCGGCGCGCCGCTGCCCGAGCGCATCCAGATGCTCGAGCGCTATCCCGATCGGGCCGCCCTGCCGCCGCTGCTCGTGCAGAAGCTGGCGCTCGCCCTTGCCGAAGCGGGTCGGGCCGAAGCGGCCGAAGCTCTGTTCGCGAACCGGTTCTTCCCGCGTGAGGAGAACGGCACGAACGTGCGCCAGGTGTATCTGGAGGTCCGGCTGCTCCACGCCCGCTGGCTGGCCCGTTCCGGTCGAGCGGCCGACGCTGTCGCGATCCTGGAAGGACTCGAGCAGCCGGTGCCCGGGCTGGACTTCACCCGCGACGGCATGTCGGCCTTCGTCGAGGGTGCGCGCGTGCAGCACACGATCGGCGAGATCTACGCCGCGTGTGGTCGAAAGACGCAGGCGCGAGAGCACTGGGAGCGCTCGGTCGAGGCTCAGGACTGGCCGTATCAGAAGGCGGTGCCGGCCTACCTGGCGGCGCAGCGCCTGGGCAGCACCGACGAGACCGTGGCGCGGCGTGAACTGGAGACGAGCCTCGAGCGATCCCAGGACTTCCTGGAGCGGGGCACGGCCTTCCCTGGCATCGCCACGTACGCCCAGGGCCTGCATCTGCGCGCGCTGGGGCGCGAAGCCGAAGCGCAGGAGCGCCTCCGCCGCGTGTTCCTGCTTCCCGACAAACGCCTGTCGCATTTCCTGAGCCGGCAGGCTCTCGAAGGGCACGATCCATTGTGAGGAGCCAGATGACGCGAATCAGAAGGTCGCCTGTGGGAGGCGCGCTGCGTAGTTCGCTGCTGCTGCTGAGCGTCGCCGCGTGTGGTTCGACGGGCACTTCTCCTCCGGCCGCTTCTCCGTCTCCCGGTACTCCCGCTCCCGGCCATGGGGAGACTTTCTTCCCAACGGCCGCCGAGTGGTACCGGGACGTCTCGGCGGCGCCGCTGGATTCCGAGTCGGCGGCAGTGAGCGCGTATCTCGATCGCGTCGGCTGGGGCACTGGCCGGATGCAGATCGACTTCTCGATCGAAGTCCTGACGGCGAGCTCGGACACGCCGCTCTTGGCCTTCCGCCCGACGCAGGATCATTTCCTGCCGGATTGCGACCTCGATCCGGTCCCGGTGCCGGCTGGCGGGACGCTCGAAGGAGAGACGGGCTATGCGTGTCTCGGCGACGGAGATTGCCACCTGATCGTGGTGGACCGCACCCGCCAGAAGCTCTTCGAGATGTGGCGCGCCGACATCCGCGGCGGCGACTTCCGCGGTGGTTGCCTCGCCGTCTGGGACATGACTCGCGTCTATCCGCCCAGTGGCCGCGGTGAACAGTGCACCAGCGCGGACGCCGCCGGCTATCCGATTGCTCCGCTGCTGTTCACGGCCGACGAGGTGGCCGCGGGCTCGATCGACCACGCGATCCGGTTCATCCTGCCCAACGCGCGGATCCGCGGCGGCGAGTACGTCCACCCGGCGACGCACGGGACCCGCGCTACGAGCGGACCCGCCCAGGCTCCGCCGTACGGCGCCCGGCTCCGGCTGCGCGCCGACTACCCGCTCGACCGCCTGCCCAACGCCGGCGCCAGGGTCGTGGCGCGCGCCATGCAGCGTTACGGGATGCTGCTCTCGGACGGCGGCAACATCGCGCTGACCGCGCGCAGCGACCGCTTCACCACGGCGAAGTGGTTTGGGCTGCTCGCTTCGCGCGACCTGGAGGTGCTGCGGCCGGCGGATTTCGCGATGATCGAGGCCGGGGACCGGATTCCCTTGACGCTCGACTGCGTTCGCAACCCGTGAGGGCGCGGCCTCAGCGATAGTCTTCGACGCGGGGCTTGGCGACGGCCGTGATCCCGAAGAGCAGCGGCTCCGCAGTCGACGGCCCGGGCGTTCCTACGAGCGTGACCGAGACGATCGGCACGTCCGGCCGCGGGTTGACCCATTCGCTCGCCCACAGCACCGCCGCGCGTCCATCCGACAGCGCTCCCGACACCACGGGGCGCCCGAGGTAGTAGGTTCGGGCCAGGCCCGCGTTCCACGGCCCGATGCTCTCGTCGAAGCGAATCTCGTGGGTCGCCAGGAGATCGTCTGCGTAGCGCACCTCGTAGTAGCCGAGCAGCTCCGAGGACTCGTGGGGAAAGTGGGTCTGATCGCCGGCGTGGATCGATGGGCGTCCCTCGGCGGTCGCCGACTGGACGAACAAGAGCGAGGCCCAACGGCCGGTGACGGGGAGCGCCACCCGTGTCGGCCGTTGTCCCGCTCGGCGCGCGACACTGACGACCGACGGCCCGCGCGACGGATCCCCGATTGCGTACGGCAGGCCGTGGGCGTAGCCGCGCCCGCACTTCAAGCCGCCGAGGTCCCAGCCGTCGCCCCGCGGCGCCGTGTTGAACGCAGACGTGAGGTCCTGTACCTCGAAGCGCATCGGGTTGGCTGCGGCCGAAGGCACGGGCTTCGTGGCGAGCAGGGCTCGCACCGAGGGCATCAGCGCGGCCGTCTGTTCGAGGGCATCGTCCTGCTTCGGAAGGGTCTTCGACCACAGCAGGTTCGCGCTGAAGGTGGCCTCGGGGATCTGCAGCTTGCCGAGGAGGAACTCCTCGAAGGCGCCCCACGAGGACACCTCGCCGCCCAACGTTCCCGAACGCGCCACCCGACCGGACCAATCCTTCTCCTCGCTGCCGGCGAAGTTGCCGACGATGAAGGGCCAGCCGAGCGTCCGGAATGTCGTGTCACCGGCCTCTCCCGACCAGTTGAGGATGTGCAGCGGCTTGCCGGCGGCGAGCCGGTCCCGAGCCGTGCGCGTGTCGGGGCGGTCGTAAAGGACCGGGCCCACCTCCGTCCAGCGCTTCCCGAAGCGGTTGTGGGCGTCCACGAAGTGGTCGCCCCACAGCCAGGTCTCGATGCCCTTGGCGTCGAGGTGCTCGCGGATCTTCGCGACGTCGCGCGCGTAGAGCTCACCCGTGTCCTGGCCGCGGCAGCGCGAGCAGAAGGCGCCGGCACGCCACTCGTCGTGGCCGATGTGAACCCGCCTCGGCTTCAGCACGTCGAGGTACTCGTCCATCACGTCGAACAGGATCCGGTACGACTCCGGGTTCGAAGGGCAGTAGGAGTCGGGCCACGGCATGTCCGGGTCCTCGGCCAGCTCGCGATGGACCGAGGCGATGTAGTACGCGTGGCTCAGGGACTGGATCTCGGGAACGATCTCGAGGCCGTACTGATCCGCCCAGGCGGCGAGCTGCCGCACGTCATCCTTCTCTATGCAGGCGCCGTCTCCGACGCCCACGTGCAGCGAAGCCGCGAAGCGGTTCGCGGTGCCCAGAGGGATGCCCTCGGCGAGCGCGTCCATGGTCTCGCCGTGCGCGTACCACTCGCGCACCGTCCGGCGCCAGCCGGCGCTGATCTCGGGACGGGACTCGAGGCGCATCGCACCGCCCACCTCGAGCACGATGCCGTTGTACTTGTAACGCAGCAGGAAATCGCGCAGGTAGCGGCGGGCGAAGCCGAGCTGGTCACGTCCCGGAAGATAGAGGTGGACCCAGCGAATCGGGAGCGCCGGCCAGTCGCGGATGCTCGCCTCACGGGCGAAGGCGCTCTGGTGGCCCCAGGGCGACACGAGCTGGATGAAGGAGGAGACGGCATAGAGGGCCCCGCGATAGTCGTGGCCGGCGAGCACCGCGCCCGTCGTCTCGACGCGGAGCAGGTAGGCTTCGTCCTTGTCGGGCACGCCGGGGTCGCCGCCGATCGCCACCCGGATCGGCAGGCGTCCCGCCGGCCCCGCGCCGACAGCCACCGGGAGCGTGACGCCGAACTGGTCCGCGATCAGCTCGGCGAGCAGCCGGCCGGGATACTGCGCGCGGGCATCGCCCGCCGGGACGACGATCGTCGCGTCGGCGAGAAAGAAGCGGCCGTCGCCGTAGCGGGATTCCTGGGGTACGGGCCAGATGGGGAAGTCGGCCGCCCGCGCGCAGGGCGCGAGCCAGAGCAGACCGAGAGCGAAGCCGAGGGCCGCCCTAGAAGCGCCCATCCGTCCGCTCGTACTTCGTCGGTTTGTCCAGGGAGCGGCCGCCGATCTCGACCCAGTGCGCGCACCACTCGAAGAGGCGATCGAAAGAGACCTCGGGCTCGCCCAACAGGCTGCGGCAGAGCTCCGTATTCCCGAGCAGCGAGACAGCGCCTTCGCGGTTCGTGAAGCGTGCCGGTCGTCCGAAGCGCTGGCCGAAGCGTTCCGCGATCGCACGTACCGAGACGACGTCCGGGCCCGTGATGTTGAGCGGGCGCGGCGGCGCTTCGGCCAGAGCCAGGCTGCGCAGCGCGTACGAGTTGGCGTCGCCCTGCCAGATCACGTTCGCGTGTCCGATGCCGAGATCGATCGGCTCTCCCACCTGCACCTTGCGGGCGATATCCACGAGCACACCGTAGCGTAGATCGACGGCGTAGAAGAGCCGGAACAGCAGGACGCGCGTGCCGTGCTCGTGAGCATAGTGCTCGAAGACCCGTTCGCGGCCCAGACAGGATTGGGCATACTCGCCCACGGGCGCCGTGGCGTCCGTCTCCTTCGCACCGCCATTGGCCGGCGCCGTCAACGGGTAGACGTTGCCGGTGGAGAAGGCGACGATCCGCGCGTTCTTGTAATGCCGGGCGACATGGGCCGGCACGATCGTGTTGAGGGCCCAGGTCAGGTCGGGCCGAGAGGAGGCGCCGAACTTTATCCCCGCCAGGAACAGGACGTTGTCGAAGCTGGGCAGCGTCGTCACCTGCGCAGGGTCGAGCAGGTCGCACGCAATGGCGTCGACGGCGTGGGCCTCGAGCCCGCGGGCCAGACCCTTGTCCGAGAAGCGGGAGATCGCGGCGACGCGGCGCTGCCGGTCCGCGGCGTCGGTCGCCCGCCGGACGCGGCGCGCGAGCGACGGGCCCATCTTGCCCCCGGCGCCGACGATCGCGATGTCGCCCGGCAAGCTCTCGAGGAACGCCACGTCGGCCGCGGAAGGCCGCGACAGCAGCTCTTCGAGCTCGTCCTCGGTGTCGATGCGGTCGGGGAGGGAGCTGGGCATCGGCGGCGCTCGCAAAAGAAAAAGGGCGTGATCCCTGGCGACAGGGACCACGCCCGGGAACGAGGTGGTCTAGAA
>CAYTWT010000361.1:0-17262 GCA_964442185.1 uncultured Acidobacteriota bacterium
GTAGTTCTTGGCGCCGTCGGCGTACATCTCCACAAACGTGGCGAAGCCGGGCCGGCCCCAGCGGAAATCCCCGGTGTAGTTCGCGCCGAACGCCGAGCGCTTCGTCTTGTACTCGAAGCCCACGCGCTGCATCGAGGAGTAGGGATTCTTCCGAAAGCCGTAACGGTAGTGTGTCGCCCCCAGAGACAGCACGATGCCCGGATCCGGCTCCCACCAGACGAGCGGCTGGAGCGGCGTGAGCGAGCCGAAGTCCTGCTTCTCCAGCCACGGCGTTTCCTTCTTCTGGGGGACGCGCGTCCATTCCCGTTCGGAGACGCCGGTGCCGGGGCCCTTCACGACCTCGGTCGGGCCTTCGATGTCGTAGAAGCGTGTGCCCCCGCTCTGTGAGTCGTCGAGACGGTCGGCGCCGGGGCCGCCCGACAGCCGCACCGGAATCCCGCCCCGCGGGCCCGTGGCCGTGAAGAGGTCGCGGCCGCCGTAGAGATAGATCCGGATCTCGTTCGTTTCCCGGGGCAGGAAGCGACGCTTGAAGTACACCGGACCCGGCGCCCCCGCCGCGCCGGCGAGGGACAGCTCCAGCAGGGCGCTGCCATCCGCTTCCCGTGTCAGTCGGGCGACATCGCCCTGGTCGGTCCCCTGCACGTTCACGTACTTCGAGAGCCGTTCGTAGAAAGCCTCGCCGGCCTGGGGCAACAGGTCGCGCCGCTTCTTGAGGTCGCGAACCAGTTCCGCGCCGCTCACGGCATACCATTCCGGCGGCAACCGCCCTACGGCCCCCTCGATCACCGCATCGGTGAGTCGCGCCTGAACGTCGCGGGCCATCTCGACGAAGGCCGCCCGCTCCAGGCCATTCAGCAGCCAGTCGTCGATCTCGCGCCCCTGAACCAGAAGGCCGCGGATGTTCTCGTAGTCGTCGCGCCACGCCAGCAGCTTGGGCTGGGTGGTGCGCGCCAGCTTCATGACCAGGCCCGAATAGTCGGCGAAGGCCTGGTCGCGGTCCTCGGGCAGCGGCACGAAGCCCTCGTGGCCGGGCTGCCGCAGCCACCGCCACTGGCCGTTGTGGCGATCCCAGTCGCCCAGGAACAGGTCGAGCATCCGCGCCCTCAGCAGGGCCTGCGTATCGACCGCACCCTCGCCCTTCTGCCACCGCTCCCAGAGCTTGCCGGTCGAGAGGATCTCGGTCGCTCCCTGGAAGCCGGCGTGGTCGCCGTCGGCTGGCAGGGGATACTCGTCGATCGACCCCACCTGACCGCCGAAGGTCTCGAGGAACTGCCCCAGGGCCGGGTCGTCGGGCATGAAGACCAGCGCGGGGTTGGTGTGGGGAACAGCCGCGGCCTCCGCCAGCGCGGGCACGATGAACGCCCCGCCGGGATGGCTCGCGGTCGTCTGGTCCTGGAAGATCTTGGCGGGCAGAGAGTCCTTCCACTCGGGCGGAAGGATCTTCGTCGGGTCCTTGTCGAGAGTCCGGAACGTGTAGCTCCGCCCGTCCGCCCCCTTGAGCGCCAGCCCGATGCTCTGCATCGACCCGACCTGCCGCACAGGCGTCAGCCCGCCCGCAAACGTCTTGAGGTCGAGCACCGTGACCGCGAAGGGCGTCGTCCAGAGCTTCCGGTGGCCCTCGCCGAAGTGCTTCTTGAAGAACCAGGACTTCTTGTACCCCGGCCGTCCGGCGATCGCGACGCGGGTTTCCGCTGCGGCCGTTGCGCCAAGGAGAGCCAGCCCAAGCGCCATGGCGCGCATCGCGATGTTCTCAGGTTTCATGATGGCGAGTTCTCGCGGGGCCTAGACCACGATGTCGACGCTGAGGGGCCGCGCGAGCCGGAACTCGACCGCCGTCCCCGGAGCCACCGCGACCTGGTTTCCGGGCGACGATGCCGCGGCCGCCACGCCGACCACCGCACCCACGGCGGCGCCTTTTCCGGCCCCTTCCCCACCGTCGATGATTCCGCCGATGCCGGCGCCGAGCGCCGCGCCTCCGAGGATCTTCTTGCCGGGCTTCTTCGCCTCGCCACTGAACTTCTGCGGGTCGGTCGTGAGTGGAAGCACGCGACCACCGACCTCGATGTCGGTCAGCTCCAGCGCGAGCGACGGCTGCCCTCCCATCCCGGTCCCGGCCTTGGCTTCGATTACGCGGCCGTAGACTCGAGTGCCACGCATGGCGATGACCCGGCCGTCGGCGACGAGGTCGTTATCGAGGTTGCCCTGGAAGCGCTGGCCCGCCTGTGCTTTGCCGGAGTTGATCTCGGTCGAGACGCGCACCGTGACCGGCGTGCCCGGCTGCGCGATCAGCGAGACGACCTTTGGCTTCGCAGCGGGCGGCGCGGGAGCGGCGCTCTTTTGCGCCGCGGCCGGAGCCGTAGCCACCGCCGGGACGGCGCCGGCCGGAGCATCGACGACGACGTACAGCTCCTCTCCGCTGGGATCGAGATAGGTGAGGTAGTAGCGGCTCTTCGAGCGGAAGTACATGATGCTGCCCGCCTGCATCGGCTCGAAGTCCTCGGGCAGCGCCTTCACGGCGACGATACCCGCCGGCTTCACCACGACCACGAAGCTCTCCTGGCCGTTCGCGACCACGCGCTTGTAGAACGTGTTCCCGTAGAGGTAGTAGGTCACGCCGGCGATCGTGATGCTCGCGCGATCCGGTGGCAGAACCGTGCCTGCGGGAAGGCTCGCGCCCGCCGGCGGGGCCACGACCTGATACTGCGTCGCGCCCTCCACGTAGGTCGTCTTGTAGTACGTGCCGTCCGAATACAGCAGCGCCATGCCCGCGACCGTCAGCGCGATCGCGCCGACCGGCACGGTCGTGTAATAGCAACCCCAGGGCGGATGCATGTAGCCGTAGTACGCAACGCCGTGGTAGGAGTAGGGCCGATAGTAAGCGCCGCCGTAGCCGTAGTACGAGTGGCCATGGTAGCTGTACGGTCGCGCGCCGTAAGGAAGGCTGGTCGCATAGACGGGCCCTCCGTAGGCCTTCCCCGCGACCACCGTGCGGTCGCCGTAGCGGCCGCCCTCGACGTCGGCGACGACGCCAGCGCCGTACGGGCCTCGCGCCCCGTAGCCCTCGGCCTCGACCTTCTGGCCGTAACGGTTCGTGCCCTCGCCCTCGAACTCCCAGCCGTAGCCGGAGCGCTCGGCCTTCCCTTCGTAACTGGCGGTCTGCCCGTACTTGTTCGTCGCCTGCGTGTTGCGCTCCACCGACTCGACGCGGCCGTCTTCCATCTCGTACGTCTTCTGGGAACTCTTGCTCGCGCCGCTCGTCGACTGGGCGTTGCGATTCACCGTCACCTCGTCGCCCGACTTGCTGACGTTGCGGTTGGCGTTCACCGTCTCGCCTTGCCGCGTCTGCGCCGTCGTCGAGCGTGAAGACGTGTTGCCGGTGGTCGTCCGCTGGGTCGTGCCGCTCGAGCGCGCCCCCGACCAACTCCCGCCGGTGCCGCTCGCGTTTCGGTTGACGCTGCTGACCGAGCCTCGCCCCCCGCCGCCGCCACCGCCTCCACGCCGCTGCGCGTAAGCAGGCGCCTCGGGCAAGACGAGCATCAGCACCAGGGCAACCGCGACGCCGCCACGCATCCTCAAACCAGCCGTTCTGTTCCGCATCAGCGTCCTCCTCCAGGGCCGGGGTCCGTAGCCGGCTTGTCGCCGTCCACGGCCCGCTTCATCGCCTTCGCGTCGATCCTCTGCGCGCCGTCCGGAGCCTCGAACGTGAACAGCTCCTCGGGGAACTTGGGGTCCAGGTTCCAGCGCTTGATCGTGGCGGTGTACTGGGGCTCACCCGGCTCGCGCACGTAGTTGATCACCAGCTTGCGCGGCAGCGGCTGGTCACTGGCGTCGATCCAGATCTGCCACTCGATCGTCTCCTGGGAGAAGACGAGATGGTGGCAGGGCACACCCGCCGCCTGGTGGATGCCGAGGTAACGCCCGTAGGTCACGGCCGCCGTCAGCACGGCGTACGGATCGGCGTAGAGGATGTCGATCAGCGGGAGGGAGACCCCGTACTCGTCTTCGAGCTTGTCGAGCGTGGCGTCGATCGTGGCCGCGGCCTCGATCGTCGCGTAGACGTTGTGCTCTTTGTCCAGCACCGTGACGCTCTTCCCGTCGTACCACGTGGCACGGTTCAGGGTGTCACCGGTGGCGTCGGCTGCCACGCGGTTGGGGCGCTCCACCGCGATCCGGCGCAGGTTGGTCAGCTCCAGCTTGGGCTGGCCGTCCGGGATCTCGTCGAAGCTCTCTTCCGCCTCGAGCGCGAAGCGCGGCAGCTTGGCGAGGAACTCGCTCATCTTCTTGAGCTCCTGGTCCGCGCGCGGCTCGAGGTTTCGCGCTGCGGGACTGGGAGCCGGGCTGGTAGCCGGCTGTTGTGCGCTCGCCATCCCGGGAAGGGCCAGCGCGAGCGCGGCAGCGATCAAAGACTCTCGTTTCATGCTCAGATCACCTCGGCACTACTCACGTCTCTTTGCTTTCTATCACGCATCTCGATCGGGAAGCTCGTGACCGATGAGCGTAGACCAGATCGCCGCTGGCAGTCGAGAGATCTTCGACCTGCGCCAGTCCCCGCCGCAGCCGAGGAAGCGGCCGCCCCCACAAAGACCAACGTGGGTATACGGACTACGGCTCGCGAATCTCGTGGGGTGTTGGGCAGCGGCTGACCGGAACGGCGCCGCGTCAGTTGATCAGCGGGATGCCCTCGGCCAGCTCCAGCGCGGTGAGCAGCTCGATCCGATTCTGGACCATATAGAAGCGCGCGACGGTCTTGCCCGGCAGCGTCTTCTGCAGCTCCTGCATGAACTGGCGCTTCGAGGCGAGGCTCTTCTCCTCGATCGCGATGCCCCGGGCCATGAGCTCCTTGGCCCGTTCGTCGGCGACGGGGCCGGCGTTGTAACTCGTGGCGTAGGCCTTGATGAGGGCGACCTTCTCGTCGCCAATCGCTTTGCGCCCCTGCTCGAAAGTCTTGTAGAGCGGCCAGAACTTGGCCGCGTCGTCGGCTGTGAAGCGCATGGCAGTGGAGATGATCGTGTTGACGTCGGCGCGCGCGTCCTTACGCAGCTGCTCGATCGCAGCATCGGTGGTGGCATCCTCGGCGCTGGGCTTCGCCGTCTGGGCGAAGGCGGTGCCCGCGCAGGCCAGGCACGCAAGCAGCGTCAAGCGTTTCACGAATCGGCTCATGTTCTTGCTCCTTATGGTTCTGATCTTCTAGCCACATGCGTCCCGGCAGGCGCCAAAACGCGGGGCTCGGGTCCGGCTCGATGCGGACGGAAGACGTACTCTACACGAACTTGCGGGCGTTGCGGACCAAAGCGGTGCTCGAAGCCGAGCTCACGAGATGGCTAGGCATCCGTGTGCCTGATGCTATGATGCCACCATGCGTACGACCGTGCGCCTGGACGATGACCTTTTCGAGCGGCTCAAGGCGGAGGCGCATAAGGAGAACGTGAGCCTGACGCAGCTGCTCAACCGCACGCTGAGAGGAGGGCTGCAAAGGGGCACCGGGCGCCCGCACAGGCGCCCCTCCTTCCGCGAACGGGCGCATGCCCTCGGCGCACCTCGTATCCTTCTCGACAAGGCCCTCGCCCTGGCCGCGGCGCTCGAGGACGAGGAGATCGTGCGCGAGCTCGCGTCGCGCAAGTGAAGATCGTCGATCTGAACGTCCTGCTCTACGCCGTGAACTCCGATGCGGCCCAGCACCGGACCGTGCGAAAGTGGTGGGAGGATGCCGTGAATAGCGGGGACAGCATCGGTCTTCCCTGGGTAGTGCTGCTCGGCTTCCTGCGCCTGGCCACGAGTTCCCGCGTCTTTCCGCGGCCGCTGGCGCCGGAGGCCGCCGCCGCACGGCTCGACGCCTGGCTCGATCGGGCAAACATCCTCGTGGTGCGCGAGAAGGACGACCACTGGGAGACGCTGAAGGCGTTGCTTCACGGCATCGGCACGGCAGGCAACCTCACGACTGACGCCCATCTGGCGGCGCTCGCACTCACTCACGACGCCGTGCTCGTATCGTGCGACCACGACTTTGCCCGCTTCAAGGGCCTGCGCTGGGAGAGCCCGCTCGGATAGCCGGTGCTGTCGTGCGGCCGGTGTATCAACGGCCGAACGCGAAGCCCAGGATGAACTTGTACCGCCTGTAACGCAGTTGCGTGGGCTCGGGGCTGCCGAGGATGGGCAGCGGGTTCGCGACTCCCGGGGGCCCGATCTCGCGCTCGTCGTTTCCAAGGGCGAACGCCAGCCCGGTGGTGAAGCGGACGTCGCCGACGTCGAACGAAGCCCCCCCGGTCAGGTGGTAGATGTTCCAGGTCGCCACGCCGTTGTTGACCTGGGGGTCGCGCACGGAGCTCGAGAAGTCCGTCGCGAGGGCGGCATAGAGCGAGACCTGGCTGCTGAAGTCGTGCTGGAAGCCGACACCGGCGTTCAGCACCGTGTCCTGCTGCTGGGTGAGTCCGGCCACGAGCGTCTCGGCCCCGGCCAGGCCGGCGAAGGGCGCGGTCTCGAGCACCTCGAAGCGGGCTACGGGCGCGAACCACTCGGCGCTCACGGTGTAGCGAGAGACGCCCCTCTTCAAAGCACCCCCGGCGGCCACGGCCCAAGGGCTCTTGTACTGGCTCGCCAGACCTTCCTCGAAGCCGTTGAGGAGTGCCTCATTCCCCCCGTTCGGCAAGACAAAACCGCTCGAGGAGCGGTTGAAGCCCGCCTTGCCGGAACCGAAGAGGCCGACGCTGGGTGTCGTCACTGCGAGGCCCGCGCTCCAGGTGCGGCGGTCGATGGCGTAGCCGATCTTGGCCAGGCCGCGGAAGTGGCCGTAGTCGTAGTCGTTCGTCGTGAGCAGAGCGAAGCCGGCCCCCGCCGCGGTGGCCGCCTGGCCGCTGAACTCCGTCCGGTATCGCTGACCCCGATGGATGCCGTAGAGCGTGATTCCCAGCGCCGAGGCCTCTCCCAGCCGTCGCGACCAGGTGAGGCCGCCCCACGTTTCGGTGAGGTTCTCGTCGATGAGGATCTCGCTGCCGATGCGAACGGGCGGCGGCCCCGCCAGGCTCTGCGCCCGCCGCTGGCTGAGGCGGGCCTTGAAATCCTGGCGAGTGAGAAAGGACCAGGCCATGCGGGTGGACCCGAGCCAGCCGTCGGGAAGCTTGCCGGCGATCAGCGCGGGGGCGCTGGCGAAGCGCGACGACGACAGACTGCGCAGGTCGCTGGCACTGTTCAGTGAAACCTGTTCGAGTTGGAAGGTGTTCAGCGAAAGCAGGAAGGCGGGGTCCTTGGCCAGTGCCAGCCCCGCGGGGTCGTAGTAGGTGGCCGAGAGGTCCTGGGCAGAACCCACCACCACCCCTCCCAGCAGCTCGGCCGTCGGGCCGTACTGGAGGTTCCAGTAGTGGGTGTCCTGCGCCCCAGCCGTGCCCGCGCCCAGGGCCAGCGCGATCGCGAAAAGGCAGACGCAGGCCCTCACTAGCGTCCGCCGAGATCCCAGGCCAGAGTGTGGCTCGCGTCCGAGCCCTGGAGCGTCACGGTGTTTCCGTTCCGGCGCGCGAGCGGCCTCCATGCCTTGGAGCAGAGGGTAGTCGCACCCGTAGGGTCTCCGCAACTGGGCTTGTTCCGTCGAAGCGAATCCACCGAACTCTCGACCCCGCGCTGAGCCGGCATCGAGTGGCCTTCAGCGCTCCCAATGCAGCACGTCGCGCAGGATCGACCAGCGCGGGCGGCGCGCCTTCGCATCCTTTCCGAGGATCCAGTGGTCGTAGAGGGCCTGGATGGTGCCGTCCTTGCGCTTGAGGTCGATCCAGAGGCCGAGGAAGCGGGCCATCTCGAGGTCGTGCCGGGCCACGGGGTAGGCGAGGGGCATGCGAATCTCCAACGGGCGCGGCACCGCCACCGAGTAGGCGGGGTAGAGGAGGGTCAGGATGGATCCCCGCTCGGCGGTCAGGAGCGTGGCGTCCAGGCGCTCGCTCCGACCGCCGACATAGAGCTCCGGGTCGTTGAGGGCCACGGGCACGATCGTGACGTTCGGGAACTCGCGCTCCAGCAGCTGACGCAGATACGGCAGGTCCGGAACGCCTACCCGGAGGCCCGCCTGGGCGCGAACCCACGCCGCGTCCGAGAACTCGGCGCGGCGGTGGTCGGGGACCACGAAGGCCAGCGTCTCGTCGAGGTAGGGCGGCGAGAACTCCACCCGGCTGGCTCGCCGCGTCGTCAGCAGGATGCCGGCCATCATCACGTCCACGCGCCCGGCCTCCAGCGCCTCCTCGAAGCGGTCGCGCGGCAGCGGGGCGAATTCGACGCTCACGCCGAGCTCCCGGCCGAGCGCGTGGGCCATCTCGACGTCGAAGCCGACGAGCTCCCCACGGGCATTCAGGTGGCTATAGGGTCGCTGATCGGGAATGAAGCCCACGCGGATCCGGCCGCGGGTGCGTACCGTCTCCAGGATCGTCGCGCCCTCGCGCGGCCGGGCCGGGGGAGCGGCGGGAAGCTCGGGCAGCACGGTCGCTCCGTCCGAGGCCGGTCGCAGCAGCCCCATCTCGTTCGCGAGCCGAGCGCCCTCGTAAGTGCCGCCGCCGAGGGCCCGTAGCCCGAGACCGAGGCCGCCGAGGGTGGCCGCCGTCACGGCCGACGTCACGAGCACGTAGCGCAGGATGCGGGGAGCCGACAGCCGCAGCTGGCCGTTCAACGCGTACGTGCCCGCCAGGGCGAGGACGACCATGTGCATCGCCGCGGCCAGAGTGCCGAAGCGGGAGTTGAGGACGCCGGTGGCGAGGAAGAGCTGGAAGGTGTCGGCGGGAACGCGCGCCAGGTCGAGCAGGAAGGGCAGCGACACGTTTAGGCTGCCGAACAGGCTCACCATCCCGGCCGCGGCCAGGCGCGGGTAGTCGGCGATGCCGAGCAGCGTCTCCGAGTACCAGGCGGCGAAGAGCACGAAGCTGAGCGAGAGCATCTTGGCCGCGTGGGGGAAGTTGTAGAAGGCGGGGACGATGACGTCGGGGGGCGAGCCCTCCGCGGCCTCCGGGCTGCCGGCCTCGACCAGCAGCTCCTTCGACCGCGCGACGAGCGCGGGCAGCACGATGAAGAGGTCGGCCGTCATGAACGCGGTGATCAGCACGTCGCGGGTCGCGTTCAGGACGCGCCGCGCGGGGATAGGGGTCAGGCACGCGACGAGGCCGGGGAAGATCCAGAGCGAGAGCAGCAGCGCCATGGCTGCGTAAGCGATCACGTACACGCGCAGGCGGGCGACCTGGTCGAGGTCGAGCGTGCCGGCGGTGTGGGCGGCGATCGCGAAGAGACCGAGGGGCGTGAGGCGGACCACCAGGCGGTTGGCGCGGGCGAGCGCCCGCTCGACGACCTGGAGCCATTCGATGAGCCGCTCCTTTCCGCCGACGCCCATCAGGGCGATGCCCAGGACGCCGCTGAAAAGCACCACCGCGGGCACGGCGCTGTTGGCGAGGGAGTGGAAGGGGTTCGACGGGATGTAGATCGAGACGAAGTCGACCGGCGCGCGCTCCTCGACGATCGTGGTGCTGAAGAACGAGGCCGATTGCAGCTCCGGGAACGCGAGCGGCATCAGGAAGACGGCGCCCAGCGAGAGGGCCCACAGCACGAGAGTCAGCGCGCCCACCCGCAGGAACAGGCGCCGCGCGGTCGTGACGTCGAGGCCTCCGATGCCCGCGATCAGCGACACCGTGACGTACGGAAGCACGGTCATCTGCAGCAGCCGGATGAAGCCGTCAGCGAGGATCCGGAAGGGGGCCGCGTGGTCGCCCAGGAACAGCCCGGTGGCGACGCCAAGAACCAAGCCGACGAGGATTTTACTGCTCAAGGTCACCCGACTGGCGCTCACGATCGACGATCTCTTCCTTCCGGCCTGGGTTCGGAATCGTCACGTATCACGCCCGGCTCGGCCGCACGGCAGCGCGCGCGCTTCAAGGTCTGGCCGGACGGCCCGCCTATTGCTTCATCGCGTCTTCGTGGGCCTTCTTGATGTCCTCCCAGCTCTCTCTGAACTCCTTCTCCTCTTCCTTGGTGAGGATCCGGAACGGAACCTGGACCGTGCTCTCGCCGAAGTTCACGTGGAGCCAGTGCTGGCCGACCTTGATGCCGCCGGGTACCTGGAAGTAGAGCCTCCCGACGCACGCCCGCTCCGAGCTGAGATCGACTTCCTCGCGGACGAGCTGCCGCGGCCCCTGGCCCAGTGTCACGAAGAACTGGATCGGGCAGCCGCGGCGCGCATCCGCCGGGAAGTAGTTGATCGAATCGCGGATGACCTTGGCTCTCAGGTTCAGCGACGAGAGGTACCCAGCCTCTGCGTACTCCTTCTGGGTCGCGAGCCGGATCTGCTTGCCGTCCGGCGTCTGAATCGAGAAAGACTCGCGCTTCAGTGTGGCGTCCTTCGCCGGCTTGCGCATCGTCAGGCCGACCTCGAGCATCATCCACTCCTCGCCCACGGACTGCTGGGCCAGCCGGTAGCCCAGGCTGGCGAAGCCCTGGTTGTTGTAAGCGATCCGCACGAACTCGCCCTGTAGCGTGAAGACCTCGGGCACGCTGGGTTGCGGTGGCGCGAGCTGCACGGCGAAGGCCGACGCGGGTGCCAGCGCAAGCGCGAGCAGGACAGGCGCGAATCGATTCGACTTCATTTCACTCCTCCTCAACGTCTTTCCCCGGAGAGTACCAGATCGGCGAGGTGTAGGTGGACATGCTAGACCGATGAAAGTATTCTTTTTTCATGCAAGGCACGATGGTCCAGATCCGCAATCTCCCGACGGAGCTGCACCGGCGGCTCAAGGCCCGGGCTGCGATCGAGGGCATGTCGATGTCGGACTTCGTGATGCGTGAGCTGCGGAAGGCACTCGACCGGCCCACGCGCCAGGAGATCCTCGAGCGGCTCCGGGCCCAGCCCGTCCGGCGGCTCTCACGGCGCGCGGCCGACGTCATCCGTGCCGAGCGCAACGCTCGATGATCGTGCTGGACGCCTCGGCGCTGGTGGAGCTGCTGCTCGGAACGGGCCAGGGACGCTCGATCGCGGCGCGGATCGCCGACCCTGGGCTGGGCCTCCACGTCCCGCACCTCGCTGACGTCGAGGTCGCCCAGGCGCTGAGGCGCTACGTTCGGGAGGGCCAACTCGATCCCACCTCGGCAGCAGCCGCCCTGGAGGATCTCCGAACGCTGGACCTGGAGCGGCACAGTCACGAGCTGCTCCTGGACCGGGTCTGGGCTCTGCGCGACAACCTGACTGCCTACGACGCCGTGTACGTGGCCCTCGCCGAGGCGCTCGACTCGATCCTGTTGACGTGCGACGGCAGGCTCGCCCGCGCTCCGGGCGTCTCGCGGCGGGTCGAGCTGGTCCGCTGATGGCCCTGCCTGGCTCCAAGGCGCCCATCGCGGCCAGCCGATGCCGGTCGAAGCAGCTATACTGCCGCGACTGCGTTTCTGGAGCAGTCGCTGGGGCCGCCCACCCCCGGCAAGGTCGCGGTTGTCCCTGCCGGGGCGCTCGTCTACCTGATGCTCAAGTCGCCGCGTCTCAAGGACCGGGCCGATGTCGTCGAGCTCGTCAAGGCTGGCCTTGCCCTCGAGGGCGTCCGCCAGTACCTGGAGCTGTACGCACCGCCGCTCGTCGCCAGGCTGGACGAGTGCATCGCGCAGGCCCGCGCCGAGGAAGATTGATGTATTGACGGGCACGGTCCATTTGCTGCGCGGACGCCGGCCCGGCCAGGACGAGTGCGGCAACGGCCAGTGCTGCACCGCCCAACGTGCCCTGTTTCCTACTTGACGCTGTAGCTGCGGCCCTCGAGGCACGCGCCCCAGGCCTTCTTGAATGTGTCCTTCGTGGACGCGGCCTGGGCTGTGCTCTGCTGCTGCGCCTGTTGTTGCGCGCCCTTCTCGGCCTTCTTCTGCGCCCTTCGGCCCTTGGCCGCGCCCGCGGCCGCTCCGATCCCTGCGCCTTCTCCAGCATCGATGTTACCTTCGTCACGGGCGTGATCGTCATCGCCGACCGCGCCGAGGGCGGCTCCTTTCGCAGCCCCGCGGGCCGCGCCCTTGACGGCTCCGCCCTTCGGGACCTCCGCCGCTTGCACAGGTGGAGGCGTCGCCATCGGGTCGATGTTCGTCTGCTGCCGCGCCCAGGTGTAGCACTCCACTTCGTCCTTGTTTTGTTGCGCCGCATCCTGGCTCTGGCCGGGGTACACGAACATGCCGAGTGCAGCCGGCTTCGGCACGGCTTCCGCCGGCGGGGCCTGGGCCGGCTGGTCCTGGGCCATCGACGCCAGCGGCGCGAGGCTAAACGTCAGAGCAACGAGAGCCGCGTATTTCGTCATCGTCACACTCCCCAAGTAAAGACCGAGCATAGTTGAGGAGGCCCCCTGCGTCCATGGGCTGCGAGGAATTGCGGATGGTGCTGGCCCCTCCAAGCGAAGCTCAAGACCCAGGTCATCCCTCGACCCCTTGCCGAGGTCGTGGAGAAACTGCGGCGGCTCAGGCGAACTCTAGGGCCTGCCGCGGGCCTGCGCCTGATCCTGCTCGCGCTGCAGCGTCAGCTTGTAGGCGACGTAGTACTTGAAGATGTTGCTCACGTACTGCACCGTCTCGCGGCCGATCTCCTGGGCGGCGATCGTCTCCACGTTGTCGAACCACACGTAGTTCTTGAGCCCGCGCCGCGCGGCCCTGGCGCGCAGCTGTGACAGCCGCCCGGGCCCGGCGTTGTACGCGGCAAACGCGAACAACATGCGGTTCAGCCTGTCGATCCTCGGGTCGTCGAAGTTGTGATCCACGAGGTAGCGCAGGTACTTGCTGCCGGCGTGGATGTTGTTGTCGGCGTTCGTGATGTCGGGGATGCCGACGCTGCGGTCGCGGGCGGTGGACGGCAGCAGTTGCATCACGCCGATCGCGCCGGCCCGGCTCTTCACGCTCTGGTCGAGGCGGGATTCCTGGTACCCCTGCGCGATCAGCATCAGCCAGTCGAAGTCGTACTGCTTGCCGTAGCGCTGGAAGAGCCCCACCAGATTTCGGAAGCGCTTCATGTCCGCCTCGGCGCCGGCGTTCTTCACGTAGCCTGCGTCCCGCAGGTACTTGTTCAGCAGGATGTTGCCGGCGCGCGTGCCCTCCTTGTGGCTGGCCACGAACGAGTTGATCGCGGCCTTCAGCTTCGGGCTGCCCTTGCGCACCGCCCACGCGATCGACGCGCCGCTGCGTAGCTTCAGGTTGGGATAGAGCGTGAGGCCGTCCCAGACCTGGGCCCAGAACTCGGCGATTTGGCTGTCGACGACGGTCAGCGGCACCAGGCCAGCGTTCACCATCTCGAGCGCGTCGCTGCTTTCGAGGCGCTCGTCGGCGGCCACGATCGTGACCGGCGCTCGCCCTGCGGCGGCAAGACGCTTGTTGAGCGCGCGCAGGCTCTCGGCGTAGCTGCTCGACAGGCGCACGAAGACTTCCTTGCCCGACAGGTCCTCGAGCGAATCCAGGGGCAGGCCCGCACGCCCGCCCACGACGATCTCCGACACGTCGGTCGAGAACGGCGCCGCGAAATCGACACTGCGCTTGCGCTGCTCGGTCACGGTCAGGTTCGCGGCCGCGACGTCGCCGCGGCCCTCGGCGAGCGACGTCAGCAACTGGTCGCGCGCGACGGGGATGAAGACGACGTGGACGCGCAGGTTGCCGCGCTTCAGCCTGGCGTTCAGCGCGTCCTCGAACTGGCGCGCGGCCTCGTAGGTGATGCCCGCCTGCCGCCCCTTGTCGAGGTAGTACAGCATCGGGTTGAGCGCCACCAGGAAGCGGATGTTGCGCCGCTTCACCATCCCGTCCAGGTCGCCCTTCCACGGCGCGCGCAGGCGCTCGAACGCCGCGTCGTCCAACGGCGCGCTCTCTTCGGACGGGGGGAAGGCGGGGCCTGGCGCGACGCTCGCGCTTTCGGATGGGGGCGGCGCAAGCGTCGGGCCGGGCGCCGGCTTGCCACCGCAAGCCAACAGGCCCAGCAGCAGGACGCCTGGCAGCACGTGCCTCAGGCTCATGGGGCTGTCTCCGGCGAGAACACTACTACAGGCTCGGCCCAACCCGGCGTGGTCCAGACGGGACGGTGGGCCGACAGCATTGAGCCGGGCGCGCCAGCGGGTATAGTGTTCTCGATGTGGCGCGGGAGCCGTGCCAACTCGGATGGGTCCTGCCTACTGGAGGCGCCATGAATCGAAATGCGTTGCTGGGGTCGGCTTGTCTTCTGCTCGTCGCCGGAGCCGCTCTTGCCGGGGAGCCCGACAGCAAGTGCTGCTTCAAGAACGTGGCCTACTCCGGAGTTTGCGAGGCGACGCGCGGAGCGGACGAAACCTGCGCCAGTATCCTCGGATACCTGAACACGCCGAACAGCGCCGGGAAGAGCTACTGCGGCGGCACGGAGATCCGGGGAGGCTGGGAGTCGGTGAGCTGCAAGCCGCACTCACTCGCCGCGCGGGAGCAGCCTGAGCGTCGCCTTGCGGTTGCCGTAGTAGATGCTGAGCACGGCGTCGCGGCCGTCCGCCGTGAGCGCCATGTCGAGCCGCTCGCGGACCTCGGGCACGCTCTCGAAGCGGGCCGGCACGAGCTGGATCTTCTCGCCTGCGGGCGGTAACCCGATCGCGTTGGGCTCGAAGAACGCGGTGCGCATGTCGATGTCGCGCAGCTCCAGGCTCATCGGGCTCTCGCCGCGCCTGGGGTTCAGCACCAGCAGCGAGGCTCCCACGGGCAGCGTGGTCATTTCTTCCCTTGGGGGGCAAACTACACCACCGACGGCCCCCTTGTTTAGTCTAGTCCTGCTCCTGATGGGGCACGCGCTCCGCATCGCACTTCTACTGCCGCTGGGTGTGGGCTGCTCGCACGGCGCTCCGGACGCGTCGCCGCAGGCCGCCCCCGGCGTCACGCCGGTCGCCGGTTTCCAGCCGACCGTCGCGAACAGCGGCTCGGCCCCGAGCCCCGCTCCCGAGGGCATGCTCTGGATTCCGGGCGGCGAGTTCTCGATGGGTTCGGCCGACCCGCGCGGGCTACCGGACGGCGGCCACGAAGGCATGGCGGATGCGCGGCCGATCCATCGCGTGTACGTCGATGGCTTCTGGATGGACGCGACCGAAGTCACGAACCAGCAGTTCGCGAAGTTCGTCAAGGCGACCGGCTATGTCACGGTGGCCGAGCGCAAGCCGCGAGCCGAGGATTTTCCGGGCGCGCCTCCCGAGAACCTGGTCGCGGGGTCGGTGGTGTTCACGCCGCCCAGCCAGCCGGTCGCGCTCAACGATCATTACCAATGGTGGAGCTACGTCCACGGCGCCCACTGGAAGCGCCCGCAGGGGCCGAAGAGCGACATCAAGGGCAAAGAGCAATACCCCGTCGTGCACATCGCGTTCGACGACGCCGTCGCCTATGCGAAGTGGGCGGACAAGCGACTCCCGACCGAGGCCGAATGGGAGTTCGCTGCGCGCGGCGGGCTCTCCGGCAAGGTCTACGCCTGGGGCGACGAGCTGCACCCGGCGGGCAAGTGGCTGGCCAACACCCATCAGGGGCGCTTCCCGATCGAAGACAAGGCCGAAGACGGCTTCCGCGGCATCGCCCCGGCGGCGAGTTTCCCGGGGGAGGGGTACGGCCTTTACGACATTTCCGGCAACGTGTGGGAATGGACCAGCGATTGGTATCGGCCCGACTACTACGAGACGCTGGCAGCGGGCGGCGTGGCCAGGAACCCGCAAGGCCCGGACACGCCCTTCGATCCGAGTGAACCCCAGGAGAAGAAGCGTGTCCACCGCGGCGGCTCGTTCCTGTGCACCGACCAGTACTGTACCCGCTATATGGTCGGCACGCGCGGCAAGGGCGAGCTCAGCTCAGGCAGCGACCACCTGGGCTTCCGGTGCGTCAGACCCTGAACGGTTCGAAGGAGGCAGGCATGCGGCGTTTCGCGATGTGGCTGGTGTTGGCGGTCGTGGCGGGTCCGGCGTTCTCGCAGCAAGTCCTGCCGGAGTTCCTGATGCAATCCGTAGCCGGGCCGATCGAGCTGCGCTACGTGGACTTCGCCTGGAATCCAGAGGGGTTCGAGGCGATGCAGTCCGGAGGAAGCCATCCGGCGGCGGGCCGAAGCTGGATGCTGGCGCTGCTGCGACTCAAGGACCCGGTGCGCTTCGAAGGCCGCACCTTGCCGGTGGGCGCGTCGCTCTTGATATTGAACCCGAAGCACGGCACGACCCCGATGAGCTTCGAGATCCGCGACGTCGACATGCGCGACATGGACATCAAGCCGAACGTGATCGGTCTTCCGCCGAAGGGCGACACGCTCAAGGTCGTGCCGGCGACGTTCGAGAAGGTGGCCGACACCAAGGCCCGGCTCGAGATCGTCGCCAGTGAGGACGGCCGCGACACGCTGGTCGTGATTCGCTTCGGCGACCGCAAGGCAACGATTCGCTTCCTGCCGCGCGGCGAGTAGCGGCGGCCGGCGAGCTCCCCTGGGGGGACGAGTCTCGGCATCGGGCGTCCGCAGCGGGTGATCGACACGCTCAGCTCGCGCGCAGAACGGTCTGGGTCAGCTCCAGGAAGTCGTCGAGATGGTCCGTCACGATCTTCTGCACGATCTGCAGGTCGAGCTTTCGGTAGTCGTGGACAGCCACGTTCCGGAATCCGACCATCTTCTTGAGACGGCCCGCAAGCCCCGCCTCGATCAGGCCCGCCTGCAGCAGGAGGTCGAAGGCATCGCGGCTCTCCTGGGGGATCCCCAGCCGCCGCTCCCGCACCAGGTGCATCGCGAGGTCGATGGCCGCTTCACAGGAACGCTGCAGGTTGAGAATGATGGAGTCCTGTCGCGTGAGGTTGTCCGTGAGGTTGCGGGGGTCTCCGGCATGCTCCTCCCGCACCCGGGCGACGCAGCGCTCGATGATCGCGGCCTTGTTCAGGACGACGTCATCGGGCATGGATCACGCCGTCCCGCCGAATCTGATCCAGCAGGGCCCGGCGCTCTTCGTTCAGCCGAGCGTAGGACGAGAAGACGTAGGTCTCGAAGCGCTGTCTTTCGCCGGGGCTGCCATCGAAGATCGGAAGCCCCCGCGAAACGACCTGCATACGCATGACGGTCGACGCCGCGAGCAGATCGACGAGATCGACATCGCGGCGGAGCGCGTTCGCGAGCCGCTCCTGGAGTTCGAAGCGCTCGATGGGATCGAGCGGCTTTCGCCCCAGGAACGCGAGATCCACGTCGCTCTCAGCGCGGAACCCACCCGTAGCCGACGAGCCAAACCGGTAGATGCCCACGAGATCCGGCAGCGCCTCGCGAATGAGCCGTACGGCTAGCTCGTCATCCATGGC
>CAYTWT010000362.1:0-7073 GCA_964442185.1 uncultured Acidobacteriota bacterium
ATCGAAGCGGGGGAGGTCTTCCATGCGTCTCGAACGGTCGCTTGTGTGGGTCATGACTGCGGGCCTCCTGGTCGCGCCGGGGCTCGTCGTCGCCGCCGATACGAAGCTCGATGCAGCGGCAGCCGCAAAGGGACAGCTGACCTTCGTCCGCTATTGCGTCTCCTGTCACGGGCCGAGCGCTCGGGGCGATGGCTCGCTCGCGGGCGATCTGCGGGTGCCCGTCCCTGATCTGACGACGCTCTCCAGCCGCTCCGGTGGGAAGTATCCTTATGAGCGCGTCGTCCGCATCATCACGAGCGGAGAGGTCGTGCGCGCGCACGGGACGCCGGACATGCCGGCCTGGGGCGACGCCTTCAAGGGGACGAAGGGCACCGAAGAGGCCACGGTCACTGCCGCGATTCGCAACCTGAATCACTACCTCTGGTCGCTACAGCAGCCCGCCAAGTAGGCGCTAGGCGCCGCCTCTCAGGTCTTCCCGGTACGCGGAGTCTCCGCATCCGCGAGCCAGCCGCGGCGCAGGCTCGCCTCGGGGACGCTCGACAGGTAGGGCTTGAGGTCCAGGATCGGCGTGCCGTCCAGCATGTCGACGCCGCGCACCCGCAGCCTTCGGCCCTCGCGGCCGAGAAGCTCGACGGTCGTCAGGCCGATGGGATTGGGACGCCGCGGCCAGCGCGTGGCGAAGACGCCGTGGGGGCGATCGTCCAGGGGCGGCGTCGCGACCAGTTCGCAGGCCTCCGCGCGGTGGAACGCCCAGATCACGTACAGATGCGAGAAGCCCTCGATATCCTGGAGCCCCGCTTCGAACTCGGGCAGGATCTCGAGCGTCCCCTCGGCCTTGTGCTCGGCCCCCGGTCCCTTGGGGATCTGCTTGGTATCCTGAAACCCGCAGCGAACGAACCCGACGGGGCGCAGCGTCAAGGGCCGCGCCGGGTCGTCTGCATCAGTTCGCATCAGTCAGGATGGTATGTCGGCTGGATCATCCGATCCATTCCCAAGGGGGCTGCTTGCGCTCAGAGTGGACGGGTGAGCTACGTGTTCGGGCCGATCGCGTCGCGGCGCCTGGGTCGCTCGCTCGGCGTCGATCCCATCGTTTACAAGGCGTGCAACTGGAACTGCGTGTACTGCCAGCTGGGCCGGACGACGCCGCTTCGCCACGAGCGCCAGGACTTCGTGCCCGCCGACGAGGTCGTGGCGGAAGTGACGCAGGCTCTCGCGGAGCACGCGCCGGGCTCGATCGACTGGATCACTTTCGGCGGCTCCGGCGAGCCCACACTGCACGCGAGCCTCGGACGCATGCTCCGCGGCGTCAAGGCCGTGACCGAGATCCCGGTGGCCGTGCTCACGAATGGGGCGCTCCTGTACCGGCCCGAAGTCCAGGCGGAGCTGATGGTCGCCGACGCGGTGTTGCCGACTCTCGACGCCGGAAGTGAGGAGCTATTCCAGCGCATCAACCGCCCGTGGCCCGAGCTGACCTTCGGCCGCCTGATCGAGGGGCTGGTGGCGTTCCGGCGGGTCTTCGGCGGCAAGCTCTGGGTCGAGGTGATGCTGATCAAGGGCGTCAACGACGGCGAGCCAGAGCTGCGAGACATCGCCGCAGTGCTGGAGCGGATCCGCCCTCACGAGGTCCACATCAACCGGCCGCTGCGGCCGCCGGCGGAGGGCTGGGTCCAGCCGCCGGACGAGGAGGCCCTGGTCCGGGCCGCGAGGATCCTCGGGAGCAATGCGCGGGTCGTGGCGGCCACTGCTCCGTGCCTCGAGCTTTCGCCGCGGGGCGACGTGGGCGCGGCGATCGTCGAGATCCTGACGCGGCATCCGATGAGTCTCGAGGAGCTGGTTCAGGCCCTCGAGCGTTGGGGCGCTGGCGACGTGGGGCAGGCCCTCGCCTCGCTCGCGCGCGACGGGCGCGTTCGCAGCGTCGTGCGGATGGGACGCGAGTTCTGGAGCGGCGTCGAAGCCAAGTACGGCGAGCCCCCGGCACCGTAGAGCCGGCGAAGTACATCCACCCAGGCTAGAACACGGTTCGTTTCTGGACGCGCTCTTTCGTGTCCAGGCTGAACACCGGCTCCACCGGCTTGCCGTCCAGGACGCGCGCGGTCACGTACTCACCGAGGGCCGGTCCATGCTTGAAGCCGTGGCCCGAGCCGCCGCCCACCAGCCAGACGTTCTCGAGATCGGGGTGGCGGTCGATCAGGAAGTCCCCGTTCGAGGTGTTCTCGTACTGGCAGACCTCGCTGCCGATGATCGGTGCGTCCTTCAGGGCTGGGAAGCGCCGGCCCACGTACTCCTTGACGCGCGCCAGGGACTCGGGAGCGACGACGCGCTCGAGGGAGTCTGGGTCGACGGGCGGGCCATGGCGGTCCGGAGCGACCTTGAAGCCGCGGCCCTTGAAGTCCGGCACGCCGTAGATTTCTTCGGCGAAGTCCGCCCAAACCGGCATCGCGGGCAGTTTGAAGCGCGTCTCGCTCGCCGGCGGGCCGATGTAGAACACCTCCTGCCGGGTGGGGAAGATACGGTCGGCGAGCAGCTCGGGAAAGAGCTTGGGCAGCCACGGTCCGCAAGCGAAGACGAAGGTACCGGCGCGCAGCGTCTTGCCCGAGCGGGTCGTCACCGAGGTCAGGCCCTGCTTGCCCGACGGCGGGAGGACGGCCTCCTCCAGGTACTCGGCTCCCGCTGCCATCGCCCGCTGGGCCACCGCTTGCACCGCGTGGAAGCCCGCCAGGAAGCCGCTCTCGGGCTCGTGGATCGCCCAGGTGATCGGGCCGAAATCGATCTGGGGCCAGCGCGCCTCGAGCTCCGGCCGCCTCAGACGCTCGTGCCTTACGCCGAGCCGAGTCAGCGTCGCGACGGTCGCGACCGTCAGCGGGTCGTCGCCGCGGGCCATCCAGAGGATGCCGCTTTGCTGGAAGAGCGTTGGCCGGGCCGTTTTGCCGAGGGCCGACTTCCACATACCGAGCGAGTGCATCGACCAGCGGGTGTAGAGCTCCTTGTCGCCGTACCCCATTCGGATCACGCGGGTCTGGCCGCCCGAACTGGACCGGGCGTTCCCCGGGCCGTAGGCGTCGACGAGCGCGACACGCCGGCCCGCCACCTGGAGCTGGTAGGCAATCCAGACGCCGAAGACGCCAGCCCCGACGACGACCACGTCGTACCCTGGCTGGGCCGAAGCCGGTGCAGATCCCTGCCCTCGCGCCAGGCCAGGCGCCAGTACCGCACCCAGCGCGCCGGCGCCCGCCGTCTGTATGAAGGTCCGCCGCTTCGTCTTCATGGCCTCCCCTTCCTGTTTGCTCGCCCGTCGATGTGCGGCGCGTTGTAGCGCGAATGGGCCGAGTCGGGGTCCTCGCGGGCCAGCTGCTCGTAGAGCCGGTGCTCGGGGTCAGGGATCGGGGCCGCGACGAGGACGCCCAGGCTTCGCAGGCGTGGAGCGGCGATGCAGACGAGCAGGGCCTCGACCGTCACGCTCGAACGGCCGATATCCAGGATCCCCTTGGCGACGAGATCACCTCCCGGCAGGTGCTCGAAATCCACGGCCCGATTGTAGCCCGGCCTCCGCGAAGGCCGTCAGCGCGAGAGTCGCAGGTTCGCGCCCTAGGGCTTGGCCTTGTGATCGTGGACCTTGGCCAGCATGTCATCCTTGATCTCGTCCGGCTTGTGGCACTTGAGGCACGAGGCCTTGTCCGGCTTGGCGATGAGGCCGGCGGCCTCAGCCTTGGCCGGGTCCTTCATGACGCTGAGCTTCATGTAGTCGGCGCCGTTACCGTGGCACGCCTCACAGTCGGCCGGCTTCTCCGCCAGGGCGTGCTTGCTCTTCGCCCACGATTCGAATTGGACCTTGTGGCACATCTTGCACTTGGGGGCTCCCACCGCCGCGTGGTCTGCCGCGGATGCGGGCACCTGCATGGCCCCGCCGAGAACAGCCATTCCCAAGAGCGCGACGAGTCGCTTCAGCATGTGTTCCTCCCTGTCGGCCTTGAAGTTCCAGACATAGTACGAGACTGCCCGCTTCCCGCGTCCTTGGTCAATGGTTCATTTGACCCTCTCGATGCGATGAGCCTTGAGCGCGAGCAGTCCCGCGAACAGCAGCAGCATCGCCGATGCAAGGGCGAGGCCCTGGCGCCGGTAGCGGTACTCGGCGAGCTTCGCCTGAGCGGCCTTGTCGACCTCCCGCGCGGCCGCAGCGCCCTCGGCGATCACCTTCTCGAACTCGGGCTCGGAGAACGCGTGCACCACGACGCGGGCGCGGACCAGGGCCTCGCTGGCCGCGGCCAGCTCGTAGGTCGGTCTCTCCACGTCCATACCCAGGCGCTCGGCCTGCGTGAGGGAGCCCTTGGCGGTTTCGACGGCGCCGCTCAGTGTCGCGAGCCCTTGTCGCATCCGCATCGTCGCCTGGTCGCACCGATCGCCGGGCTCGTGGCAGGCGGCGCAGGCGCCACGCGGCCCCGTCCCCAGCATCTCGTCGCTCGTGGCGAAGATGTCGTGGTGGTTGTGGCAGGTGGTGCAGGGTGGGACTCCGGCCTCCTGGAAATTGCGGGCGTGGGTCGAGGCCTCGAACAGCTCCGCCTGGGTGACGTGGCACTTTCCACAGACGTGGGTGACCGCATACACGCCGGGCGGCGCTGCGCCGTGATTGCCGTGGCAGTCGCTGCACGCGGGCGCTCCCGGGTCGCGCTCCTTGAGCCGCCGCTGGCCGTGGACGCTCTGCGTGTACTTCGCGAGCTGGTCGGAAGGGATCTTTGCACCCTTCATGTACGCCGCGTTGTGGCAGCTCGAGCAGGTCTCGACGATCCTGCCCTTGCTCGCGGTGGAGGCCGGATCCTGGACGTGACGCACTCCGTGCGCACCATGGCAAGACACGCACGTGGCCACCCGCGTGTCCCCCTCGAGAGCACGTTTGCCATGCTCGCTCGTGCGGTATTGGGCGAGCTGGTCGGTCGGTAGCCGCGGGTTGAGCACTCGCATCCGCTCGATGTCCGCGTGACAGCTCCCGCACAGGCTTGCGGCGGCCCAGGCTCTCGGCTTGGCCATGAACCCTTTGCGGGGGTCCATCGCCCGGGCCTGTTCCTCTGCGGCGGGATCGCCCCTGTGGCAGTCGACGCAGGAGAGCCCCGCGGCACGATGGACGTCGCCCCCGGCTTCCTCGAGCAGGTCGCCGTGGCAGCTCACGCAGGCGTTCTTGCCGGCCGCCGAAGCGCCGGCGGCCGTCGCGAGAAGGGCCGCGACGAACGAGATCAATGGCGCCAGGCGTACCATGTCAGGCCCGCGAGATAGACGAAGACGATGACGCCAGCTGCCGTGAAGGCGGGGCTCCGCTCTCCGCGGCCAGCCCGGCGGTCGAGGAACGGGACGGCGACAAACAGCAGCCCGAGGACGCCGAAGCCCACGGCACCCACGGCCTCTCCTTCAAAGGGGCCCAGGTGGGACGGGATCCACTTGAGCTGCTGGAAGGGCGCGTAGAAGTACCACTCGGGCTTGATGCCGGGCGGCGCCGAGGCAAAGGGGTTGGCCTTCGCCGCCAACTCCGCCGGTAGGAGGGCCGCGAGTGCCGCGAGGAGTGCCAGCGCCAGGGTCCAGCCCACGAGGTCGTGCAGCAGGAAATCGGGGAAGAACGGTCGCGGCCGCCCGCTCTCGATCACCCCGGGCGGGACACTCATCCCATGCTTCTGGACCAGGACCAGATGCAGCCCCAGGACTCCAAGCGCTGCGAACGGAAGCACGACGACGTGGAGCGCGAAGAAACGGGCGAGCGTCGAGCCCGTCACGTCGTCGCCCCCGCGAAGCAACTGGAGCGTCGCGTGACCGACGAAAGGCACGGCGCCGGCGACGGCCGTTCCCACCGACGTCGCGAAGAACGCGATCTCGTCCCAGGGCAGCAGATAGCCGGAGAAGCCGAAGCCCAGGGCGATGGCGAAGGCGGCGAGTCCGGTCAGCCAGGTGAGCTCCCGCGGCTTGCGGTAGGCCTTCATGAAGAAGGTCGTGAACATGTGGAGCGCCACCACCCCGATGAAGATGTCCGCCGACCAGCGGTGGATCGATCGCATCAGCCATCCGAAGGGGATCTCTCCCGAGATGCGCCGGACGCTCTCGTAGGCCGTGGCGGTGCCGGGCTCGTAGTACAGGAGCAGCAACAAGCCTGTCCCGAGTTGGATCGCGAACAGGAACAGCGCCATGCCGCCGAGGTAGTAGAAGACCGAATAACGGTGGCGCGGCACGACCTTCGCCTCCAGCAGATGGCTCGCAGCCTCGAAGCCAACGCGCTCGTCGAGCCAGGCACGCGCCTCCCCGATCGGCCTCACCTAGCCCGCCTCGCTCTCGGTCACGTAGACCTCGTCGCCCTTCAGCACGACCGTGTGCTGGGGGAGCGGCCTCGGAGCTGGCCCGCCCACGTTCTTGCCGGTCAAGTCGAAGCGCCCGTCGTGGCAGGGACACAGCAGCATGCCCAGGTCCTGCTGGTAGCGCACTGTGCACGACAGATGCGTGCAGCGGGCCGAGAACGCCCGCCACTGGCCATCCGGCGTGTGGACCAGGATGGCGGGCTGCGTTCCCAACGGAAAGACACGGCCGCTACCGGGCGGCAGCTCGCTCGCGCGGCCCGCGAGCACCGCACCCTTGGCGCGCCCCTTCGGGCGCAAGGGCGGGAAGACGAAGTGCAACACGGGATAGACGACGGCGAGCAAGGCCCCGATCGCCGACACACCGAGGAGCCAGTCCAGGACCGCGCGGCGGCCCGGCGCCGACGACGTCTCGAGCTGTGAACCTTCCAACCCAGCCATCAAGCCTCCGGGTGTTGTTGGGCGGGTGCAAGAATTATGCGCAGCGTGCGGGCGGCTGATAGCGTACAAGCGAAGCAAGAGATGCGCAATCCACTTCGGAGCCGCCGCAGCGTTTGCGCCCGCACTCGACGGCGGTGGTCACGTGGCCCCTGTGGGATCAGACCTCGAGTCAGCGCCGCGGCGGCTTTTCGACCGCCGTCCTTCGGACGAGTAGCGCCGTTCCTGCTGCCGGGAGTGGATTCACCTCATGGGTGGCGGCGGGACGACCACCTTGTAGCGGGACTGCAGGAACGCCACGACATCGAT
>CAYTWT010000363.1:0-14339 GCA_964442185.1 uncultured Acidobacteriota bacterium
GACCGCGCGCTCATCGTGTTCCTCGCCGACCACGGCGAGGAGTTCCTGGACCACGGGCAGTGGCTCCATGGCCGGAGCCTCTTCGACGAGCTCATCCGCATTCCCCTGATCGTGAAGTTTCCGGGCGGGCAGCACGCGGGGCGCAGGGTCGCCCAGCAGGTCCAGGGCGTCGACGTCTTGCCCACCATCCTGGCCGCGATGGACCTGCCGGTTCCGGCCGCGCCCGTGGTCGCCGGCCGTCCGCTTCAGCAGACGCTGACCGGGACCGCGCCACCGCGCGAGGCGATCGCCGAGATCAGCCATCGCGGGATCGTGGCCCACGGCGTCCGCACCGAGAGCGACAAGTTCATCCGGCGCTTCAATCCCGAGCGGGACGAGCTTTACTTCGACCTCGCAAAGGACCCCGGGGAAAAAGCGAGCGTGCTCACGGCCGCGCCCGAACGCGTCCGCCGGCTACGGGCGCGGGCCGAAGAGGCCATGGCCCCCAACCCCTTCCGTCACGTTCTCCGCCTCGCGGGCAGCGACGCCTACCAGATCACCCTGCGCACTGGCGGCTGGATCGAACAGGTGCAAGCCACCGGCCTTGGGCAAGGCGAGCGCTTCGAGCTCGGCGAGAACGGCCGACGCCTCGACCTCCGGGCCCGCCCGCGGCCCGGCCAGCCGCGTGAGGTCGCCTTCGAGACCCGGCCCCTCGGGGTGCCCGTCTGGCTCGAAGGCACGCGGGCGGGACGGCCGCTGCGCAAGGGCGAGGTCACGATGGGCGATGGCCGCACCGCCGACGCCATTCCCTTCCGGCTTCCCGAGGTGGACTCGGACCGCGAGGCCGAGCACGGACCGGCGGGTCTGTTCAAGGCGCCGACGGGTGACGCCGCCGGCATCCACCTCTGGCTGGTCCTCCCTCCTGGCCGAAAGCTCATGGAGCTCGACAGCGAGACCCGCGAACGTCTGAAGGCCCTCGGCTACCTTCCGTGAGCCGCGTGCGGCTCGTCGTCTTCGACCTCGACGGCACCCTGGTCGACTCGGCCGGGGACCTCGCTACGGGAATCAACGAGGCGCTCGCCCGCGTGGCGCCGGGCCGACCGCCCCTGTCGCTCGAGGTCGTGAAGTCCTTCGTGGGCGACGGGGCCGCGGTTCTCATCCAACGCACCCTGCGCCACCTCGGCCTCGATCTGCCGAAGGAACAGGTCTTGCCCGTCTTTCTCGAGTGCTACGCGCGGCACCTGCTGGACACCACTCTCCCCTACCCGGGCATGCTCGAGGCGTTGAACGCCCTGGGGGACCGCACGTTGGCCGTGCTCAGCAACAAGCCGGGGGACCTGAGCCGCGACTTGCTCGCCGGCCTGGGGATGGCGTCCCGCTTCGCCCGTATCTGGGGGCCCGACGACGCGGGCGCGCGCAAACCCGATCCCGCAGGCCTTCGCCGCCTCCTCGCGGACCTCGGGTTTGCGGCGGCCGAGAGCGCCATGGTCGGCGACTCCGGCGCGGATGTCGCCGCCGGGCGGGCGGCGGGCGTGCGGACGATCGCCGTGGCCTGGGGCCTCAATCCAAAGAGCCTCCTCCAAGTCCCGGCCGACCGGACGATCTACCAAGTCGGCGCACTCGTGGACGCAATCGAAGAACCCCTCCCCCAGTCGACTGTGCTACCCTGACCGAAGAGACTCCTATGGCCCAGCTTCTCGTCTGGGGAAAGATCCGCGAGGTCGTGCAGGGGGACCTCCCGCCGGGAGTTTCGGCGGTCGAGGTCTACACGCTGGCCGAGGTGACGGCGTGCCTCGACGAGCGACCGAGCGCCCTCGTCGTGGCCGATCCCGCCCGCCTCGACGCCGAACGCCCCGGCCTCGAGGCATGGTTGAAGGCCGGCGGCTCGACCCAGGCGATGATCGTCGCGGTGGCGACCGCCGCGGAGAGCGACGAAGTCCTGCGCCGCTTCCCCTTCCTCGACGACATCCTCCTGCACCCGGTGACCGCCGGCCGCATCCGTCTGCGGCTCGAGCGGGCCCTCGACACCTTGCACACCCGCCGCGTGATCCGGCAGCTCGAGGGAGCGCTCGACCGCAAGGGCGACGACCTGCACGAGCTCAACAAGATCGGGGTGGCCCTGTCCGCCGAGCGCGACATCCACAAGCTGCTCGAGCTGATCCTGGCCAAGTGCCGGGAGATCACCGCGGCCGACGCGGGAAGCCTCTACCTGGTCGAGCGAGGCAAGGAGGAAGCCACCCAGAGCGACGACCAGCTCCGCTTCCGCCTCACCCAGAACGACTCGGTGACGACTCCGTTCGAAGAGCGGACCCTGCCCCTGAGCGAGGGGTCCATCGCCGGTTACAGCGCCTTGTCCAACAAGTCGGTCAACTTGCCCGACGCCTACCGCATCCCTCCGGGCTATCCCTTCCAGATCAGCCGCTCCTGGGACGAGCAGTCCGGCTACCGCACCAAGTCGATGCTGGTGGTCGCGATGAAGGATCACAAGGACGCGGTGATCGGCGTCGTCCAGCTCATCAACAAGAAGCGCGACGCCCGCACTGTGTTGCGCCCGCTGGCCGTCGTGGACGAGGCGGTGATCCCTTTCACCTCGGTGGACGAGGAGTTGGTGTCCTCCCTGGCCAGCCAGGCCGCCGTGGCCTACGAGAACACCCGGCTGATCGCGGACATCCGCAGGCTGTTCGAGGCCTTCGTGGACGCGTCGGTGACCGCGGTCGAGTCTCGCGACCCGACCACCTCGGGCCACTCGAAGCGCGTCGCGACCCTGACCTGCGGCTTGGCCGAGAGGGTAGATGCGTCGGACCTTGCGCCATTTCGCGGCGTCGGCTTCAACCGTGACCAGTTGCAGGAAATCCGCTACGCCAGCCTGCTCCACGACTTCGGCAAGGTCGGCGTGCGCGAGAAGGTGTTGATCAAGGGCAAGAAGCTGTACGTGGGCGAGATGCTGCTGATCCGTCAACGCATCGCCTACATCAAGCGCTCGCTCGAGGCCGAGCACTTCCGCGCCAAGGCCGACCAGGTGCTGGCCGGGGCCGCACCCGAGCTCGTCGCCCAGATGGACCGCGACTACGAGCTGCGCCGCGAGGAGGTCGACAACATCCTCAAGATGATCAGCCAGGCCAACGAGCCGACGATTCTCGAGGAGGACAGCTTTCGAGCCCTCATGGATCTGCCCAACCGCAGCTACCTGGACATGGACGGGAACCGCCAGCCGTTTCTCTCGCCGAACGAAGTGCAGGCGCTCTCGATCCGCCGCGGCAGCCTCTCTGAGAAGGAGCGCCGCGAGATCGAGAGCCACGTGACGCACACCTTCCGCTTCCTCGCCGAGATTCCCTGGACCGGCGAGTTCGCGCGCGTGCCGGAGATCGCGTACGCGCATCACGAAAAGCTGGACGGAACGGGATACCCGAGGAAGCTGTCGGCCGCGGAGATCCCGATTCAGTCGAAGATGATGACGATCTCCGACATCTTCGACGCGCTCGTCGCCTGGGACCGGCCCTACAAGAAATCGGTGCCGGTCGAGAAGGCCCTCGACATCCTGCTCGACGAAGCCGGCCACGGGAAGCTGGACAAGTCGCTTCTCAGCCTCTTCATCGACGCGAAGGTCTACGAGAAGACGCTGCCCCGCGCGAACGCCGAAGCCGAGGTCGCCCGCTAGCCCTTGGCCCCGCTCGTGATCGCTCACCGGGGCGATTCGGCCCATCGCCCGGAGAACACGCTGGCGTCGTTCGAGAGCGCCTTGGCGCTGGGCGCCGAGTTCCTGGAGCTCGACGTGCAGCTCACCCGTGACGGCCACGCGGTGGTGCTCCACGACGGCACGCTCGACCGAACCACCGACGGTCACGGGCCCGTGGCCGCGGTGACGCTCGCGCAATTGAAGCGACTCTCGGCGGGCTATGCCCCGCGTTTCGGCGCGCGCTACGTCGCCGAGCGCGTTCCGACCCTGGCCGAAGTCCTGGCCCTCGCCCGCGGCCGCGCTCTCGTGATGATCGAGGTCAAGAAGGAATCGGTCTCGGCGCTGGGCCAGGCGCTGGAGGCAAAGGTGGTCGAGGTCGTACGGGACGGCGGGATGGCCGCGGACGTCATCCTGATCTCCTTCGAGGGCCGTGCGCTCGTCCGCTTCCGGAACCTGGCGCCCGAGATCCGGCGCGGCCAGCTGTTCTACCGGGCCACGTCCGAGGAAGTGGTGGCGGCCGCCCGCGAGGTGGCGACCGACATCGTGATGCCCGAAAAAGGTATGCTTTCGGAAGAGCTCATTGCTGCCTGCCGCTCGGCGGACCTCAGGCCCGCAAGCTGGGTCGTGGACGATCCCGTCGAGCTTGCGTCCCTGGCCCGTTTCGGACTGTACGGCATCGGCTCGAACCGGCCCGGCGTGTTGCTCGCGGCCATCCGGGCAGGAGGCTGACGAATGCGTTGGCAAGGACGTAAAGGGAGCGACAACGTCGAGGATCGGCGCGGGCTGAGGGTGCCCGGAGGCGGCGCGGGACTCGGCCTCGGCGCTGCGATCCTGATCCTGGCCTTCGCCCTGATCACGGGCAAGGATCCGCGGGCACTGCTCCAGCTTCTGAGCCAGGCGCAGGAGTCCGTACCCGAAGCCTCGGGCCCGCCGGCCGGACCGCCGACGGACGAGCTCGGCACGTTCGCCTCGGTGGTGCTCGCGGACACCGAAAGCACGTGGCAGGCGACCTTCTCTTCCGGGGGTGGTCGCTATGAGCCGCCCAAGATGGTGCTCTTTTCACGAGCCGTGCGCTCCGCCTGTGGCACGGCGTCCGCGGCCGTGGGCCCCTTCTACTGCCCGAGCGACCGCAAGCTCTATCTCGACCTCTCCTTCTTCGACGAGTTGTCGCGTCGCTTCGGCGCCCCCGGCGACTTCGCACAGGCCTACGTGATCGCCCACGAGGTGGGGCACCACGTCCAGAACCTGCTCGGCATCTCCGAAGAGATCCACGCGGCGCAGCAGCGCGCTCGGGGAGAGTCGGAGGCGAACGCGCTTTCGGTCCGCCTCGAGTTGCAGGCCGATTGTCTGGCGGGCGTGTGGGCGAACCACACGAAGCTCGAACTGGAGGCGGGCGACGTGGAGGAGGGCCTGCGCGCCGCGGCCGCGATCGGCGACGATCGGCTGCAGAAGCTCAGCCAGGGCGAGGTCCAGCCGGAGTCGTGGACGCACGGCTCTTCGGAACAGCGCGTCCAGTGGCTGCTCCAGGGCATCCAGTCCGGCGATCCCAACACCTGCAAGGCTTGAGGCGGTGAGCGATCGCAAGGCGCTGGGCGTCGAGGTCACAAACCAGGCCTACGCGCGCTACGACCAGGTGGAGAAGAAGCAGGAGTATCGCCTGGCGGAAGGACGCCATGCCGAGGCGTTCGACGAAGACTTCCGGATCCGCAGCTGCGACATGGGCCGGCTGCTTCGCGGCAACGACGCCGATCGCCAGGCGTTCGCAGAGGAACTGGGCGAGGCGATGCGGGGGATCGGCTTTGCCATCCTCGAAGGCCACGGCATCAGCTCCCGCCTCTACGAGGACGCCGAGGCGGCCGTCGTCGAGCTCTTCACCGCCGTGAGCCTCGAAGAGAAGCTGCGCTTCCGCGCCGAGCGAAATGGCTCGGTAAACCAGGGCTACTTCCCGATCCGCGAAACGAGCGACATCCACCCCGACCTCGTGGAAGGCTGGGTCTTCTGCCGCCGCGCCTTCGACATGGGCGACGCGGGTGCTCCGTTGTTTCGGGCCGAGGCGTTCTGGCCACGGCCGGCCCTCGAGCCGGTGTTCCGCCGGCTCTGCCTCGCCCACGAGGCATTGATCCTGCCCCTGATGCGCAGCCTGCTCCGCTCGCTCGGTTGCGACCCGCACCTGTACGACCGGAAGCTCACGCGCACGAACTTCGGCCAGCGCCTCAACTACTACCCGCCGCTCAGCCGCGACGACGAGCTTTCGGGAGCGGGCCGCATGCTCGGCCACGAGGACGTGGACCTCTTCACGTTCCTGCCCGCGCCGCGCGTCGAAGGGCTTCAGCTGCTGAACCGCGCCAACATGAAGTGGATCCGGCTGGTGGCGCCGCCTGGCTCGATCATCCTGAACACCGGCGACTACATGCAGCGCATCAGCAATGACGTCCTGCCTTCGACGACGCACCGCGTGAGCCTGCCGCGCGACGAGGCGGCGAGGCGCGCGGGACGCGTCTCGCTGCCGATGGCGGTCTACGTCTGGGAGGACGAAAGCCTCGAAGTGCTGCCCGGCCTCGGCGCGCCGAAGTACGCGCCGATCCAGGCCTTGAAATTCCACACCAGGATCACGAGCAAGTACTACGGCGACGACTACGCCGTCGGCGACTGACCCTCAGCGCACGAAGGCGCGGCCCAGGCCGTAGGCGAGGGCGAGCACGCCGAGCGCCAGCGCCGTCACTCGCGGCTGTTGCGCCGCAGCGCCGAGAAACAGCGCCACGTAGGTCAACAGCAGCGCCAGCGGCGGGTACGGGTAGAGCGGCACGTGAAAGGCGGCCCTGCCCCCCATCCGCCGCAGCCGAAACAGTACCAGCACCATGAAGCCGTCGATCACGAGGATCAGCGCGATGGCGAGAGCCAGCAACTTCTCGAACGTGCCCGTGGCGGCGAGCCCGGTCGCCAGACACGCCACCAGGAGCATCGACGGCCACGGCGTGCCTCCCGCGTTGACGCGGGTGAGCAGGCTCGGCGCAAGACCGTCGCGCGCCAGGCCGAAGACGACGCGTGGCGTCACGAAGATATTGCCGTTGAGCGAGGCCAGCACCACGACGAGCGCCAGGCCTGCCATCAAGGTGCCGGCCCGCGCGCCGAAGATCGCCTCGGCCACGTCACCCGCGACCAGTGTCGAGGCCGCGATTCTCGCCATCGGCAGGACCTGGAGAAAGGCCGCGTTCAGGAGCAGGTAGAGCGTCGTGACCGAGAGGATCCCGAACAGGAAGATGCGCGGCAGGCGGCGGTCCGGATCGTCGATCTCCTCGGCGATCTTCGCGGCGTCGTTGTAACCGTAGTACGTCCAGATCACCGACTGAAAGGCGGCCGCGAGCGCGCCCCAGACCGCCAGACCGGTCGGGGCGTCGGGAAGCGACGACGTCCAACCCGCCCCGCTCCCAGCGAAACCCGCGAGCACCACCACCCCGACCAGAGCCAGCAGCTTCGCGCTGGTGGCTAGGTTCTGCGCCCAGCGCCCGGCGCTCACGCCGATCAGGTTGAGCCCCGTCACGAGGACGATCAGGACTGCCCCGAGTCCACTGGCACGCGACGCGGGCCAGCCGAGCAGCCGCGTCAGATACTCGCCGCTCACGACGCCGATCGCGGCGATGGCGGCCGAGTAGATGCCGGTCTCGATCCAGCCTACGACGAAGCCGGCGCGGCGCCCGTAAGCCTCTCGTGCATAAACATACTTGCCGCCGGCCGCGGGGTGGCGCGTCGCCAGCTCCGCAAAGACGAACGCGCCCAGCAGGCCCACGGCGCCCCCGAGCACCCAGGCGATGAAGGTGAGGCCGGGCCGTCCGAGCTGTGCCGCGACGAGGCCCGGGGTGCGGAAGATGCCGGCGCCGACCGCGATGCCCACGACCATCGCGAGGCCATCGAACGTCCCGAGCGTGCGCGCGAGCGGCTTCATCGGTCGGAGCCAACCTTACGCGAGCAGCGGATGGATCACTAGCCCCGAAGGCAACTTCGGGTGGAAGAAGGTGCTCTTCGCGGGCATCGACTCACCCGCATCGGCGACATCGAGGATCTGCTTCACGGGCGTGCCCCGCATCAGCACGGCCAACCGGCAGCGGGCCTCGCGTAGCGCCGCCTCGGCCTCGCCGAGCGAGTGCACGTACTCGACTGCGTCCTCGCCGATCCCGAGATGCGGCAACACGGCGCGATGCAGGAAGTACGTGTCGAGCGCGCACAGTGACGGCGGATCGCCGGCGGGCAACAGCGACGCCGCCTCGGCACGAGCCTCGACCACGAGCGCCCCAGCGGAAGGCCAGGACAGGGCGAAGGCGTGGGGCGCCTGCGACGCCGCGACGCGGCGCGCTGCTTCAGCAACGTCCGCGCCGCTGGCTAGATCGAACCTGCTGCCGAGCCTCCCGCGGGCTTCGTCAGGCGTTGGCCCTGCCGATAGGATCCGGTGATACGGCAGCACCAGCAGCCCCGGCGCTGCGATCGGCGTGAAGTAGCCGAACGTGAAAGCGCCGTCGGGGCCGTGCGCGTCGCGGTAGCGCAAGGCTGTTGCGTAACGATGGTGGCCGTCGGCGATGTAGGCCGGCGCCCGGCCCAGCAGCGCTGCAAAAGCCGCGATCTGCTCCGGCTCCGCCACGCTCCACAGGCGATGCCCCACTTCGCCGTCGTCCGCGAACTGCGCGAGCGGTGGCGCGACCAGCACGTCGAGAATGGCGGCGGAGAAAAAGCCGTCTGGATCGGGACACATCATGAAGATCGGGCTGAAGTTCGCACGCGTGGCGTTCAGCACACGCCAGCGGTCTTCCTTGGCCGCCGCGCGCGTCTTCTCGTGCGGCAGGACCGCGCGCGTCTCCGGGTCTTCGGCGCGGAAGCGAGCCAGCAGGCCGAAGCGGCGAAGCGTCCGAGCCTCGTGCTGAAACGACTGCTCGACGACGTAGACAGCCTGTTGCGCGTCTTCCCTGAGGATCCCCTCGGCCAGCAACCACCGGTAGGTTCGGCCGGCGCTCTGGTAGCCAGCGTCGTCCGGCTCGCGATTCAGGACCACGCGCACGATGTTGCGAGAGTCGCGTGCGTAGAGCGCATCGCGGTAGGCCGGCGGGATCACGTCGTAGGGCGGCGCCACGACCTGCGCCAGCTCGGAATCGGGAACGGCGTAGCGCACGCCGCGGAAAGGGAGGATCTCGGGCAAGGGCTCTCCTCAGTGTCCTACGAGGCGGAAGAGGTGTAGTCGATCTTGTAGACGAGGCGCGCGGTCCCGAGACGGATCTCGTCGCCGGCCTCGAGCCGGCCGGACTCGACGCGCCGGCCGTTCAGGTAGGTCCCGTTCCGGCTCTTGAGATCGACCACCGTGAAGCCCTCCAGGGTTTTATCGATGCGCGCATGAAAGGACGAGACCTTGGGATCGGAGATCACGATGTCGTTGTTGCGATGCCGGCCGAGCGTGTGGGTGTCGCGCGCCAGCGGGACCGAGGTTTCGTTGCCGGCCTTGAGGATCGTCAGGCGGCTCACGATCACCTTGCTGGAAGCGGCCATGTACTGGACCGCTTTCGGGTTCACGACTTCCTTGGTGTCGTCATCGACGCGGCGCGCGAGGCAGGCTTGGTTGAACTCCACCTCCACGGGCAGCGCGGGCGGCGGTTCGTTGCGATGGACGGTCCCCTCGGAAACGGGCTCGGGCAGGTCCGCGTTGGCTGCCGCCGGCTCGGGCAGCGGCGGGGCCACCGCCACGAACTTGGCTTGCAGCAGATGGAACAGGATCTGGAGCGTGGCGAGTTCATCCGGGTTCCCGGCGAGCCGGCAGATCTCGTTCAGGCTGCGCCGCCCGTCCACGAGGAAGAAGAGCTGCCACTCTTCCTTGGTAAGCGTGACGCTCTGCTTCACGCGCTCGGGGTTCGCCAGGGCCTCGACGACCATGCTCAGATCCGGAAAGACGTCGGCGAGGCGGGCGCGCTCGTCGAGTCGCCTCACGCCCTCCATGATCAGGTTCTGGAGATCCATCTCCAGCGTGACGGCGGCGGCCGGCGGCGGCACCTTGTCGTAGAAGGCAAACGTGCCGGCGCGCCACTCGAAGGTGTCGAAGATCACCTCAGAGACCTGGATCTTGAGGTAGCTGGCGAGCTCGTCCTCAGTGAGGATCTTCTGCGCCAGCAGGATCTGGCCCAGCCGAAAACCGCCGCCCAGACGCTCGAGCGCCTGTTCGAGCACCGGCGCCGAAAGCTTGCCCATGCGCAGGAGGACGCTGCCCAGTCGCAAGGCCTCTCGGGTCGAGGTCGCGAACACGGGCCGCCCGGCGCGCGAGAAGAGCTTCGTCTCCTGGCCCTCGCGCTCGAGTACCAGAACGCCCGTGCGGCGGCCCATGTTGAGGAAGGTCAGGAGGTCCGGCACCTCGAAACGGTCGAGAGTCCCTTCGAGGATCTTCTCCATCGGGAAAGCCGGGCGATTGTAGCACGCGGCCCGGGGCGCCCTTGCTCCGGCACCGCAGAGAGGGCGGGGTCCCGGCAGTGCTCGACACGCCGAGCGTCATCGCGCGAACGGCGCCTCAGCGAGGCGGCAGGCCGCGCCCCTTCGACTTGCCGGGCTTGCCCAACCTCCCGACGGGTTTGCCACTGCCCCCGCCGGGCAGAACGAGTGCGAGGCCGAAGGCGGCGACCGCTGCCCCGATCTCCCCGTACGAGAGCCACACGCCATGCACGAAGCCGCGATACCAGGCGGCGCCGCCGAGGCCGAGCAGCGCCAGCGCGGGCAGCACGGCGATCGCCAGCGTCCAGGCGCGCCGCGGGAAGCAGGGCAGCAGGTTGGGTAGCAGGAACACGAAGAGCATCGGCACCGGGTGCCGGAAGAATACGTAGCCGAACAGCGCCGCGCCGGCGAGCCGCACCGCGAAGACTTTCCCACCGAGACGAAAGCCCAGGCGAAGCCCAGGCAGGATCGAGGTCGCGGCGATCGCGAAGAGGGCGACAGGACCGACCACGCGGCCGAAGCCCGCGAACCAGTTGGGTTCGCTGGGGGCGCTGCGCGGGGCCTCTTCGAGGTCGCGCAGGATCGCGAGGACGCCGTCGCCCATCCGGCCCAGCGACGCGGGGTCGAGCTTCTCCGCGGTGTCGGACGGCTGGTGGTACCAGGGATAAAACGCCGAGAAGGAGGAATCGGACACGAACAGCGCGGGCAAGCCGGCCTGGATGAAAGACAGATCGTCGCCATACATGTCCGCCCGAAAGGTGCGCACGGCGGCCTGGTAGAGCCACGGGATGTACGGGTCGCCGACGACGAAGGCGACGCCTGCGCTGCGGGCGGCGGCCTGGGCGCGGGCCAGAAGCCACGCGGGCACGATCGCGCTGCCGCCCGGCCGCAGCGGGTCGGCGTAGGCGATCGGCTGGAACGCCGGCGTGCCGCCCTGCCAGCCGCACATCTCGATGATGAACGCCGCCATGAGGTTGCGCGACTCGGGGCCGAGAGCCTTGAGATAGGCGCGCGAGCCTGCCGTCGTGGTCTTGCCCGTGGACCACGCCTCCTCGCCATCGAAGGACACGAAGACGAAGCTGCGCCGTCGTTGCTTGTCCTGCGCCAGGCGGCGTGCGGCCTCGATCAACACGCCGACACCGCCGCCGTCGTCGTAGGCGCCCGGAGTCTCGGGCGCCGTGTCGTGGTGGGCGCCCACGACCACGAACTCCGGGCCCGGCGCGCGCAGCACGCCGATCACGTTCTGGCCCTCAATCCCGTGGCTCTCGAAAGGCGCCAGGCGCACCTCCTGCAACCCTGCGTAACGAAACTGCGCAGCGACGTACTGGGCCGCCAGCGAGTTCCGGGGCGAACCCCAGGGGTGCGGACCGAGCGCCGCGAGGCGCGAAGCGTGCTCGCCGGCCGCCACGCCATCGAGGCTCGCGGCGAGCAGGATCGCGTTCAAGAGCCACATGCAGGCGGCGGATTATAGCGTGCTACAATCCCGCGCGTTCGCTTGGAGGCCCCCTGTGCGCGTTCCCGCGGCCCTCTTGGGCCTCGCACTCGCGTTCCCTGCGTCGGCCGGCACAATCGCCGGGACAGTGTCCGTCCTCGAGAAGGATGGCCGCAAGGCCAGCGATCTCTCAGACGTCGTCGTCTGGGTCGACGGCCTCAAGGAGAAGGCGAAGGGCGCCACGCTCCGGGTGACGATGCGGGCCAAGAGCTTCACCCCGCACGTGGCCGTCGCCCTGGTCGGCGGCAGCGTGGAGTTCCCGAACGACGACCCGCTCTTCCACAACGCCTTCTCGGTGTCGGGCGAGAACCGCTTCGACCTCGAGCTCTACAAGCGGCCGAAAAGCGGCTCGTGGACGCCGCTGGCCCCCGGCATCGTGCGCGTGTTCTGCAACATCCACCCGCAGATGAGCGCGATCATCGTGGTGCGCGACAATCCCTACTTCGCCAAAGCCAACGCGGACGGCAGCTTCGTGATCGAGGGCGTGCCCGCCGGCAAGTACGCGTTCAAGGCCTGGCATGAGCGCGGCGGCGAGGGGAGCCTCGAGATCAGCGTGCCCGTCGAGGGCCAGGTTGGCGCGCAACTCGTGCTCGACGCCTCGAGCTTCAAGCGGGCCCAGCACAAGAACAAGTTCGGCAAGGATTACTCCGCCGCGGGGGCCGACAAGTACTGATGGGACTCACGCAGAAGATCCTGCTGTTCACCAGCCTGATCGTCATCGCCCTGGTGGCGACCACCTTGTCCTACACCACGTTCCAGGCGGATCAGCTCGCCCACCAGACGATCTCCGAGGGCCTCGCGGAGACGCGCGACGTGTGGGAGACCTTTCAGGCCGACCGCTACAGCAAGCTGAAGCTCGGGATCCGCGTGCTCGGCAACGATCCCGCCTTCAAGGCGGCCGTGGCCAACGTCGAGGACCTGGAGGTGCGGCAGGCCACGGTCTTCGACATGTTGCACGAGCGCGGTCAGGACCTCTCGGCCGATTTCTTCATCGCGACCGGCCCCGACGGGATCGTGATTGCGCGCAGCGACCGCGCGGGCGTCAAAGGCGACGATCTCTCGCAGGACCCGGTCGTCACGAAGCCACTCGAGCAAGGCGAAGAGTCGGCCACGGTCTGGCTCCAGGGCGACAAGCTCTTCCACGCGGTCTCGGTGCCGATGGTGACCGGCGGCGAGACGCTGGGCGTGTTGATCGCCGGTTACGGGATCAACGAAACCCTCGCGGGCCAGCTCCGTAAGCTCACGCACAGCGACATCGCCTACCTGACGCAGTCGAAAGGGCAATCGCCGCAGCTTTCGGTCTCATCGCTGGGACCGAAGGATGGCGCGCTCAAGGAAGTGCTGGGAAGGCCTGAGTTCGCGACAGGGGGTTCCGGTGAGGATCCCTTCAGCCTGAAACTCCGCAACGAGGCGTACATCGGCATCGTCGTCCCGCTGAAGACCGCGAGCGGCGAACGCCCGGGGCAGATGCTTGCGCTGCGCAGTATCGCGGTCGAGAAGGCTGGCTTCCAGCAGTTCCGCAACAGCCTGATCGCCGTTTCGCTGGTCGTGATGGCGATCGCGCTGGGGCTCGCCTTCGTCGCCGCGCGACAAATTACGGGCCCGGTGCGGACCCTCGCCGCGCTGGTCGAAAAGGCGCGCGACGGCTCCTATTCGGGAGCCGTGGCGGTGGCCACGAGCGACGAGATCGGCGTGCTGGCGCGCACGTTCAACTCTCTGCTCGCGGACCTGCGCGAGAAGCAACAGATGATCGATTTTCTGCGCGAGGGCATCACCGTGCTCAGGAAGTCCGGCGAGACGGCGTCGCCGGCCCCGGCCGGCGACGCCACGCTCGCCACCCTGAACCCGGCCACATCTGCGGCGAGCGCGCGCATCCAGAAGGGCGCGATCTTCGCGAACCGTTACGAGATCCTGTCGACGCTGGGCAAGGGCGGCATGGGCGTCGTGTATCGAGCCCAGGACCGGCAGCTCGACGAGGTCGTTGCCCTGAAGGTACTACGGCCCGACGTGTTGCGGGACGACCCGACGTTGCTCGAGCGTTTCAAGCAGGAGCTCAAGCTCGCGCGCCGGATCACCCATCGCTGCGTCCTGCGTACCCACGACTTCGGCGAGACCGAGGGCACGCCCTACATCTCGATGGAGTTCCTCGAGGGCATCACGCTCAAGGACCTGATCCTGAGCAAGGGTGCTTTGCCCGTGGGTGTCGGGATGCGGATCGCGAAGCAGATGTGCCAGGGCCTCGATGCCGCCCACCGCCAGGGCGTCATCCACCGCGACATCAAACCGCAGAACATGCTGATCCTGCCGGAGACCGGCGAACTGAAGATCATGGACTTCGGGATCGCGCGGGCCGCAACGGTGAAGGCCGGGGCTTCGGGCCTCACCACCGACGGCACCGTGATGGGCACGCCCGACTACATCCCGCCCGAGCAGGCCCAGGGCGCGACCGCCGATTTCCGCTCCGACATCTACTCGCTCGGCGTCGTGCTCTTCGAGATCTTCACCGGCAAGCTTCCGTTCCGCGCCGAGAGCGTGATGAAGATCGTGCTCGCGCACATCCAGGAGCCGCCGCCATCGCCGCGCAGCCTCAACCCGAAGCTCTCGGCCGATCTCGAGGCCGTGATCCTGCGCTGCCTGTCGAAGGATCCCGACACCCGCTATCCGCGCGTGGGCGACGTGCTGAAGGACCTGACCGCCGCCTCGTCGCGCGTGGAGGCGGACTCGACGGCCGCCTGA
>CAYTWT010000364.1:0-2375 GCA_964442185.1 uncultured Acidobacteriota bacterium
TACGAGGCGGCGATCACGGCCGTCGGCGGAATCGACCTGTGTCTGCTCGGGATCGGAACGGACGGCCACGTCGCCTACAACATGCCCGGGCCGGTCGCGCTTCGTGTCCACGTCAGGGATTTGCCGGACGAAGTCGCCGCAAGCCTCGAAGAGCCGCAGGCCGCCCGACCGCTGCGAGCGATCACGATGGGCCTCGGGACGCTCCGCTCGGCGCGGCGCATCGTGCTGCTCGCGACGGGCGCGTCAAAAACGAAAGCGCTGCGCGTTCTGGCGCAGGGCCCCGAGGATCCGCAGTGGCCGTGTTCCTATCTCACGACCCACCCCGATCTCGTCGTCTTGTGCGACCGGGCCGCGGATCCCGCGGCATGAAGACACGCTGCGGGTGGGCGGGGACGGACCCGCTCTACGTCGCCTATCACGACGAGGAATGGGGCGTGCCGCTTCACGACGACCGGCGGCTCTTCGAGATGCTCGTGCTCGAGGGCGCGCAGGCCGGTCTTTCCTGGATCACGATCCTGCGCAAGCGCGCGCGCTACCGGAAGGTCTTCGACGGCTTCGACGCGCGGAAGATCGCGCGTTACGACCGCCCCAAGATCGAGGCGCTGCTGCTGGACGCCGGCATCGTTCGCAATCGCGCCAAGGTGGAAGGTACGGTCGCGAGTGCGAAGGCCTTCCTGGCAACGGCCAAAGAGCACGGCTCGTTCGACCGCTACATCTGGAGCTTCGTGGGCGGCCGCCCGATCGTCAATCGCCCGGCGTCGCTGAAACAGGTCCCCGCCGAGACCGACGAGTCGCGGGCCATGAGCAAGGACCTGAAGCGCCGTGGCTTCACCTTTGTCGGCCCCACGATCTGCTACGCGTTCATACAGGCCTGCGGCCTGGTCGACGACCACGTCGCAACGTGCTTCAAGGCGAGCCGTCCGCGCGGGCGTGAGCGTGCTCGTGGACATGGACGAACAACCTAGACGTGGCCGTTCCCGAACTTCTAAGAATCGCTCAGGAGACGAACGAACTCCGGGACGACACGACCCAGAGCCTCAAGCAGGCGTCGCGGCGGCAAGTGCGGCCGGCGGGTCCCTTGCGACTGCTCCACGATGACGGCCGCTACGAGGCGGGGGTGGAGCCACCACTGCTGCACCAGGAACTGGTCGGCCGTCTTCACGTCGATTTCGAAGCGCGGCGCCAGTCGGGGCGGGAAGTCCTTGACGTTGTCCGTGACGATGGCGTCCGCCTCCGCGAACAGGGCGGCGGCCAGCACGTGGGCGTCGTCGCCCATCTCCGGCATGGTCGGGATCAGGTGCTCGAATCCGGAGACGCAGGCGTCTGGGAAGGCTTGGTTCATGGCGTCCATGCGCTTGCGGAGCAAGCCTGGATCCAGGTCAGGACGCCGCCGGAGGATACTGTGGACGGTTTCCTCCAGGATCTCCACGCTCCACAGCGGGCGAAAGACGTCGTGTTCGGCCAAACGAAGCAGAAGATCGCAGAGGATCTGCGGGTGAAGGACGTTGGCGTCCAGGAGGGCGCTATAGATCAAGCATCACTCTTCGTAGATCCCCAGCTCCTGCGCCTCCGTCGCCAGCCGGTCGATCACCGCACGCCGCGATGCATCGCGCCTCCGCCTGTACGCCAGGAGGTCCTGCAGCCGGATGCGCCTGTGTGTGCCAACCTTGTGAAACGGGATCTCGCCCTTGTCGAGCACCCTGACGACGAACGGGCGGGAGACGTTGAGCAGGTCCGCTGCCTGCTGCGTCGTGACCTCGGCCGTGACAGGCATGATGGAGACGCCGTTCCCATTGGCCAATTGCCCGGCCGCCGCGATGAGCACCTGGCGAAGGGACGATGGAATGGGCACGCCGTCCTTGCTCGGGCCTACCAGCCTGGCCGCCCGTCCCCGCTTCGATCCGAGGTACTCCTCGATCGAGGCGATCGAAGCTCGCTCCGCCTCCGGGGCCACAATGGGGTCTTTGCCGGCCGCAGTGGTCGTCATGCCTCCACCTCCGAGAGGCAGGGTATCCTATATTCGAAGTAATCGCAATAACCGAACTAATCGAAACGCGGGCGTGTCGGTCGAAGCGTCGCTCCCGGGGTGTCGCCCTATTGTGTCCGGCGTATGTCCTTGATGATGGCCTCGGGCGAGGGTGCGCGGCCGAGGAAATCGCGGATGACGTCGCCTGAGCTCTTGCTCAGCCCGAAGCGATAGATCCTCTCGGTCAGGGATTTGCCTGACGACGTCGCCGCAAGCCTCGAAGTACCGCAGGTCGCCCGCCCGCTGCGCGCGATCACGATGGGCCTCGGCACGCTCCGTTCTGCGCGGCGCATCGTGCTGCTTGCGACGGGGGAGTCGAAGACGAAGGCGCTCCAGGTTCTGGCGCGTG
>CAYTWT010000365.1:0-17836 GCA_964442185.1 uncultured Acidobacteriota bacterium
ACGTCCTGGTCGTGAAGGCGGCGCACTCGAGCAATCTGGCGGCGCAGCGGCTCGCTCAGGCCGGCCGGCAGCAGCGTGACACGGTCCTTCTGGCCCTTGCCGTCGCGCACGGTGAGTTCGCTGCGATCGAAGTCGATGTCCTTGATCCGCAGTCGGGCGCACTCGAGCAGGCGTAGCCCCGAGCCGTAGAGGAGCGCGGCCATCAGGCGCAGGCTGCCCTGAAGCCGCGTCAAGATCTGGCCGACCTCCTCGCGGCTGAGAACGATGGGCACGCGCTCGGGCATCTTGGCGCGGGGCACGGTCTCGAGGCCCGTCAGCTCGCGATGGAGGACGTCGCGGTAAAGGAACAGGACGGCACTGAAGGCTTGATTCTGCGTCGAGGCGCTGACGCGGCGCCTGATCGCGAGATGAGCGAGAAAACGGGCAACCTCGGCCGAGCCCATTTCGTCGGGGTGCCGCATGCCGTGAAAGGCGAGGAAGCGGCGGATCCAGAAGGTGTAGGCCTCTTCGGTGTGGCGGCTGTAGTGACGCGTTCGAATGGCCTGGCGCACCCGGTCGAGGAGCCGAGGCGGCCCCGCCGCTGCGACAGGCTTCGCGAATGGCGGTGCTTTGTCCATGACCTCGCCTCCGGGCCGAATCTCCCAGGCCCGGCACCGACGCTACCGGACGGCCTTGCCGGGGTAGGTCCGAAAGCGTCAGGTGGACCGCCGCGCACGCAGGCCTCGGCCGAGACGGCCGAGCGAAGCCGCAGAACATCGAAGACCGCAGCGCATTCCAGGGCCGCTCTGCCGACGCGGGAGCAACAGCGTCAACGCGTGAGAATCGAGCGCGGCTGCGACGAAGCGACTTTCTACGTCAATCCGCTCGACACGAAGCCGAGTATCTTGCCCGCGAGCAGCGCGGTCGTGCCGGTGAAGCGGCAGCCGGCGACGCAGCCGCCGCCCTCCATGGGCAGGCTCCAGCGAACCTCGACGCCCAGGGCCACATGGGTCGAGGCATCGTGGCTGTGGAGGACCACGCGCAGCAGGTCGCCCGGCGCCACGATGTCGGGCATCTCGATCCGGCAGCCGGTGCCGCTCACGTCCACGAACTGGCCCATCAGCTTCTGGTGTCGTGAGCGGACATCGATTTCGACCTTCATGATGAGCGGCCGGCGCACCCGGCGACGGCGCTCGGTACGGTCGCTCATGCCCACCCAGCCCGAGAGCCGCTGCGCGAGCGGGATGAGCTCGTCGGCGGCCACGGGTTTCACGAGATAGGCCGCGACCCCCTTGGTGATCGCGTCGGTGAAGCTCTCGACGTCGCCCTCGTAGGCGAGCACGAGGACCGGCACGCCTTTCAGCGACGGGTGGGCGTGGAGCCGCCTCAGCGTTGCCATGCGTGACTCGCGCGTGCTCTGGTCGTCGAAGACCACGAGCCGCGGCATCAGCAAGTCCTTCGCCACCAGCACGTCGGCCTCGGTGGCAGTCGCCACCTCGATCCCGCCGCGCAGCAGCGTGCGTTCGACCCAGTCCCGGTCTCGGGTGTCCGAACCAACCACCAGGGTGTAGCTCAACGTCCCTTAGTCTAAGGTGGATGCGCCCCCGGGGCCCAAGCTCAGCAGGTAGGCCCTCACCGCCTCGATCTGCTTCCTCTGGTCCCCGTCCAGGATCTCGGGGTACGCGTTCTCTTTCGGATCGGAGGGGAAGTTCGCGGGCATCCGCGTGCCGGGAGAAATGCGCCCCGGGTCTGCGAGCCATTGAGTGAGCCATTCGGCGCGCAGGCGCTGCGGGACCTTGTTGAGGTCGGGCGCCATCATGGCCGGGTCGTCCTGGGCCGGCAGCTTGCCCCCAACTACGTGGCAGAGGACGCACTGCCACTTGCCGAACAGGTCCCGCCCCGCGGCCACCATGGCCGGGTCCAGGACCGGCTTCGGCTCGTAGGGGAACGGCACCTTGTCCTGGGCCGCGAAATACTGGGTGATCGCGTTGATCTGCTCGTCGCTGAACTGGAAGGTGGGCATGCGCACCTGCAGCCAGGGGCGGACCTTGTTCGAGGGATCGGAAAGGAAGTGGTGGAGCCACGGCGTCTGGACCCGCGCCCCTTCGCCGATTTTCGACTGCTCGTCGTAGAGCGTGGGCGGCGCCAGGGCCACGGCCCGCAACTGGGCGTCCACCGCGTCCATCCCATTGTCCACGAGCTGGCTCTGTGTGATGCCCCGAATCGCGCCGCCCCGGGCGCCGATGACGTGGCAGCCCTGGCAGTTGTGGTCCCGTACCAGGCGCCGGCCCCGCTCGACGTACTTCTCGTCGGCGGAGAGCTGCTTCTGGGCGGCCAGCGGGATCTGCTCCTTGGTGAGGGAGAGCACCGCCGTGACGATGGCGTCGGCCTCCTCCTCGGTGAAGAAGTACTTCGGCATGCGCAGCAGCTCTTCCGGCCGCTTGGCGGGCTTGTCGCGGTCGAAGCTGCGGGGCTCGAGGAGCTTCTGCTTCACCCACCCCGGGAGGGTGTGGGGGATCTCGTGCTCCAGGAACCCGAAGTCGAGGCGCTCGACGAGTTTCGAGCCCTCCTCGGTCATCTCGGTCCCGACCGGCGAGGACTTCTCGAAGCCGGCGATGTTGTGGCAACCGAAGCAACCCTGGCGCGCGATGACCCGTTCGCCCAGATACAGCGTGCGCTGAGGTTCGTCCAGGCTCTCGAGCTTCTTCTTCGCGTCGGCCACGGAGTACTGGACGTACAGATACTCGCGGAGCAGGATGTCGTCGCGGATCTTCCCGTCGAGGGGGGGACGCTCCCTGGCCACGAAGGCCTCGTTCTTGAGGCTCATGAGGTAGGCGGTGACATCGGCCGCCTCCTTCTCCGACAAACGCAGGTTCGGCATCCGGGTGTCGTGCCAGTAGCCCTTGGGGTTGCGCACCCACGCGTAGAGCCAACCCGCGTTCAGCTTGCTGCCGGTCCCGTCGAGGTTCGGGCCGTGGGTCCGGAACGAGGCGGCAGGGACGCCCACCACTCCGCGCCTGTCGTCGCCGATCCGGTGGCAGGCCATGCAGCCGACGGTCTCGAAGACGTTACGGCCCGCCGCCAGATCACCCCGGGGCGGATCCGGATATGCGAGCCGCTCCGACTTGTCCGCGAGGTAGGCCACAACCGCGTTGACCTCGGTGTTGCCGCGCGCCTTGCGCTCCGCGGTGTCCTGGTCGGGCGTCCGCACGTCCCAGATCTGCGGCATGAGGGTGACACGGAAGGCCCTTGGCTCCTTGATCCAGCGGAAGATCCAGTCCTCGCTCGTCTTCGACGTGACCTTGGAGAGGTCGGGCCCCACCTTGCGCAGGTTCTCCCAGCCCTTGATCTTGTGGCAGCCGAAGCAGCCGTACTTCTGCATCAGCTGGACACCGGCGTTGAGCTTGTCGGCCTTGGGGACGTCCACGACACCCTGGTGGCACTTGGCGCACTGCGACTCGGTGTGCCCCTTGGCCAGCATGGGCTGGTCCCACAGGTGCCAACGCTCGTACGCCTTGGTCCCGGAGTACTTGCCCCACTTGTCTTCCGCTTCCTTCGACGCGGGCGTGTGGACCGCGTTCACGAAGCTCGTGGCCCGCCCGCGCCCCTGGTGACAGACCGTGCAGCCGATCTTCTCCATCGGGTGGGGCCCACGCAGGTAGGTGTCGATGTCGGGATGGCTGGTGAAGGGCTGGGGGGCCTTTTCGTAGCCCCTCGCGTCGATGCCGAGATGGCACGTCGTGCAGCGGTCCACCTTCGGGGTGGGCGAGAAGATCACGTCGTCGAACAGGTTCGCCGGCATGATCTGGTTGACCTTCAGCGATGGGTTCGCGAGGTCGAGGATCGGGAGGTTCCGCGCGAAGGAGACGAAACCCGGCTCGATCTTGCGGAGCCGGTCCTGGAGGCGGTTGTGCTCGCCCAACGCCTCCTTCAGCTGCTCCTCGGCATCCAGGCGGGTCTTCTCGAGCTCGGCCAGCCGGGCCTTCACGGCTGCTTCCCGCGCCTTCACGTCCTCGAGCTCGAGCCGCAGCTCGGCCCATTTCTTCTCGAGGGCGGCCAGCTCCGCCTTCCGCTTCTCGGAGGAGGGCGCGCGCTTGTGGGCCGCCTCCTCGTACTCGTAGCGCTTCACGTCGATGTCGGCCTTCGTGAAGCGGTAGTCCTGGTCGATGGCGTACCACGCGGTGTGGATCTTCTCGGCCTCGGCCTGGGCTTCCTGGACCGCCCCACGCTGCGCCGCGATCTCCTGCTCCCCCTTGGCCAGCTGCGCCTCGAGGGCTTTCTTCCGGTCGGCCCCGACCTTGCCGAGCTCTTGCTGGATCTGCGCCTCGGTGAGCTTCACCTCGAGCTTGCCGAACTCGAGCTGGTGCCTCTTCCACTCGCGGTCGTAGTCGGCCCAGATCATCCAGGAGAAGGCGATCAGCAGTGCGGCGGAAGTGAGCGCGAACAGCAGGTTCAGCTTTTCCGTCCTGCGGGCCATCTCGGGATCGCGGCCAGGCTCGGGCTTCATATATTGAAGAAGATCTCCGGCAGCGCGACGATGTACTTCATGTTGAACAGCCAGCGCAGCACCATCTTGATCGGCAAGGCGATCTGCAGGAGCAGCAGCATCACGAAGACGCCGTAGCGCCAGGGCCCGAGCTTCTCGAAATACTTCTTCAGCCAGGTTCGGGCGAGCAGTCCCGGCAGCACCACGATGTAGAACAGCGTCGCCAGGATGCCGGGGACCTCGCGCAGCAGCATGTTCTTCGGCAGCCCGAGACCCGTCCACTTGACCCAGACGTACTCCGACAGGTTGACGTTGTTGAGGGCGAGCAGCTTGTGGAGGTCCCAGTACTCGTAGGGTCCGAAGAAGTTCCAGTTAGGCCCGCGCAGGAACGTGCCGAGGACCACGAGGAGTACCCACTGGATCAGGAAGCCGAACATGAAGATGGTGATCTCGGCCTTGCGCTCTTTGAAGGTGAAATAGCCATTTCCCTTCGGGTTCAGGTCGATGTACGGGATCGCCATCAGGCCGACGATGATCAGGCTGGGGAAGACGACGCCGGCCAGCCAGGGATCGTAGTAGACGAGCATCTCCTGCAGGCCGAGGAAGTACCACGGCGCCTTGCTCGGGTTCGGGGTGCGCGCCGGGTTCGCCGCTTCCTCGATCGGGGCGTGGAAGGCCATGCCCCACGCCACCAGCACGATCATGCCGATGATCATGCACAGCAGCTCGGTGTAGACGAGGTCGGGCCAGACCCAGGTCTTCTCGTTCTCGCCGTTCGAGGCCTCGTTCGGCGCTTCGCCCTTCGCGATCCGCTCGTCGTTCGCGTGGGCCTGTGACATTGCGAGCCACATGAAGAAGCCGACCAGGAACAGCATCGCGACGATCGGCACGTTGTCGGGCTTGCGGACGATCAGCGCGAAATCCCTGTCGAGCATCGAGACCGCCAGGAACAGCACGGACAGCAGAGCGATGCCGCCCGCCAGCTTCGGCCTCCAGACCGCCTTGTACTCGAGCGAGGCGAAGAACAGGATCGTCGCCAGCGAGATGAAGATCGCGGGCGACGTGAGGAAGTTGATGGCGCCCTTCAGGGCCTCGATCATGGCCGCGGCCTTCTAGACCGGCCCCGAGATGCCGCCGTCCTTGCGCACGCGCCAGAAGTGGACGGCCATCAAGATCCCGGCGATCAGCGGGATGCCGACGCAGTGCAGGACGTAGAAGCGCAGCAGCGCGCCCTCGCCGACGAAGCGCCCGCCCAGCAGCGCAAAGCGCGCGTCGGACCCCGCGTGGACCATCTTGACGTCGCCCAAGGCGAGCAACTGGGCGCCTGGCCCTTCATGCCCGAGCAGCGGCGTCGCGCGCGCCATGTTCGAACCGACCGTGATGGCCCAGATCGCGAGCTGATCCCAGGGCAGCAGGTACCCGGTGAAAGAAAGCAGCAGCGTCAGCACCAGCAGGATCACGCCCACATTCCAGTTGAACTCGCGTGGCGGCTTGTAAGAGCCGGTCATGAAGACGCGGAACATGTGCAGCCAGACCGTGATCACCATCGCGTGGGCGCCCCAGCGGTGGATCTCGCGCATGATCCCGAGCGGGACCTGTTCCGCGAGGTCGATGATGTCCATGTACGCGTACGCGACCGTGGGCCGGTAGTAGAACATCAGCAGCAGGCCCGTGAAGGTCTCGACCAGGAACAGGAAGAAGGTCAGCCCGCCCATGCACCAGGTGAACTTGAGCCGCACGCCGCTCTTCCGGATCTTGACGGGGTGCAGGTGCAGGAAGACGTTGGTCATGACGACGAGCACGCGGTTGCGGCTGGTGCTCGGCATGCCGTGCCGGAAGATCGACTTCCAGATCTGGGTGTCGGTGATGTAGTCCCAGGTCCTGGTCAGGAACGGCTCGGGAGGCTTCGTCGCCATTATTCAAGCAAGGGGGCGCTGCGCCGCGCCCCCTTGAACCCCCGCGCTCGCGTCGGGAGTGAATCCCGCCGCTCGCGCTGTTCGTTGTTCAAGCCAGGGGGTGCTGTGCCGCCCCCCCTTGAACCCCCGCGCTCGCGTCGGGAGTGAATCCCGCCGCTCGCGCTGCTTGTCGCTCGTGGCTGTTGTCATTGGCCTCTAGACCTTGAGGAACGCCTCTGGCTTCTCCCACTCGCCCTTTTCCTGCTGGAACTTCACGGATTTGTCGACGAGGAGCTGCCCATCGTCGGCCAGCACGATGCGGGCCCGTTCCAGGGGCCGCGGCGCCGGGCCCTCGAAATTGAGGCCGCTCGGGTAGAAACCGCTGCCGTGGCAGGGGCACTTGAACTTGCCCTCGGCAGCGAGCCAGTTGGGCGAGCAGCCCAGATGCGTGCAGATCGCGATCAGGGCGTAGAAGCCCTCGGGCTCACGCACGATCCAGACGCTGAAGGCGTCCTTCCAACGGGTGTCCACCTCGCCGACGTTGTACTCCCCGGGGAAGCCCGCCTTGAAGGCCTGCGGTGGCTCGAACAGGACGTTCGGAAAGAGGAAGCGGGCCGTCGCCACCAGGCTCGAGGCGCAGGCCGCGGAGAACGCCGCCCAGCCGATGGGCAAGGACCAGATCATGAAACTGCGGCGGGAGGTGCTCTCCGGTGTCGCAGGCTTCGCGGAAGCGGGCGCCACGGCCGGTGTTGGCGCTGCGGGCGGCGTCGCCGCCGCGGATGGCTGCGCGCTTTCCTTTTCCTCGGCCATGAAAGACCTCGCCCGGTTCGTAGGGACGGAAGAGCATCAGGACGGAATGCGCGCGTATTCTACCGTCGGTCGCGAGGCTGTCAAGACGGGGCCCAACGGGTGCCGCGCAGTCGCTTCACTCCCGGGCTGCTTCCTAATCTTCAGCGCCGAGCGGCTGTCAGGACCTCTCTCGCAGCCTCGCGGACCTTCAGGCTCGGGTCCGTGTCGCGCAGGGTCTCGAGTGCCGCGACGAGGGCGGGGTCGCTTTGGGCCGCCGCGGCGGGAATCGCCGACAGCGTCGCTTGCTCGGCCTGCTCGGGTGTCAAGGCCTCGGCCTTGGCGAGGGCGGCGCGATCCAGCATCTGCAGCAACACCGGCGCCGCAGCGGAATCGCCGCGTCGGCCAAGAGCGATGGCTGCGTTCCAGCGTACGTCGTCGGTAGCGTCAGTGAGAGCGCCCAGCAGTGCGGCATGCGCCGCCTCGTCCATGGCGAACGCGCCGAGGGCGTGAACGGCAGCCTTGCGATAGCCGCGATCCTGGCTCTGCGCGAGGCGTACGAGATCGGGAACGGCCGCGGCGTCGGCGATCGTCCCGAGCGCCCAGATAGAGTAGATCACGGTCTCGGAGTCGGCAGCGTCCTCATCGAGCGCTTCACGAAGCACCGGGACGGCCGCGCGGTCGCCGAGCCGGCCGAGCGCCAGGGCGAGATAGCGACGCACGCGTGGGTCGTCGTTCGCCGAGTCCTTGAAGAGCGCCACCGCCTCCGCTGCGAAGCGCGGGTCTTCGAGGGCCGCGTCCTTCTTGCCCTGAATCACTTTCGAGAGCTCGAAGGCCGCCTGCCAACGCCGGTTCGCGCCGCCCGAGCGCACCTCCCCGAGGTAGTCGCGTGCCGACTTGCCCTCGGAGGCAATCAGGCCGAAGACCACGAACACCGTGACGCACACGGCCACGATCGCCATCGGAAAGATGAAGAACTGCAGCACCAGAAACGGCGTTGTCTGCCGTTCCGGGGTCTGCTCTTCCTCTCCGCTCGGGAGCGGAGCTGGAGGCGTCGCCAATTCAGTGTGTCCGGGTGCGGTCGCGAAGCCGGCGCAGCGTCATCTCTACGTCGATGATGAGCGCCTCGGTGGTGTTGTCGAGTTGGTCGAGCACGCGGTGGAACTGCACGTAGTCGGCCTGCTGCGGCTCGTCGGCCTCGGCCAGGTTCTCGAGGCGCGCGGACCACTCCATCAGGCTCTGCAGGCTGGCCTCGCCGTGCGAGTCCATGTGCGAGGTCTCGGTGCGTCCCAGGTCGAGGCCGCGCATGAACGCGCCGATCTCGCGCCGGCGATGCTTGGCCCGTTCGATCACGGTCTGGAAGGTGCGGCGTGCAGTGGCCGACCGGTTGGGCAGGAGCGGCTCGATCGAGCCCGAGTCGAAGCGCTGCGACATCGCGTTCGCGTGCTTTTGCACCTCAGGCCGGACCGCCGCATCCCCCCCGCGCTTTGCGATCACTTCCTCAACACCGGGCTCGAGGCCCGCGTGCTCGGCCGCAGCGCAGCCGCGGAAGAAATACTGCAATTCGTCCGCGTCCTTGGGGCCGCCCGGGACCAACAAGTCTCCGGGCACGAAGAGCTGGCCGTCGGGACCACGGCGCTGCGAGAGGGCGCTCTTGCGCGAGGAGCGCTTGGGTGCCTTTGCGGGCTTGGCCGCGACCTTGGCCGGCGCCGCGGGCCCGAGCGTGACCGGCTTGCCGCCCTCCTTGGCCTTGGCGGGCGCCGGCTTGAGCGTCAGCGTCGGTTTGGGCGGCGCCGGAGCCGGCTTCTTCACGGCCTTCACCGCCTTGCCAGTGGTCCTGGTCGGTTTCGTCGGCTTGGCTGGCTTGCGCTTCTTCTTCTGGGTCACTTTCGCCTTCGCCTTGCCCTTCTTCTTGTTCTTGGATGCGCTGACCATGCTCTAGAGCCTCCTCCCTGTCGTCAGGGAAGGAACTTCTCGGTGTGCTTGAGCTTCGCCGGGAGATAGCTGTCCATCACGTAGTTGAGGTCGTGCTTTGCGAACGCTTGCTGCTCCGCGCGCACGCCCATCTTCAGGAGTTGCTCGAGCGACTTCGCCCACTGCGGATAGTGCTGGAAGAAAGGATCGTTCTTGAGCGCGTCCTTGGCCCGTTTCACGTCGACGTCCTTGAGCGGATGAGTCGGCAGTTTGTAGTCGACGATGTCTTGCGGCGTCACGCCCAGGAACTTCGCCTGCGGCACGCAGAAGAACTCGTTGAGGTGCGCGTTGTTGCCGGAGCCCACCTTCAGGGTGCGGTAGATGTTGCCGATCCCGTAGGGATCGCAATCGACGAAGACGTACACCGGGATCTTCTTCTCGTCGGAGAGCCGCCTTATGAAGCGGCGCACCGCGCGCGTCGGTACGCCGGCCATCGAGACCAGGATGCAGTCGGCCTTCTCCCAGAAACGGTGGTAGTTCAGCCGCTCGAAGATGCCGCCGGTCTCGATCGCGAGGACGAACTTCGCCTTGGTCTTGAAGCCGAGGTGCTCGACCGAGGACGGGATGCCGTAGGCGCCCGAGCCGAAGCTGGTACAGTCGATCTCGCGCAGGCGGTTCGTGCCGCGGTCGCGGTCGAGAACGCTGAGCTCGCCGGCGACGAGCCCGCCGTGGTCGTCGGGACGGAAGCCGAGTTGTTCCTTGTTGAGGCCGTAGAAGGCCTCGATGTCGTCCATGATCGTGTCCGACTCGGCCTGCTCGTCGCAACGCGCCTCGTCCCAGTTCTTCGTCTGATAGTAGGCATCGCGCTTGGTGGCAAAGTCGTCGCTCTCGATCAGATTCTTGGACAGCGAAAGCATCCTCAAGGTCTGCGCGAAGGTCTTGACGGTCGAGACGGTGAGGGTGCGTTCCTTGTTGCGCCCCTTCATCTCGAAATAGCCCTTCTTCGCGGTGTATCGGACGTTCGAGAGGTTGCGCAGCGGGAACTTCATCGCGGGCTTCCTGCCCGTGACGATCTTCCCGTGCATGTCGGTGGCGGTTCCGATGATCTTCCCGACGACGGGGCTCTGGCCGGCCTTGGCTTTGGGCAACCTTCTCTGAGACTCCGGAGGATGAGTGCTTGCCTTCGGGGCATGTCACGGCCCCGCAGGAAAGCAGAGTCTAGCACAGCCGCGCCTTACGTTTCGTGTTAGCTTTCGGCCACGCCATGACAAGCGGAAGGGTTGCGGTCGCGCTGATGATCACCGGGGTCGCCTTGGTTGCGTTCGCATCCGCTTGCGCGAAGCAGAACGCCGGCCCCCAGAGCCCCGGCGGCATTCCCGTCAAGGTCCAGGTCGCCGAAGAATCGAGCGTCGACGACGCGAGCGAGTTCGTCGCGACGCTCAAGTCGCGCGAGTCGGCGGTGATCATGCCGCAGGTCGAGGGCCAGATCACCGAGATCTTCGTCAGAGCAGGCGACCGCGTGACTGCCGAGATGCCGCTCATGCAGATCGACTCGGCCAAGCAGCAGGCGACCGTGAAGACGCAGGAGGACGTGCTCTCCAGCAAGCGCGCCGGGCTCGCCTGGTCGAAGCAGCAGTATGAGCGGGTAAGCGGCCTGGCGACGCAGGGCATCAGCAGCCAGTCCGACCTCGACCAGGCGAAGGCCGTGCTCGACGCCGCCCAGGCCGATCTGCAGGCCGCCGAGGCGCAGGTCCGCGAGCAGCAGGTGGAGCTGCACTACTACAACCTCAAGGCGCCGCGCGCCGGCGTGGTCGGTGACATCCCGGTGCGCGTGGGCGATCGCGTAACGGTGTCCACGGAGCTGACGACCGTCGACAGGCCCGGCTCGCTCGAGGCGTACATCTCGGTGCCCGTCGAGCGCGGTGGGCAGCTCCGCCTCGGCTTGCCGGTGCAAATCCTCGACTCGGCCGGCGCGGTCGCGGCCGACAGCCGCGTCAGCTTCGTATCGCCGCAGGTCGACGACCAGACGCAGACGATCCTGGTGAAGGCCCGTATCGAGAACCAGAAGGGCGCGCTCAGGCCGTCGCAGTTCATCCGCGCTCGGGTCGTGTGGGGCACGCGCAAGGTGCCGCTCGTGCCCGTGCTCGCGGTGTCCCGCATGGGCGGGCAGAGCTTCGCGTTCGTGGCCGAGAGCAAGGACGGCGGCCTGGTCGCACGCCAGCGCCCGCTGAAGGTCGGTGAGATCGTCGGCAACGACTACGTCGTCCTCGACGGCATCAAGCCGGGCGAGCGAATGATCGTCTCGGGGACGCAGTTCCTCCAGGACGGCGCGCCGGTGAGCCCACAGACCTAGATGTTCGTCGACTTCTTCATCCGCAGGCCCATCTTCGCGACCGTCTGCGCGCTGCTGATCATCCTGGCCGGCGCGATCGCGCTGCCGACGTTGCCGATCGCGCAGTTCCCGACCCTGGCGCCGCCGCAGATCACCGCGCAGAGCTTCTACATCGGAGCCAGCGCGCAGGTCGTGGAGACCGCGGTCACGACGCCACTCGAGCAGCAGATCAACGGCGCCGAGGGCATGAAGTACCTGACCTCGTCGAGCGGCAACGACGGCAGCAGCACGATCGTCGCCACCTTCGACCTGAACCGCGACGCCGACGCGGCCGCGGTGGACGTCCATAACCGGGTGAACATCGCGCTCAGCCGGCTGCCGAACGAGGTGAAGCAGACCGGCGTGATCGTGACCAAGAGCGCCAGCAACTTCGTGTTCGGCGCCGCGGTCTACTCGCCGGACGGGCGCTACGACACGCTGTTCATGAGCAACTACCTGGACCTCTACGTGCGCGACGCGCTGAAGCGCGTGCCGGGCGTGGCCGACGTGTTCATCTTCGGCGAGCGGCGCTACGCGATGCGGCTGTGGCTCGACCCGGTGCGCGTCGCGAGCCGCGGCCTGACCGCGCCCGACATCGTGGCCGCGCTGCGCGAGCAGAACGTGCAGGTGGCCGCGGGCCAGGTGGGCCAGCCGCCCGCGCCGAAGGGCCAGGACTTCCAGATCAGCGTGCGCGCGGTCGGGCGCATGACGTCGCCCGCCGAGTTCGAGAACATCGTCGTCAAGGCCGCGCCCGACGGCACGCTCGTGCGCTTCAGGGACGTCGGCCGCGTCGAGCTGGGCGCAGAGGACTACGGGTCCGACCTGCAGTTCAACGGCAAGGACGCGGTCGGCATCGGCCTGACACAGCTCTCGACCGCGAACGCGCTCGAAGTGGACCGCGCCGCGCTGGCCGAGCTCGAGCGGCTCTCGAAGCGCTTCCCGCCGGGCATGGTCCACAAGCTGGCGTTCGACACGACCGAGGTGGTGGCCGAGTCGATCCGCGACGTGGTGTTCACGCTGGCGGTCGCGATCGTACTCGTGATCCTGGTGATCTTCGTCTTCCTCGAGGACTGGCGCTCGACGCTGATCCCGGCCGTCACCATCCCGGTCTCGCTGATCGGCACCTTCGCGTTCGTGAAGCTCTTGGGCTTCTCGATCAACACGCTGACGCTGTTCGGTATCACGCTCGCCACGGGGCTGGTCGTGGACGACGCGATCGTCGTGATCGAGAACATCGAGCGGCACCTGGCCGAGGGCGAGAAGGACGCGCGCAAGGCCGCCTCGGCCGCGATGCGCGAGGTCACGGGCGCGGTAATCGCGACGTCGCTGGTGCTGGTCGCGGTGTTCGTGCCGGTGGCGTTCTTCCCGGGCACGACCGGCATCCTGTTCCGTCAGTTCGCGCTCACGATCGCGTTTTCGATCACGATCTCGGCCTTCAACGCGCTGACGCTGACGCCGGCCATGTGCGCGCTGCTGCTCGGCCGCGCGCACGGCGCCAAGGGCCGCTTCTTCACCGGCTTCGACCGCGTGCTCAAGAGCACGACCGACGGCTATCGCGCCACACTCACGCGCGTGCTCGGGAGGCGCAGGCTGGTCGTGGCGCTCTTCTTCCTCGGCCTGGGTCTGACCTACGGCGTCGCGCGCCTGGTGCCGCGCGCCTTCCTGCCGGACGAGGACCAGGGCTGGGGCATCGTGATCACGCAGTCGCCGCAGGGCGCGTCGCTCGACTACACGCGCAAGGTTGGCCAGCAGGTGCAGGCAATCCTGCAGCAGCAACCCGAGATGGACACCGTGTTCTCGATCAGCGGCTTCAGCTTCGCGGGCTCGGCGCCGAACCGGGGCCTGATGTTCTTCGGGCTCAAGCCCTACTCCGAGCGGCGCGGCTCCGCCCACTCCGCGCAGGCCGTGATCGATCGCGTGCGTGGCCCCTTCGCCGGCATTACCGAGGCGATGGTGATCCCGTTCCTGCCGCCCGCGATCGAGGGCGTCGGCGCGTTCGGTGGCTTCCAGTACATCCTCGAGGACCAGGGCGGCCACAGCCTCGACGAGCTGGCGAAGGTGACTTCCGACGTGGTCGCCCAGGGCAACGCGAGCGGCAAGGTCGCGGGCCTGTTCAGCAGCTTCACGGCGAACGACCCGCAGTTCGTGGTCACGATCGACCGCGAGAAGACGAAGGCGCTGCGTGTGCCGTTTTCGCAGGTCAGCGAGACGCTGCAGACCTACATGGGCTCGGCCTACGTGAACGACTTCGACTTCAACAACCGCTCCTACCGCGTCTACGTGCAGGCGGCGCCGGAGTTCCGCGCGCAGCCGCGAGACTTGCGCCAGTTCTACGTGCGCTCGGAGACGGGCGTGATGATCCCGCTCGACAACCTGGTGCGCCTCGAAGAGACCACGACGCCCGGCGTGATCTCGCACTACAACCTGTTCCGCTCGGCGGAGATCGACGGCGCGGCGGCGCCGGGCCAGAGCTCGGGCCAGGCGATGGCGTTCATGGACGAGCTCTCCCGCAAGGTCCTGCCGCAAGGCTTCTCGTACGAATGGACCGGCCTCTCGCTCGAGGAGCTGAAGTCGGCCGGCACCTCCACGATCCTGTTCGGGCTCGGGACGCTGGTCGTCTACCTGACGCTGGCGGCGCAGTACGAAAGCTTCGTGCTGCCGTTCATCGTGCTCCTGGCGGTGCCGATGGCGATGCTGGGCGCTCTCGGCGCGCAGTGGCTGCGCGGCCTGCAGAACGACGTCTATTGCCAGATCGGGCTGGTGATGCTGGTGGGGCTCTCGTCCAAGAACGCGATCCTGATCGTCGAGTTCGCCGAGCAGCTTCGCGAGCGCGGCCTGTCGATCGCCGACGCCGCAGTCGAGGCGGCGCGGATACGGCTGCGGCCGATCCTGATGACCTCGCTCGCCTTCATCCTGGGCGTCGTGCCGCTGGTGCTCGCGAGCGGAGCCGGCCAGGGCGGCCGCCATTCCGTGGGCACGACCGTCTTCGGAGGCATGCTCGCCTCGACCCTCTTGAACCTGTTCTTCATCCCGGTGCTGTACCTGGTCGTGGAGGGTCTGCGCGAGCGGGTCGCCTCAGGCGCCGGGCACGCCCGGCGCTGACTCGAGCGGGCTTCTCGGCGCACGTCGGTGAAGCGATCTCGTTCGAGGACAAAAAGGACCGCGCCTTCAGGTCGAGCGGGGCCCCCGCGGCAGCCGAACGCCGACCTCATCCTGGTCTGTTTCGGGCACGAGTAGCGAACACTCCCTGTCGCTTCAGGACCCAGGCGTAGATCCCGACGTTGATGCCGAGGGCCAGGCCGGCTGCCCCGATCTGAACCAGCCGAGTGAGATCGGCCGGATACACGACGGGGATCACGTACTGCTCGACGAAGCCGCCGGAGTAACCTCGTAGCCCCGCCTTGGAGCGCAGTTCGTTCTCGAGCGGCGTGAGTGGGCAGATCCAGCCCATTGACTCGACGGCGATTCCCCAGCTGGCGCAGGGGACGTGCAGCCAGAGAACACGACGCCAGCGCACCGCCAAAAGGGCGCCGAAGAGCACGAAGAGGATGAAGCCGAGGTGGAATAGCAGTACGGCGTCGGCGAGAACGCGATGCAGGAAGCCGAGCGGGACCTCAGCGGGCGGCGATGCCCCGAAAAGCGCTGCAGCAAGCGCCACGGCCCGGAGCTGCATGTCCCTACTCTAGGCGAACTCGGATCGACGCGGGCGCTTCTAGCTCGCGCGGAGGTAGCTCGCGGCTCCATCGGCGGCCTGGTTGCCGCGCCGGATGATCGCGTCCTTCCGGTCGCCGATCGTGCGTGCCAGCTTGCGGCGGGTCTCGCGGCCCGAGGCCGGGGCCAACAGGAGGCCGAAGGCGGCGCCCACCGCGCTGCCAGCCAGCGCGATGCCGAGGTACTTCAGGTTGCTGCGGGACATGACTCTCAATCTCCTTCGCTCTTGGTATGGCGTCCGGCATTCAACAAGCAACAGCGATGCCAGCGTCCCTCGCTGCGGCAATACGAGAGAATTCGGCGTTTGTTCGGAACTCACGCGGCATGCCGCAACGCCGACCAGTGGCCGCAGCGACACGCTCGAGACGCCGCGTGTGGCGCTAGGGCCGCACGGGATCGGCGATTTCCCGTGAGGATGGCGACCACGAGCCGCTGATCGGGCTGCAGGGAGAGCTCACGCGGGCCTGAACGCCCGTGTGCCAGATCTGGCGCCGGCCGTTACTTTCCGCCACATCCCAGCCGAGCCCGTAGCCGATCGCCCAGCCCGTCTTCGTCACCTGCTTCGTGAAGGCCTACCCCCAGGGCCCGGTGCGGGATGAGCGCGGCCCGGGACGATCACACCATCTTCTCGCGGCTGCGCTCGAGCGTGTCGCGCAGAACGGTGACGACCTTCGTCTCTTCCTTGTCCGATAGACCGAGGATTTCCTTGAGGGCGATGCCGATGTGCGGGATGAACTTGTCGATGTAGCCCTTCTTCTTCGCCTCGGCATCCGCGCGGCGGCCGTGCCGGATGTGGGCGCCGAGCTTGCGGCCCACTTCCATCAGCCCCAGGCGCAGCTCTTTCACGATCTCGGGATAGTGAGCGATCGCCTCCTTCGACTCGGAGGTAAACGGCACCCAGACCGAGGCGATGTGGACCATGAGGACCATCGGCCCGGCGGGCAAGGCCCCCTTCGACATCGTAAGGCCGTAGGAGCGCCAGTCGACGCTCAGCACCGACTTGGTGACGGCGCACGCGGCGGCCTGGTACTGCAGCGGCACACGGTTCGCGAGGCGGAACAGGTCGATCAGCTCCTCGCCGGGGAGCTTGCCGCCGTAGGCGAGGCCGACCTCGATCTGGAACGGGTTGCCGCGATAGACCGAGGGCGGCCGGGTGACGGCCTCGTAGTAGTCGGCCTCGAAGCGCTTCTTGAGCCCGGCCGCCATCGCCTCTTCGCCGATGGGAGACAGGCAGTTGGTCGGCGGCGCCATGATCCTTACGGACTGCAGCGCCTTGTGGATCCGTTCGACTTCGGCGGGGGAGAGGTTTGATGGTCGATTGGTGGGTTTCACGTGGGCGAGCTGAGCGATCTGGGCCACGACCTTGTCGGTGACGCGAGAGAAGTCGCTCTTGAGTGCCGAGGAGAGGTTGCGCGCGGGCGTGTCCTGAAGCATGCGCAGCAGCATGCCGAGCTCGACGCCGTGCGGGTGGGGCTTGATCTCCTTCGGTTCGATCGGCAACGCGTTCACGGCCCGCGGGTAACGGATCTCGTCCTGCCCTGGCGGCGTGTAGACGAGCTCGGCGTGCGGGTTTGCGAGGGCCGTCTGCTCGACATAGTCGTCGACGCTGCGGCGTCCTTTCTTATAGGTGGCTTGCAGCTCGAGCGACACCTTGGTGCCGTGCTTCACGTCCCACTCGGCCTTTTCTTCGCGCAGCACCAGCGGCTCGTTCTTCTTGGTGTCGACCGTGACCTCGAAGAAATGAGCTTCGGTCCGGCCCGTGCGGCTCACGATCGTGACCGGCTTGCCCGTGGTCAGCTGGCCATACATGCCGGCGGCCGAAACACCGATGCCCTGCTGGCCACGCTGCTGCTTCAAGGTGTGGAACTTCGAGCCGTACAGGAGCTTGCCGAAGACGCGCGGAATCTGCTTGCGCACGATGCCCGGGCCGTTGTCCTCTACTGTGACGCGGAAGCGGTCCTCGGCGAGCTGTTGGATCTGGATGCGCAGCGTGGGCAGGATGCCGGCCTCGCCGCAGGCGTCCAGCGAGTTGTCGACACACTCGCGGACGGCCGTCAGCAGGGCCTTTTGCGGGTTGTCGAATCCGAGCAGGTGACGGTTCTTGACGAAGAATTCCGAAACCGAGATCTCGCGCTGCTTCTGGGCGAGTGTCTCGGCGGTGACGCGACGCACGGGCGGCTCAGCCGGGCTGGTCGTGGCCGGCGCCCGGCTCTCGACCGGAGTCGCCGTGAGCGGCTCTTCAGCTTCGGCGGTCTTGGCCGGCGTCTCGTCGAACAACCCGAGCTGCGGTTTGGAAGCCTTCCGACCTTGCGCCTGGCTCGCCCTCTTCATTCCCGGCGTCTTCGCCAAACTTTCGTCCTCCGCTCCAAAGCGGGCGAGTCTAGCATGGGGTACGATCGCGGCGGCCATGACAGATCAGCCCCTCACCTACGGCACGTACCTCAAGGTTCCGGAACTGCTCTCGCTGCAGCAGAGCCGCTCGTCGCCCGCGCATCACGACGAGCCTCTGTTCATCATCATTCACCAGGTCTACGAGCTGTGGTTCAAGCTCGTGCTTCACGAGATCGACAACGCCATCGAACAGCTGGGCTCGGACCGGTTAGCGGAGGCGACCCGGCTGTTACGCCGAGTCGTGGAAGTGCAGAGGGTGCTCGTCTCGCAGGTGAGGGTTCTCGAGACGATGCGGCCTCAAGA
>CAYTWT010000366.1:0-7347 GCA_964442185.1 uncultured Acidobacteriota bacterium
CGAGTACCATTCGGCCTCGAAGGGGTGCTACGTGGGCCAGGAAATCGTCGCGCGGCTGGAGGCCCGCGGCGGACACGTGAACAAGCTGCTGCGCGGGCTCAGGCTTACGGCGCCCGCGGCTGCGGGAGCTGCGATCAGCGCTGCGGGTCAGCAGATCGGACGTATCAGCAGCGCCGCCGTCTCGGAAAAGCTGGGCCCGATCGCGATGGGCTACGTACATCGCAACCACGCGGCGCCCGGCACGGCCGTGGAAGTCGCCGGCGCGGCGGCCACCGTGGTCTCGCTGCCGATGGGCTCATGAAGATCTACACGCGAACCGGGGACGAAGGCGAAACGGCGCTCCTCGACGGCTCGCGCGTCGGCAAGGACTCTGTCCGCGTCGCCGCCTATGGCGATGTCGACGAGTTGAACGCGGTGCTGGGCGTGGTGCTCGCCCACGCGAGCGACGCGCCGCTGGGCGAGCTGCTGCGCGGCATCCAGCGCGACCTGTTCGCGCTCGGCGCACAGCTCGCCGATCCGAAGGACCGCGTCGCAGCGCGCAAGGCCAAGGTGCGCGTCGTACCCGAGCACGTGGCGATCCTCGAGAAGGCCATCGACGAGCGCGAGTCCGAGCTGCCGCCGCTCACCGCCTTCATCCTTCCGGGCGGCTCGCCGCTCGGGGCGTTCTTGCACCTGGCGCGGACCGTGTGCCGCCGCGCCGAGCGCAGCGTCGTGGCGCTCTCGCGGCAGCAGAACGTGGATCCGGTGCTGATCGTCTACTTGAATCGGCTCTCCGACCTGCTCTTCGTCCTCGCCCGCCACGAGAACCATCGGCTGGGCAAGCACGAAGATCGCTGGTGAGGCTTCGGCCCGGGGTCCTGGCCGAGCTGGCGGCGCGCGGCATCACGCCGAATCCTGATGACACGCCGGCCGCGCTGCATGAGCGCCTGAGCGACGCGTACCTCGAGGAGGTGCGCCGCCTGCGTGAGCGCCAGCGCGCCGGCGAGATCCCGCTACGCGACTACGCCCGCTACGTCCAGCAGCTCAAGGAGTCCTACCCGCTGCTCGGGTTACCGCTGGAGCAGTGGTCGGAACCCTCCGGCTGACAGGAGTCCGCGTGTCCTCAGGCCCTGCTGCGAATCGCTTCGAAGACTCTGCTCGCGATCTCGCGGCTGACGCCTTCGCGCAGCGTGCCGCACGGCACGGCGCGGACGGCGCCGCCGCGCTCGTAGAGGATCACGTCCCAGCGCTCGCGGCCTTCGTACTCCTCGGCCGCAGGCGGCTCCGGCAGGCTCGCGCCGGGTCGCGTCCAAGTTGCCATCACACCGCCGTTCAGCAGCATCCGCGCTCCGATCACTTCAGCTCGGGCCGCGCTCTGCGTTCCCCAGGAGAAGCCGGCGGCATCTTCAATGAAGAAGACCACGTCGTCGTCGAGCGGGATCTCGGCAACGACGCGCCGGCCCTCCTGTTCCTGGGCCAGGCGGGCCCGTTCGCGGCTGCGCTTCGCGAAGCGCAGGCCCATGGCGAAGCGGAACAGGCTCCAAAGCGAAAGCACGAAGGCGATGGCGACGAGGCTGCTGACGATCATGTATCCTGCCGGAGGATTCTACTTGGAGATGCGGGCGGTGCTCTTCGATTTCGACGGCGTACTGGTGAACAGCGAGCCCCTCCACTTCGGCGCGTTGCGGGACACGCTCGCGCGCGAGGGCATCGCGATCGACGAAGCCGAGTACCTGAGCACGTATCTCGCCTACGACGACCGCGGCGCGATCCGCCTGGCGCTGGAACACCACGGCGTCTCGCACGACCGGGCGCGCGTCGAGGCAATCGCGCTCCGCAAGGCCGAAGACTTCGCGGCGCTGCTGCCCACGGTTCCCTTCTTCCCCGGCGCCAAGGAACTGGTGCGCGCGCTCGCCGAGGAGGTGCCGGTCGCGATCGCCTCCGGCGCGCTGCATGCCGAGATCGACGCGATTCTCCGGGCGGGCGGGATCCGCGACGCGTTCAGCGCGATCGTCGGCGCCGACGACGTGACGCGCGGCAAGCCGCACCCCGAGCCCTACCTCACTGCCATGGCCGCGGTGAGGAACCACCAGGACAACCTGACGCCGGCCGACTGCCTGGTGTTCGAGGACGCGATGCCGGGGATCGCGGCGGCGCGCGCGGCGGGCATGGTCGTGGTCGCCGTCACGAACTCATACCCCGCCGAGCGCCTCCGCGCAGCCCAGCGGATCGTCGCGACGCTGGAAGGCTTGACCCCGGCGCAGCTGCGCCACGAGCTGTTCCCAGACTGATGCCCTCGAAGTTCCTCGACCCCGAGCAGGCGAAACGGCACGCCGAGCATCGTTACGACTTCGGCCGCAAGAGCCTCGGCGGCAAGGTCGTGCTGATTCCGGGCGGCGCCGGCGGCCTGGGCGCCGCGATCACGGCGTTGCTGCTTCTGGAGGGCGCACTGCCGGTGGTCGGCTACCGCACCCAGCGCGGCCGGGCGCTGGTGTTCCAGCAAAAGATGCAGGACCTCTACGGCGGCCCGATCACGCTCGTCGAAGGCGACATCGGCGAGGCCGAAGCGCGCGATCGCTACCTGAAGACGGCCCTCGACGTGAAGGGTGATCTGTACGGCCTCGTGGCGCTGCCCGGCGATCCGGCACGCGTCAAGCCGACAGATCTCGACCAGGCGGCGCTCGCGGCCTCGTTCCGCGCGAACTACGAGGCACCCGTGCTGCTGGCGCGGGCCGCCGCCGAGGCCATGGCGCAGAAGGCCACGAAGGGCGCGATCGTACTGTTCTCGAGCATGCAGGGCGTGCACCCGTTCGAGGGCAGCCTCGCCTACGCGGGACCCAAGGCAGCGCTGCTGCAGGCCGGGCGCATCCTGGCCAAGGAGTACGGCGGCGCCTCCGACATCCGCGTCAACGTGGTGGCCCCGGGTGCGACCGCCGTCGGCATGGCTCGGACCTCGATCGACGCGGGCAAGTACGACGCCTACCTCGAACGCGGTGTCGTTCCGCGCTTCGGTCGGCCCGAGGACGTGGCCAAAGTGGTGCGGCTCCTGCTCGAGCCTGATTCCTACATCACCGGCCAGGTGATCACGATCGACGGCGGCCTGACGCTGCGGCGGGACCGCTTGCCGTGATCCCTTGAGATAAGATCCACGCATGGACGCTGCGGAAATCAGGGCGCCCGAGCCTGGCGAGCAGCGGGAATGGCAGGCCGAGTTCGAGGCGGCAGCTCGCAGGTCTCTCGCCACGCGCTTCCGCTACGCCTTCATCCACACCTACAAGCCGGTTTTGGACGACGCGCCCTTCCGCAGCTTCGCCACGATGGCGGAGTATCGCGAGTGGTGTGCCGCCAGCCTGCCCGAGTGGCTCGGTTATGGCCCGGCGCTTTGAGTACGCCCAGGCCGAGGAGATTCGCGAAGTCTTTCGGCGGCATGGCGTTCGCTACCTCTTCGGCAAGGCCGGGGCGATCTTGCTCGGCTACACCGACACCACGCAGGACGCCGACGTCTTCGTCGAGAAGACGCCCGAGAACGGGCAGCGCGTCGCCGAGGCGCTTCGGGAACTCGGTTTCCCGCTGAGCGAGCCACAAGCCGAAGAGGTGAGGCGCGGGAAGGACTTCGTCCAGATCCGCAACGGCCCCTTCGATCTGGACCTCGTGTTCGCGCCCGAGGGCGCCTGGGCCCGGCGGGTCGAGGTCGAAGGCTTTTCGGTCTGCCACCTCGACGACATCATCGCGAGCAAGAGGGCCGCCAATCGCGCGAAGGACCGGGAGACGTTGCCACGGCTGCTCGTCGCAGCTGCCTTGACGTCGCCGGCCTCGGGCCTTAATCTGTTTCGATGAACAGGATGCGGAGCGGCGCGCTACTCGCGCTCATGACGTCTATCGGCCTCGCCGGCTGCTCCCGGCCTTCGACTACAGCCGAGGCAGCGGGCGTTCCGGAGACAACGGCCGCGCGCGTCGCGGCCAAGGTCGACGGCGCTTCGATCGGCTGGGACGAGATGGACAAGCGCGCGGCAGAACGCCTCGCCGCGCTGCGCCAGGACGAGTACGAGGCCCGCCTCGAGGCCTTGAACGAGCTGATCTTCGAGAGGCTGCTCGCGAACGAGGCGAACAAGCGCGGCGTGACAAGCGAAGCGCTGCGGCAGGACGAAGTGGCGAGCAAGGCGCCGAAGCCCACGCCGGCCGAAGTCGCCGCGATCTACGAAGCCAACAAGGACCGGGTCGCCGACCGACCCAAGGCACAGGTGCTGGCCGAGATCGAGAAGCACCTCTTCAAGCAGGGCCTGGCGACGCGGGAACGGGAGTTCCGCAAGGAGCTGCGCGCCAAGGGCACGGTGGCGACGCTGCTCGAAGCGCCGCGCTTCGACATGGCGCTTCCGCCGACCAGCCCGAGCCTGGGGCCGAACGAAGCCAAGCTCACGCTGATCGAGTTTTCGGACTATCAGTGCCCGTACTGCCATCAGGCGCAGGGTATCGTCGAGGAGATCCTGAAGAAGTACGACGGCCAGCTGCGCTTCGTGCATGGCGAATACCCGCTGCCCCAGCACCCGCGCGCCTTCGCCGCGTCCGTGGCCTCGCGCTGCGCGGGGGACCAGGGCAAGTACTGGGAGTACCACAAAGGCCTGTTGGGGGTGGCCAGCGACTACGGCGACGCGGACCTTCAGGCGCGGGCCACGAAGCTCGGCCTGGATGCGGCCAGCTTCGGCGAATGCCTCGCCTCCGGGCGCCATGACGCCGCGATCGAAGCCTCGCGCCAGTTCGGCAGCGCCGTGGGCGTCAACAGCACGCCGACCTTCTTCGTCAACGGCCGCAAGCTGCGGGGCATCCGCTCGATCGAAGACTTCGACACGATCTTCCGCGAAGAGCTCGCTCGAACCGGCAGCTGAGCTTGCCCACCGACCTGCGCGCCTGGACGGTCCGCGACGCGATCGATCTCTACAACGTCCACGGCTGGGGCCGCGACTTCTTCTCCGTGAACGAGGCCGGCCACGTCGAGGTGACGCCTGCGGGCCCCGGCTCGCCAAAGATCGACCTCAAGGAGCTGGTCGACGACCTGCGCAGCCGCGGCTGCAACGTCCCGCTGCTGATCCGCTTCTCCGACATCCTGCGCACCCGCGTCCAGCAACTGTGCGGCTCGTTCCAACAGGCGATCGTGGAGAACGACTACCGCGGCAGCTATCGGGGCGTCTACCCGATCAAGGTGAACCAGCAGCGGCACGTGGTCGAGGAGTTGATCGAGTACGGGAAGCCCTACAACCTGGGACTGGAGGCCGGCTCGAAGCCGGAGCTGCTGGTGGCGCTGGCGCTGCAGGACAACCCTGAGGCCCTGATCCTGTGCAACGGCTACAAGGACAAGGCCTACATCGAGACGGCGCTGCTCGCGCGCAAGCTCGGCCGGCAGGTGGTGATCACGATGGACCGCCTTGGCGAGCTGGACACGATCCTGATGGCCTCGCGTGAGCTCGACATCCGGCCCGTGATCGGGGTGCGCGCGCGGCTTTCGACCAAGGGCGCCGGCAAGTGGGTCGAGTCGACCGGTGATCGCTCCAAGTTCGGTCTGACGACGGCCGAGATGGTGGCGACGGTGGAGCGGCTGAGCGCCGAGGGTATGCTCGACTGCCTGCAGCTGCTGCACTTCCACATCGGCTCCCAGATCACGGCGATCCGCGCCATCAAGGACGCGCTGCAGGAGGCAGGCCGCATCTTCGTGGAGCTGTATGCGCTCGGCGCCAAGATGCGCTACGTGGACTGCGGCGGCGGCCTGGGCGTCGACTACGACGGCAGCCAGACGAACTTCCATTCCTCCGTGAACTACACGCTGCAGGAGTACGCAGCCGACGTGGTGAGCCAGATGGCCGAGGCGTGCAACGCCAAGGGCGTGCCGCATCCGGATATCGTCACGGAATCGGGCCGAGCGCTCGTGGCCCACCACTCGGTGCTGATCTTCAACGTCCTCGGCTCGAACGAGATCCTGATCGGCCAGCTCCCCGCGTCGCTGGAGCAGGGCGAACACCGGATCATCCAACGGCTCTACGAGACCTACGACGGCATCAGCCGCAAGAACTTCCTGGAGGCCTATCACGACACGCTGCAGCTCAAGGAAGAAGGCATCACCGCCTTCAACCTCGGCGTGCTCGACCTCAAGCAGCGCGCCCGCGTCGAGCAGATCTTCTGGGCGACCTGCGAGCGGATCCTCAAGATCGTGCGCGAGCTGCCTTACGTACCCGACGATCTCGAGGCCCTGGAGAAGCAGCTCAGCGACACCTACTATTGCAACTTCTCGCTGTTCCAGTCGCTGCCCGACCACTGGGCCGTGCGGCAGCTCTTCCCCACCATGCCGATCGATCGCCTGAACAAGGCGCCCACCCGCCGCGCGGTGCTCGCCGACCTGACCTGCGACAGCGACGGCAAGATGGACGAGTTCATCGACCTGAAGGACGTCAAGCACTTCCTCGAGCTGCATTCGCCCAACGGCGAGCCGTACTACATCGCGAGCTTTCTGGTGGGCGCCTATCAGGAGATCCTGGGCGATCTGCACAACCTGTTCGGCGACACCGACGCGGTCCACGTCCGGCTCGACGGCGACGACTACCGCGTCGACCACGTCGTCGAGGGCGATTCGGTCACAGAGGTCCTGGCATACGTGCAGTACTCGAAGGACGACCTGGTCTCGAGAGTGCGCCGCGCCGTCGAGGACGCACTTCGCGAAAAGCGCCTCACCCCCGCGGAGTCGGGCCGTTTGATGCGCCGCTACGAAGAAGCCCTCGATGGCTACACGTACCTGAGCGTCAACGACTGACGGCTAGGAAGCTCGACGCGATGGCTGATCTCACGACCATGCTGATCGAGATGGAGCGGCAGTGGGCTTCGGCCTACGTGGAGCAGGACCCGATGCCGCTCGAGGCGATCATCGCCGACGATTTCGTGGGGATCGAAAGCGACGGTAGCGTCTACGACAAGAAGGCGCTGCTCCTCCAAGTCGCCTCGCCCAAGGCGAAGCTGCTCTCGAACGAAGTCGGCGACGTGAAGCTGCGCTTCTTCGGCGACGTAGCGGTGCTCCAGGGCAGCGAAAGCTTCACGCGCAGGGCCGGCGGCAAGCTCGAGACGGGCCGTTTCGTCTGGACCGACGTGATGGCGAAACGCGCAGGCCGCTGGCAGATCGTGTCGGCGCAGGACAACGAGGTCGGGCCCTAGCCCTCCCGCAGCTCCGGGTCCTGGGCTCTCAGTTGAGCACGGATCGCGGCCGGCAGCGGCAACGACTTTCGGGCCGTGAAGTCGTAGTAGACGAGCGTCTTCTTCGCCTCGGCCACGAGGCGTTCGCTCGCGCGCTCCGCCACGCGGAACTCCATCACGAACGACGCTCGCCGAAGC
>CAYTWT010000367.1:0-7770 GCA_964442185.1 uncultured Acidobacteriota bacterium
CTGTCTTGGTATAGCGCAGCTTCGCCACCAGGACGATCGCGTAGCGGCTGGCTTCGGTATCGTTGGCGGCACTGCCGTCGCTCGAAAAGCCGATTGGCAGCGACGAGTAGTTCACGATCGAACCTTCGACGAGCGCGTCGACGCCCGTGGCCTCGGGCACCACGTCGAAGGGGCCGCGCTTCAGCAACTCCTCGATCACCTTCTCGGTGATCTTCTGGTCGAGCCCGGGCCGGCCGGAATTGTCCTTGAACAGCGGCACGCCGATGCGCCTGATCGAAGGATCGAGATTGACGCCCTTGCCCACGAGCGAGTAGCCGCACCCGCCCAGGAGCGGCAGCGCCAGCGTAGCCAGCGCGCTGCGGCGTCTCACGTCACCACCACGTTGACCAACCGGCCCGGGACCACCAAGACCTTCGCGACCAACTTTCCGCTGGACGCCGCGACGATCTTTGGCTCCTCGAGCGCGCGGCGCCGCACCTCCTCGTCGGAGGCCCCTGCGGGAACGGTGATGCGTGTCCGGAGCTTGCCGTTCACCTGAACCGCAAGCTCAATGTTGTCCTCGCGCGCGAGGGCTGGGTCGGCCACGGGCCAGTTGCGGTCGACGATGCTGAAGCGCCGGCCGAGCCGTGACCAGAGTTCCTCGCACAGGTGCGGCGCAAACGGCGCGAGCAGCAGGACCAGCGCCTCGAGGGCTTCCTGGAGGACCGGGCGCATCGGACTCTCGGCCACCTCCGGCTCGAGTCGATAGATTTCGTTCGTCAGCTCCATGAGCGCGGCCACCGCGGTGTTGAGCTTGATGCGAGCTTCGATGTCGCCGGTCACGCGCTCGATGCTCTGGTGGACTTTGCGGCGCAGGTCCCGGGCGGCTGGGGTCAGCTCCGCCGGGACGCGCTGGCGAATCTGCTGGGCAAAGGCGTCGGCGTGGCGATCGAGCAGCCGCCAGACGCGGAGCAGGAACTTGTGCGGACCCTCGATCTGGCCGTCCTGCCATTCGAGCGCCATCTCGGGCGGGGCGACGAACAAGATGTACAGGCGCAGGGTGTCGGCCCCGTAACGGCCGATGATGGTGTCGGGGGCCACCGTGTTGCCCTTCGACTTCGACATCACCTCGCCGTCCTTGTGCACCATGCCCTGGGGGAACAGGCGCACCACTGGCTCGTCGAAGGTGACGAGGCCGAGGTCGCGCATCATCTTGGTCCAGAAGCGCGAGTAGACGAGGTGCAGGATCGCGTGCTCGATGCCGCCGACGTAGAGGTCGATCGGCATCCAGTAGCGAACGGCGTCCGGGTCGAACGGGCCGTCATGCTTGCGCGGCGAGAGGTAGCGGTAGAAGTACCAGGACGAGTCCACGAAGGTGTCCATGGTGTCGGTCTCGCGCCGCGCTGCTCCGCCGCAACCCGGGCAGCCGACGTTCACGAAGCCTGGGACCTTGGCGAGCGGGTTGCCGCCTTCGCCCGTGAAGGGCACGTACCTGGGAAGCACCACGGGCAGCTCGGAGTCGGGCACGCCGACGACCCCGCAGTTGTCGCAATAGACGACCGGGATCGGCGTCCCCCAATAGCGTTGGCGAGAGACCAGCCAATCCTTGAGACGGTAGGTGATGGTCGGCTTGCCGAAGCCCTTGGCCTCGGCGTGGGCGGCCATCTTCTTGATCGCGTCGTCGACCACGAGGCCGTCGAACGGACCGCTGTTGACCAGCTTGCCGGGACCATCGTAGGCGGCGCTGAGTAGGTCGCCTTCGAGCTTCTGACCTTCAGGCTGGATCACGACGCGGACCTCGATCCCAAACTTGCGCGCGAACTCGAAGTCGCGCTGGTCGTGGGCGGGCACCCCCATGATCGCGCCGGTCCCGTAGCCCATCAGCACGAAGTTGCCAATCCAGATCGGGAGCTTCTCGCCGCTGAACGGGTTCACGGCATGCCGGCCCGTGAAGACGCCTTCCTTCTCGACCTTGCCCTCGAGCCGCGCCCGCCGATCCTGCGAACGCAGCCGCGCGAGCGCCAGCCTTGCCTCGGCCGGCGCGCCGGAGATCAGCTCGTCGGCGCGAGGGTGTTCTGGTGCGAGCACCATGAAGGTGGCGCCGTAGATGGTGTCGACGCGGGTCGTGAAGACGCGCAGGGGCGCCAAGCCTTCGACCCTGAAATCGATGTCGGCGCCGGGCGAGCGGCCGATCCAGTTCCGCTGCTGGACCAGGACCCGGTCGGGCCAGCCCGGAAGCTGCGCCATGTCGTCGAGCAGCTCGTCCGAATAGGCCGTGATGCGCAGGAACCATTGTTCCATCTCGCGCTGCTCCACGACGCTGGCGCAACGCCAGCACACCCCACCTTCGGCCTGCTCGTTGGCGAGCACGGTCTGGCACTGGGGGCACCAGTTGACCGGGGCCTTGGCGCGATACGCGATGCCTTTCTCGAGCATGCGCAGGAAGAACCACTGGTTCCAGCGGTAGTATTCGGGATCGCAACTGGCGATCTCGCGGCTCCAGGGATAGCTGAAGCCGAGGCGCTGGAGTTGCCGCTTCATGCTGGCGATGTTGTCGCGCGTCCACCTCTCGGGATGTACGCCGCGCTGGATGGCTGCGTTCTCGGCCGGAAGGCCCAGGGCGTCCCAGCCGATCGGGTGCAGGACGTTGAAGCCCTTCATGCGCTTGAAGCGCGACACCACGTCGGTGATGCAGTAGTTCCGGACGTGGCCGACGTGGATGTCGCCCGAGGGGTACGGCAGCATCTCCAGGCAGTAGTACTTGGGGCGGGCGGGGTCCTCGGTCACCTCGAAGGTTCGTCCCTCGGCCCACCGCTTCTGCCAGCGCGTCTCGATTTCGTCGAAGAGATACTCGGTCATAAGTTAGTGAAGACAATAGAATATCGCATCCTAACACGAGGCTTCGGGCCGCCCTCAGCGGGCCAGGATGGGGCAGAAGGGCGCGTAGCGCTCGCGATAGATCGCGACCAGGTCGTCGGCAATCTCCGAGTCTGGCGCAAGCATCCCGTTGTGCGCTTCGCCCAGCAGGACGCGAACGATCGCGGCCGATGACTCCGCGATGCCGCCGAGGTCGTAGCCGCCCTCCAGCGCGACGACGACCCTTCCTTGAGCGGCGCCTTGCGCGGTGCGCAAGCAGGAGGCCATCACGCTCGCGAACCCGTCCGGCGTCACGTTCATGCCCGCGAGCGGATCGTCGCGATGCGGATCGAAGCCCTGGGAGATGAGAACGAGCTGCGGATCGAAAGCGATCCCGATCGGCTCCACGATGTCGTGGTAGACGCTCGCGTACTCGGCATCACCGCAGCCCGCGGGCATCGGCAAGTTCACCGTGAAGCCTCGGCCCTTCCCCACCTCGGCCAGGCTGCCTGTGCCCGGGTAGAACGGAAACTCGTGGCTCGAGACATACAGCACGCGCGGGTCGTCCTCGAAGATCGCCTGCGTGCCGTTGCCGTGGTGAACGTCGGGATCGATGACGAGAACGCGCTCGAGACCACTGGCTAGGGCATGGGCGGCGCCGACGGCAACGTTGTTGAACAGACAGAAGCCCATGGCCCGGTTCGCCTCGGCGTGGTGGCCTGGCGGGCGCACCGCGCAGAAGGCGCGATCGAGATCGCCATCGAGGACGCGGTCCACAGCGTCGACCACGGCGCCGGCAGCGAGCAGCGCCGCCTCGTACGAGCGCGGGCTCGCTCGAGTATCGGCATCGAAGCGAACCGTCCTGCCGGCGGTGGCCGCGACGATTGCCACATGCTCGGGCGTGTGGACGCGCATCAGCTCTTCGGCCGTGGCCGGTCGCGGGCTCAGCAGGCGAAGCTTGGTCTCGAGGCCCGCGTCCCTCAGGCCTCTTCGAACCGCATCGAGACGCTCCGCGCGTTCGGGGTGACCGGGGCCGGCGTCGTGTTCGCGGAACAGGGGGTCGTCGTAGAGCCCGACACGCACCATCCGGCCATTCTAGCGGCCGCGACAGCGTCTCTCGCGAATGCAACCCAGCTCCCAGCTTCCTTCCGCGGTCTTTCTCGGCTTATCCTTCGCACGAGATGAAGCGTCCGGCGGACAGGTCGAGGAGCGGCGGGGGGCTCAGCGTGACCAAGGCCGAGACCAAGGGTCCTCGTTTCGTTCGTTACTTTGGACCCGTGGTCGAGGTGTTGAAGGAGCTTGGCGGATCCGGGCGACCAGACGAAGTCCGGGCGATGGTCGCCTCGCGCCTTGCAATCTCCGAACAAGAGCAAGGCGAGCAGATACCGAGCGGCTCCTCCCGTTTCGACAATCAGGTTGCCTGGGCACGCTTCTACCTTACTCGGGCAGGCCTGCTCGACTCATCGCGCAGGGGCATCTGGAGTCTTACCGAGAAGGGTAGGGCGACCACGTTGTCGCACGCCGCTGCCCTCCAGATCATGAAGGATCTCCACAAGCTCTTTGCCGAGGAACGAAACGCCCAGCCCAAACTAACCGAGACCGGGACGCCCTTGGAGGAGTCTTCGCCGGAGGCAGCGGTCGCTGCCCAGGCCCCGTTGAATCACCGTGCTGGCCTCCTTGCGATTCTCAGGGCGCTGCCGGCCGCCGGGTTCGAGCGCCTTTGCCAGAGGCTGCTTCGGGAGTCTGGTTTTCAGAACGTAACTGTCACCGGTCGTTCCGGAGACGGCGGTCTTGACGGGAATGGCGTTGTTGAGGTCAACGCCTTCGTGAGCTTTCGTGTCCTCTTCCAGTGCAAACGCTACAGCGGCGCGGTATCGCCCTCAGAGGTCCGGGACTTCCGGGGCGCCATGCAGGGGCGAGCTGACAAGGGCATCATCCTGACAACTGGCACCTTCACGACCGAAGCTCGACGCGAAGCGGTGCGAGACGGTGTGCCACCTATTGAGCTGGTTGATGGCGAAAAGCTAATCGACATGTTCGAGAAGCTCGAGCTTGGCTTGAAGCAGCGAGCTGCGTTCGACATCGACGACACCTTCTTCGAAGGCTTTCGGAAGTGAAGACACCGCCAGAGACAACACCGCCCCGGGGTTCGGCGGACGAGAGCTGGAAGTAACCGATTCCCGAGGAGTCACCCATGCAAGCTCGATTCACGAACCCTGTTCGCGCGATCCTTTTCTCTATCCTTGTTGTGACGGGGCTGTCAGGCCATTACCCACAGTCCGCCGGCGCCGCGGAGCCCGCGCAAACGGCTGAGCGACAAGTCGTCGGCTACCAGGTGGTCCACGGGTGGCCGGAGCTGCCGCCCGGAGAAATGCTCGGGCAGGCCACTGGCGTCGGAATCGACTCGCACGGCAGTGTGCTGGTATTTCATCGTGCCGGCCGGGAATGGACGGAGCCATTTCCCACCGAACCCATCGCTCGACCTACCGTCTGGGTCTTCGACAAGACCGGACGCTTCCTCAGGTCGTGGGGCGCAGGCCTGTTCGTGATGCCGCATGGACTGACCGTCGATCGAGACGACAACGTTTGGCTGACCGATGTCGGGCTCCAGCAAGTCTTCAAGTTCTCGCCCGATGGCGGCTTCTCCTGAAGCTCGGCGAAGCCCGAACACCGGGCGCCGACTCGAATCACTTCAACCTTCCCACTGACGTTGCGGTTCTGAAGGACGGCTCGTTCCTGGTGAGCGACGGCTATGAGAACACCCGCGTCGTCAAGTTTGCTGCCGACGGCACCTTCCTCATGACCTGGGGAACCGCGGGCGCTGGGCCGGGCCAGTTCAATCTTCCACATGGCATCGCGGTCGACGCTTCTGGCCGCGTCCTCGTTGCCGACCGAAGCAACGCGCGCGTCCAGGTGTTCGATAGCGACGGGCGATTTCTCACACAGTGGCAGGGGCCTGATCTGGGACGTCCCTACGGAATCGCAGTGGCCTCGGATGGAAGGACCTTCATCGCAGATGGCGGCGACCAGCCGTCCGAACCGCCGGATCGATCAGGAGTGGCCGTAGTCGACCGCGAGGGCAAGCTCCTGACGCGCTTCGGCCGGTTCGGAAACTACGACGGCCAGTTCAATCTCGCGCACGACATCGCCGTTGGTTCAGACGGCGCCGTCTACGTCGTGGACGTCTCGGGGCAGAGGGTCCAGAAGTTCGTACCGCAGCAGTAAGACCGCTCAGGCGACTCGAATGGCTATCCGCGTAGTGCGGTTGGGCAGCCCCAGGGCAAAAGGCGAGGGCCTGCGGGTCGGGACCGTCCGTCGCCCGCCGCGCGGCGTGCCCAAGGCTGAGCATGCCTCGCGCGACTTCTACGACGTGTGGCTTCCGGATCTCGCGCCTTCGGAGGCGTTGGTCAAGCAAGCGCTGGGGGCTGCCGATGAGCGGGCGTGGCGCGCCTTCACGAAGCGATACCAAGCCGAGATGAAGCGCCCTGAGGCCACGCGGCTCCTGTTGCTGCTGGCCGGCCTCTCGCACGAGACCAATCTCTCGGTTGGCTGCTACTGTACAGAGGAACAGCGCTGCCACCGTTCGGTACTAAGAGCGTTGTTGTTGGAACACGGGGCGAGACTTGCCTGACGAAGCTCAAGACTGGAGGACCAAAGCGTGATGCACATCGACGCCGTTCTGCTGGCCTGGTTGTTTCTCGTCGGGGCGCCTGAACAGACATCTGCGGCCGCGCCCTCCGTGAAGTATCTTTCGGCCAGCGAAGTCGCCAAGGCGATCCGGGAGGCGCCGGCGGGACCGCTCGCCGCCGTCCCTCTCGCCGCGGCACAGGAGTACCGCGTGTTTGGGATTCGGCGGGGAGCCGTGGGCGAGGCTGAGATCCACGAGCGGGAGATCGACGTCTGGTATGTGATCGGCGGACGCGGCAGTCTCGTTACGGGCGGCACCATGCCTGGCGCCAAGACTACTGGTCCTGGCGAGCTACGTAGTGCTGGGATTCAGGGCGGAGACACGCGTGAGGTCGGACCGGGTGACGTCGTGACGATCGCCGCTGGAGTCCCCCACTGGCTGAGTCGCGTCGAGGGCGAGATGCGGTATCTCGTCGTCAAGGTAACGGTCGCGAAGCCATAGCGACCTGGACGATTCGGAAGGCGGCTCTATCCGACCTCGCCCCAGAGCGGCGCCAAGTCCAGTTCGACGGCGTCGAATGGCTCCGCTCGGACACGCGCCGCTCCCTCGTGGGTTCCAAGCAGCAGCCATCGGCCATCCGCCAGACGATACACCTCGAGCGTCCGTGCAATCGGATTCACGAGCCACAGATGCGAGACGCTTTCGCGGGCATAGACCGGCATCTTCTTGGCGCGGTCGAGACGCTCGGTGCCCGGCGACACTACCTCGCACACCCAGTCCGGAGCGAGGGTGAAGGCGGCCGTGTCAAGGAACTTTGGCATCCGCTCACGCCGCCAGCCGGCGAGATCAGGCACCAGCACGTCGTCGCCGAGGTGCAGCTCTGGCTCGTCGAGGATCCACCAGCCACCGGGCCCGCCGCGGCCTCGATCGAACGGGGGGCCCAATTCCGATCCCAGTCTCGAGCTGGCGAGCGCGTGGCGCGACGCTGGCCGTGGGGACACGTGCAGGTCACCATTCACGATCTCGGCGACCTGGTGGGGGGGCACCCGCATCAGGTCTTCGTAGGTGGCGGGTTGCTTGGCAGGAGACGCCATCTAGCCTGCCTCGGCCCAGAGCGGCGTCAAGTCCAACTCGATGGCGTCGAATGGCTCCGCACGGACGCGCGCCCCTCCCTCGTGGGTCGCGAGCAGCAGCCATCGGCGTTCCGCCAGGCGATATACCTCGAGGGTCCGCGCCGCGGGATTCACGAGCCAGAGATGCGAGACGTTCTCGCGGGCATAGACCGGCATCTTCTTGGCGCGGTCGAG
>CAYTWT010000368.1:0-22327 GCA_964442185.1 uncultured Acidobacteriota bacterium
ACCGAGCGCCAGCTCGTGAACATGCGCGAGGGCGATCTGCTCGTCGGCGCCTTCAGCCACGGTCAGATCGGGTACGACCGTCCGTTCCCCGGGGCCGGCCACTACCGCGGGCCCATGAAGGGTCTCTACCTTTGCGGATCCAGTTCCCACCCGGGAGGCAACGTCACGGGACTGCCGGGTTACATCAGCGCCCAGGTGCTGCTTGCCGATCTGGGCTTGCCAGCGCCCTGGGCTCCCGAACCACTCGAGCGCAGTCTGCAACGTCTCTGAACCCCACGGCCGGTGTCGGGACTAGCGCTCCAACGTGAGGTAGGCGCCGCCCGGCATCAGGTAGTGGATCGGCCAGAGCTCTCGCATCTGTTCGACGCTGGCGGACCAGGAGAAGACCGCGTCGCCGGGCTCGAGGGGCGCGAGTTCGACGCCGGGCACGACCGCCGCCACGGCCGCCGCCAGTGTCCGAGAATCGCCGCGGCCCTCGACCACGAGACGCTGAGCGCCCAACTTCTCGCGGGCAAAGCGCCCCGCAATCTCGGCGTCCTCGATCATCTCGAGGAAGTAGGGGCGTCCCACCAGGAGGGCGTTGTACACGTAGTTTGCCAGGACACCGGAGACCGGGCTCGCGTAGGCCGTGTCCTCATCCAGCAGCGTCAGCTCGGGGTCGTCGATCGAGGCCGCCTTGTAGCGCATTCGGGTTTCCCCGAGGCCACGCGGGTCGAACGACACGATGCTGTCGCCGCGCGCCAGGGCCGCCTCGATCTCGCCCCAATCCGAGCCTTGCAGCTTGCCGCCGAGTCCCAGCCTCAGCACGGTGCGGCCCGAGGCCCCCGTGGCTCGATGAAGATGCAAGAGCGGCAGCTCGAGGCGCTCGCTGTGATGAAGCAGATAGCGCTCGATGACGTTATCACCCGCTTCCACGCTGCCTTTCGACTCCCACGCGATCTCGCCCCGCACGTCTCCGCCGCGGTAAGGCTTCACAGGCCAAGTGCGGATCCCCGGATAGCCTTGCCCCGTGTAGAGCTCGACCAGCGACGAACCACCACCGGCCGCGTGACCGCGGTAGTACTCTCGAACCAGTTCCGGAAGCGAGCGGCCCGGAAGGTCGACGCGCACCTGCCCGGTCGGCGTGCAGCGAAGCCGCGTCGGGTCGAAGGTCGTGACGGGATCGAGCCCGCTCTTCGCCGGCCGCCCGAAGACACGGTCCAGGAACGCAAACGCCGCCGCCTGGTTCTCGGCTGAGTAGCGATGCTCGTGGTAGCCCTCGCTGAGCGCGATGCGATCCCGATGGCCGAAGCGCTCGTACAGCGCCGCCACCTCGCGGAAGCTCCTGCGCGTACCTTCGATCGGGACGAAGTCCTTCACGGCCGCGGAGAGGTGCAGCGGCCGCGGGTAGGCCAGGAGCAGCAGGCCGGCATGATCGACCCCGTGGGACACGAGGCCCGCGGGGTCCTGCTCGGGATCGCTGTCCGGATCCTCGAAGATCCGGTTCGCCATGCGCATCGGCAGAGCCGTCGGAAAGCACGACGGCAGGATCGCGCTCACGCGTTCGTCGAGGGCGCCGATCCAGGTCGACTGGAGTCCCCCGCCGCTGGTCCCGGTGACGGCAATGCGGCCCTGGTCCACGTCGGGGCGGGTCAGCAGGTAGTCCACGGCGCGCATCCCGTCCCAGACCATGAAGCGAAGCAGGCTGGTGCCCGCCAGCGTCGCCAAATTGCCGAGGATGGCGTGCTCACCGCACACGAGGTTGTAGCGGCTGCGACCCCGAGCCGCGTCCCAGAACTGGCTACGCTCGCCTTGTCCGACCGGATCGAAGCACAGCACGACGTAGCCGCGCTTCGCGAGCCTCGCGCTGATCTCCTGGTAGTTCGAGAAGGCCTTGCCGAGCGGGGCATGACCGCACGCCACGAGCACCGCGGGCTTGCGCCCCACGGGCGCGTCGGGAACGTACAGCAGCGCGGTCACGTGGTAGCCCGGCAGGCTCTCGAAGATCAGCTTCTCGATACGGTAGCCGTCGGCGTTCACGCTCCCGACGACCTGCGCGTTCAGCGGCGTCCGTTCGGGCAGGCCGCCGATGATCTCGAGCGCCGTCTCACGCAAGCGCTTCTGAAGCGCGACGAGAGCGGCTTCGGTTGGTACCGCCGCAAAGGCCGCGCGGCGCACCCCGTCCTGCTGCCAGGCGAGATCGAGTTGGTGGCGCAGCAGTGGGGTGATTTGCGGCCCGGGCTCGACCGGCCGCTCGAACACGACGAAGGCCTGCGGCCTGGGCCGTTCCGCCGCGCCAACGCCTGGCGCGAGTGCGATCCCCGACGCGATGCCGGCTGCCCATGTCGCGTGCTTGCGCCTCATCGCGGCTCCTCTCTGTGCCAATCGCCGAGCCACGGGCGAAGAACCGGGCGCAGCATTCAGATCCCCTTGCGCCAGTTGGCATCGTCATGGCGCTTCAGCCGGAGCATGAGCGAGCCATCCGCGTTCGTGGGTTGCGCACAGGCCCAACGTACTGGCCGTCGTACGCCCTTCGTGTCCAACTCGGCCCTCAGCGTGAGCTCCTGGCCGTCGAGGCCCGGCGGCAGCACGAACGAGGCCTGCCGAATACGCCCCGCGAAGGGGTGGCCGGCATCGAGCCCACCGCCCACCCGCAGCTTGCCATCGGGAGTCTCGGCAAAGACGCGCAAGACGCCGGGCACTCCGGCGACGCCGTCGTTGACGATGGCCACGATCAACTCCGCGGTGCCGTGACGTTTCCGCTGCCAGACCCAGGCCGGCCGCACCCGGTAGCCCATCCGTCGCTGTAGAGCCGCAAAACCCTCGGGATATTGGTCCGCATAGCGCGCGACGTTATCGGCCTCTGTCCATAGCGACCAATAGTTGCCGCCCAGGTCCAGCGTGTGGAGGATCGATCGCTCGATCACATTGACGCCGCCGGTGTCCACCTTGAACGTGTCCCGATCGGTCTGGTAGTGCCGATAGTAGCCGTCCTCCATCACGACCGGCAGCCACGGCGGCCGGTTCGCCAGCATCTCGATCTGGATCGGCTCGTCCAGGATGATGCTGTCCGAGCGCAGCCAGGCACCGCTGCGGACGGCGAGATCCTGGACGGCGTGGTTGCCCACGGCGCTGATGTCGGGCTGCGTGTTCACCGCCAGAGGCACGCGCTTCCAGATCTCGAGCTGCTGCCGCGTCATCTCGAGCATCGTTTGCTCGGCCGTCCACGGGTCCGGGAAGGGGCTCGGGTAGTCGCTCGTGTGACCCTCACCCCAGAAGCCATACATCATGAGGTCCATGAACTCCAGGATCGGGTTCCCGTCGAACTCCGCGGCCAGAAGCTGATTCAGCTCGCGAAACGCCTGCTGAAACGCCGGATGGTCATAGCGGGGCTCGACACGGGTGGGGCTTCCGGGAACAGGCCGCCGGATTGTGGCGAGCGGCACCTTGGCCTGCAGGAACTCCGGCAGCGCGAGCTTGGCTGGCTGGACCTCGGGGTTCGAGAGTTGCACACGAAAGGCCACGCGCTGGCCGTGACGCCGGGCGGCGTCGAGCGTCAGCTTCCACACAGGGTTCAGATCGAGACGACCTGGACGGCTCTGGACATCGCGCCAGTCGCAACGAATGTACAGCACGTCCACGAGCGGCAGGCTCGCCATCTTCTCGATGGCGGCCTCGAGCGTCTGGGTTCCGGCACGGACCGAGAGGGCGGGGCCGTTCTCTTCCCAGGTGTAGCCCACCAGCCCGAGGCCGAAGTTCCGGACGGGCCCCTTCGCGGCGGTCGTCGCCTCGATCGTGTACCAGCCTTCGTCCTGGTCGATGCCGAAGGGACCCTGGTTGAGCCGGTCCGCGGCCATGGGACCGGGGCCGAAGTCGTAGCCTTGCCAGAGGTGCACCGGCCCGTCGGCGGCAGAACGCCCGCCCGCGCCCACAAGAGCTGCCAGGGCCGCTCCCGCCTTCACGAAATCGCGGCGTCGAATCACGAGCACACCTCCTCACGGCAACTACGCCTGTTCATCGCAGCTCCACGCGGGTCTCCGCAGAAGCGCCGCTGAGCACGTCGGCGAAGCGCAGCCGGTAGTGGCCCGGCGCATCGTCGAGCGCGAAAGGCAGGACGAAGTTGCTGTCGGTCCCATCCAGAAGCAGGGTGCGCGCGTAGTCGGGGAGAGCTGCACCGTCGGGCCCGAACACGAGGGCTTGCACGAGGCGCTTGCCGGGCGTGGACGACGCCAGGCTGTAGCGGGGATGCTCGCCGAGGCGCGCCGAAGCGGGGCCCACCACGGCCAGCGCGCCACGGGGCGGACCGACGGCGAGGAATAGCGCGTCTCCCGACACGACCGAGAGCCTCACCCGATCGCTCTGCCCGAGGGACTCGCCAGTGCGGAGGTTCGTCACGGCCCCCGAGCGCGACAAGCGCACCTCGAGGTCCCGTCGCACGAGCTTGCCGAGCTTCGAATCGTCGTAGACGGTGACGCCATCGCGCCCGTGAGCCTTCTCGACTTCGATTGGTTCGAGCAGGACGGCGACCACGTCGGCGTCGCCCAGGCGATAGCGCGCGATACGAGCGGGCCCGACAGCCCGACCCTGCGTGTCCGTCAGCTCGATGGCAGGTCGAACGCCGAGATGGCCCAGAACTGCCTTGAGCAAGTTACGGTAGCCTTCTCCTTCGTAGCCGTTCGCGCGCAGCGACGGATAGCGATCGAGCAGGACGTTCAGGTAGACGGTCCAACCCTTACCCACGCGCCGGACGAAGGCGGCGGGCATTCCACCGATCTCGAGCAGCGGCACGCTCCCCTTCGCGCTGATACCGGACTCCCAGCCGCTCAGACCCTGGAGGCCGGCGGCGTCGAGACCCCACGCGCTCCCCTCCGGCGTCGCCACGACCGTCCCGAGGCGCGGAGCTTGTGTCAGCGCGCTGAGACGAGTCGGGAGTGGTGATGCCGAACAGCTCGTTGAGCAGACCCTCCGGGCGCCACGCGCAGTGCTCGTCCAGGAGTCCGGGCGCGCCGTCCGCGACGACGATTCCGCCGGCGCGCACAAAGGCCTCGATCGAAAGCAGCTCCGCGGGCGAGACAGCGAGCGAGAGCGGCAGCACGAAGACTCTCAGCCGCGCGGGATCGAGACCGCCCTTTTCCACCTGGTCGTAGGAGACGAAGTCATACGAGAATCCCAGATCGCTCAGGCCGCGAGCCCACCCGTCCCGATCTGCCGGCAGGTTCGGCACCGGCGGCGCCTCGCCCTGCTTCGGCTCGTCGCTCTCCTTTGCGTGGAGCCCGAGAATACCGGCCGCGTGTACCGAGGCCATCGAGTAGTGCACGCCGATACCGTCACCCACGCGCTCGGCCTCCATCAGCAGGCGCCCGAGCCCTTCGAAGCGCAGCGACTGGAACACCGCGCCCATGTCGCGCCCGGAGCGCGAGAAAGTCAGGTCCGGGTTCACGACGGAGTAGCTCCAAAACAGGTTCGGGAACAACACGCCGCTGAGCGCCGCGCTCCAGATCTCGTGCTGGACTCCGATCCCGCGCCGCCCATAACCCGTCCAGAAGCCGACCCGCGCGCCCGGCTTGGCGAAGCAGCGATGCAGGTCCCACTGATTGCCGCCGTCGTAGGAGAGAAAGTCGTCGATGATCTGGTCCAGCCGATACCAGTCGCAGCCGTCGTAGGGTGTCGTCACCTGCGTCCCCGAGAGCGCAATGTGCCCCTGAGGGTCGGCCTCGGTAACGGCGTCGCGCACCACCCGGTACGCGTTCGCGAACGAGACTTCCATGTAGGTACGGTGATCCGCCCAGCGCGGGAAGACCCCGCTCTTGTGGGCTTCATCGGTCGTCTCGGGCGTGACGACGTCCCAAGTCTCGTAGTCGGTCTTCCAGCTGCGGTTCAAGGCGCCGAGGGACGCATACGCCCCGCGCAGCCACGCGCGGAAGTTCTTCAGGGTGTGGGGCCCAAAATCGAAGTCGACGGGGTCCGTGTAGGACGTGAGCGAGCCCTCGTCTCCGACGAAGTAGTAGTTCATGTTGTAGACAGCCTTGTTCCGGGCCGCGGTGCGTGAGATGTCGGCGAGCAAGCGCAGGACATCCGGATCGTCGAGGCTGGGGCTGCGGGTCAGGAACTTCTTGTCGCCAGTGCGGCGGAACAGCTCCTGCTTCGTGAGGTATTGCAGCGAGCCTGCGTCTCCGCTTTTCTGGTATTCGCGGACCGCACGCTCCAGAGCCTCGGGGGTGGTGGGGCCACGGTCGTACCAGTAGACGCCGAAGTACCCGCGGGGGACCTCGAGGCTGTCGTTCACCTCACCGCCCCAGGTAAAGCCGCTGTCCATGCCCAGCGCGTGGAGCCGGCGCTGCCGGAGCGCCGCCACAGCGTGCCGGGGCTGCTCGAAGGAGACCAGCGCCTGGTACTCCTTCTGCCTCCGCTCCTGCTGGACGACGACGACGGGCGCAGCACGGAGCTGGTCCACGATCCGGCCAGCGGCATCGACGAGCGAGGCCGAGAGCGCGGCGCGCTTGCCCAGGAAGTCGTCGAGCGTGTAGAAGAAGTACTTCTCCCCAGGCGTGGCTTTCTCCTCGACATGAAGCAGACGCCCTAGATCGTCGCGCACCTCCAGGCGCATCTTCAGGCCCTCGAGGCTGCCTGCCGCGCGCGTCACTACGCTCAGCGTATCGCCGCGCCGGTACACGCTCGCGTTCGGCTTCAGCCCCGTGACCGTCGCCAACCTCGGAGTCTCGAACGTCGTCGTGCCGAAGTCGAGGCTGTCCCCGCTCTCCGCGTCCCGCACGATGAGATCTACGATCGACCTTCCGCCGGGCCAGCCGCCGGCTGGACGCAGCGTCGCCAGCTCGAGGCTCACCGCGGTCGTGCCCGCGGCGAGGCTGCGCCGCTCCCGAACGCGACCGACGGCGCCACCCAGCTCGCTGCGTACCGACACTTCGATCTCGACCTGGCGGGCCAGCACGCCCGTGAGGCGGGCCTTCAGGCTCGCCGCCCCATCGTCATGGGCTCCCACGATCCGGACTCCGCCTTCGATGCGCAGCGAGGAATCGCGTCCGGATGCCCAGAGCAGGCTTCGCACGAGCAGGACATATTCGTACTCCCAGTAGTCCCAGTAGCTCCTCGTCTCGATCGGGTCGATGGCCTCCGGCAGGAAGCCGTCTTCGACGTAGGCGAGCGCCACGACGCGCCCCTTGCCGTAGGCCCTCGTGGCCAGGATCGGATGCCCGCCGGACTCGATCAGCACCTCGCCGTTCGCCTGGTACTTGTAGAAGCGGCCACCCGAGCGACCCGCCGGAATGAGTTCCAGGGGAATCCCTTCGGTGATGAAGTGCTGCCTGGCCCGGGTCCACTTGCCCGTGTCGATCGCGGCCACATTGAGTTCCGGATACCCCCGCTCGCTGACGAAGTCGTCAGGAACCCCCACCAGCGGGGAGAGCCCCCACAGGCGCTGGTCGCCCTCGACCTCGTCGCCCTTGAAGGGACGTGCCTTCACGTCGCCCACGAAGGGGTGGATGAGGACGAGGCCCGCCCCCTCACTCACGCGCCGCAGGATGGCATCTCGCGAGGCACGGGTCAGGCGTGACCAGCCGTTCAGTCCCGGAAGCAGCAGGACCTCGAACGGCTTGTCGCTGGTCAGGTCCTCCTCGGCGTAGCGGTAGACCGTCTCGAAGTCGTTGATGTCGCCCCGGAGCTCGTGGCCGTAGAAGTCGCCGATGCCCCAACAGTTCACATCCCAGTTGCGGTCGATACTGACCGTGGTCGGCTCGAGGGCGAGCCGCTGCATCAACTCCACCATGTCGCGCCCGTGTGCGACCGAGGGGATGAAGAAGCCCGTGAGCGGACCTCCAGGTAGCTGCGTGGCCCACGGCACGTGGGGCGTGACGACCTCTGTCGAGTAGCTGAGGTCGTTGCGCGAGGGGGCGGGTTTCGTGGTCGTGGCGGTCCCGAATGTGGCCATCGCCAAGAGAACAACACCCCACACGGGCCGCGAAGGCGGGAACATGGAACCTCCTCTCAGCGCGGAATCACGGGGAGGATCAACGCCGACGGCCGCTCGGCGTCGTGGTAGATCGTCTGGCTGGCCTTGATCATGCGAGTGCTTCCGAGCATCGCCTCGCCGGTATTCAGGTTGCGGTTGAAACGGGGGAAATTGCTGCTCGACACGTAGAGCCGGACACGATGGCCCGCCTTGAAGACGTTACTGGTGGCCCACAGGTCGATATCGAGCTTGTACGTGCGGCCCGGGTCGAGCAGCTCCTCCCGCTCGGTCGAGGCGCGATACCGGCCACGGATGATGCCGTCGGTGAGGAAACGCGCGTAGCCGGAGGGATCGACGTCGGCGAGCAGCGCCGTGAAGTCCGTGTCGACGGCCGAGGTCGCGGCGTAGAGCTCCAGGCGGACGTAGCCCGTGACCTCGAGGTCTTTGGCAAGAGCGGGCGTCGTGAAGACCAGCACGTCATTGCGGGACTCGCTTGGTCGCTGGTCGTAGGGGCCGGGCCTCGTGACCTCCCCGCAGCAGAGCCGGCCGCCGATCGTACGCACGGGGTTGGCCGGGTCGTACTCGAACAGCGCCGGCGGCTCTTTGCGCGGCGGCTCGAGCGACAAGGCACCGTCCCCAGCGGCGCTGTTGGGCGCCTTCTGCGAGTGCAGGAAGTACTTCGCGTACTGCGTGCGTGCGAGCGGGAACTCCGCCTCGTCGCGCCAGCGGTTCTCCCCCATCACGAACAAGCGGATCGGCGCGGCGCTCACGTACAGGTTGGCCTCGTCCTTGAGGGTGTGATCGAACCACTCGAGGGCAAGCGCGTCGAAGTCGACCACGGCGTCCTTCCCGAACACCACGTCGCCGATCTGGCCTTCGGCCGACATGTCTCCGTGGCCCCAGGGTCCGAGCAGCAGACGCTGGCCGGCGCGCGCCTCGGGCGTCGCCGCCTTGTCGTGCAGGCCGCTGTAGTTCTCGATCGAGCCCTTCAGGAACAGGTCGTGCCAGCCACCAGCGTGCAGCGCCTTCACGCTCATTTCCCCGAAGTGGTCGGAGACCTTGACGGCGCGCCAATAGTCGTCGCTCCGCTCGTGCTGCACCCAGTCCCGGTAGTAGCCTGCCAGATCCGCAGCCGAGGGCAGGTCGAGCAGCCGGAAACCCTCCACCGGCAGCGTGTCTACCCACTCAGACCAGCGGGAGCGAGCGGCGGCCGCGCGCCGGACGGAGTCTTCGGCGAGGCCCGAGGCCCAAGAGGAGGCGAACCATTGCATCAACGCGCCCGATTGATACGTCCAGCCCTCGTAGTATTCCGAGCCGGTCACGTATGGGAAGATCGCCTCGAGGTGCGGAGGGCGCAGCGTCGCGGCGAGCATCTGCGTCGCCCCGACGTAGGAACCACCGAACATGCCGACCTTGCCGCTCGAGTACGGCAGTGCCGCCGCCCACTCGATCGTGTCGTATCCGTCACGCGCCTCGTTGCGGAAGGGGTAGAACTCGCCCTCGGAATCGTAGCGGCCCCGCGTGTCCTGAAGAACCACGACGTAGCCGTGCGACGCCAGCAGCACGCCAGTACCCGGATCGGCGCGATTGTAGGGCGTGCGCTGGAGTAGAACCGGATATTGGCCGGGCTCTTGAGGTCGATACACATCGGCCATCAGGGTGACTCCGTCGCGCATCTTGACGTGCACGCCGGACTCGGCGGTGACGCGATGTTCTCCCATCTCCGCGGCGCTGCTTGGCTGCGCGAGCGCGAAGGCGAACAAGCCCGCTGCGATCCACTTCATGACTTAACCCCCATTGCGACTCACCTAGCGTCCTCCGGCCTCGGCCAGTACGGCGCGGCTCAAGTAGTGAGACATCAGCTTGTCAGGCAGGAGCAGCGCCTCGCGGAGCTTGACTTCAGCCTCTGCCTCGCGACCCAGCGCCCGGAGCATCAGGCCTTGGCCGCACGCATTCGGGCCGGGATAGCCCGTGCCCACAGCGAGGCGGTTGGTCCACGATATAAGCGCCGCCTCCACGCGCGGCTTGACGGCGTCGGCCTGGCCCACTCGCTCGGCGGCTCGATACGCATAGGCAAGGTTGGGCTGAGGATAGGCGTCGGAAGCGAGGCTGGCCTTCTCCCACCGCGCTCGGGCGGCTGCGGAGTCGCCGCAGCTCTCCAGAATCTCTCCGATGAGAAACTGCGTCCGCGCGGCGTCCACGAAGACCTCGAGCCCAGTCTTCGTGAAATCAAGGCCCGCTACCTCGCGTCCCAGTCCCACGATCGTTTTGCTAGCCGCCGCGCAGTCCTTGCCGCTCGCCTGGGCACGCGCCCTCTGGAGCTGAACCTCCACGTAGATCTGGCGCACGTTGGTCCCGAACTCCTCGCGCGCGAAGAAGCGCCCGGGGAACAGGCCCTCCGCCTCCTGGATCCGGCCCGCCTCCACCAGGGCAAGGGCCAACTTGAACACGAGCGACCCGGGCAGGCTCTGGGGCTGCGGGTACGCCTGAAGCGCCTGCACGCGCTCCGCCGGCGAGCGGCCGAGCAGGCCCAGGACCTGGTCGAGGGCGCGGTACACCTCCACGTTGCCCGGATCCCTCCGCGTGCCTTCGGAGAGCACTTCGAGCGCCTGTTCCGGCTGCCGCAGTGCGTGAAGGAGCGTCATCCCCAGGTTGCGATGCAGGACTGGAATGTCAGGCCGCAAGCGGCGCGCCTCCTGCCACTCCTGCACGGCGCGCTCCGCGAGTCCGCCCGAGAGATAGAGCGATCCGAGAAGGAAGTGCGCCGTCGCATCCGAGGGATTGAGCTCGAGCGCCCGGCGCAAGACGGGTATCGATTCCGCACGCTGAGGGAATACGTACGTCGTCGGGAGACTTGACGCGGCGGCGAAGTCGGACTGCGCCGCGACGCCGAGCTTCTCCCTGCAATAGCCGCGGTAGTACACCACTTCCGGATGGCGCTGCGGCGAAGGCATGCCTGGCTCTCGCTGGACCGCTTGTCCCTCGGGGTACTCGCGAGCCAGCAGGGCCAGGGCGTCGTCCCAGGCTGCGAGTTCCATGTAGTCGAGCGCCACTTCCAGGGTGCGTTGCGGATCGCCGGCGAGGTGGCTCCACAACGCCGGGTCGTCCGCGCCCAGTCGTGTCGCCTCGTTTCGCAGCGTGGCGCTCGTGGGATCCGCGGCTTGCCAATAGGCAAGGCGTTGCCGTGCCGCCTTCGTCTGGCCGAGGCGGCGCAGCAGGATCACTTCGAAGTTGCCGGCGCGGAGCATGCGCGGGTCTTCGCGCAGCGCCTCCTGCACTCGCGCCAGCGAGCCTGCCAGGTCGGCTTCGCGTGCCAGCAGCCGACCGATCTGCAAGAGCGCTGCCGGACGCGTCGCCCGATCCTGCACAGCACGCTCCCAATCGGCGCGGGCTTTGCGCGGCTCGCCGAGAGCCGCGTGCGCGCAGCCCAGGGCGTAGTGCACCTCGGCGTCGTTGCTCACTCGCTCCGCCGCGCGCGTGAGATGCGCCAGAGCTTCCTCGTAGCGTTTCAACGAAACGGCGAGGCGGCCCGCGGCCTTCTCCAGGCCGAAGCTCACGGGATAGCGGCCCAGTCCATCCTGATACGTGTCGTAGGCCAGAAGCAGCTTGCCCTCGCGCTCCTGCTTGTCGCCGAAAGCGGTCACATCGCCTTCGCTCTGCACGTCCGCTGGCGGGAACCGGTAGGCCTCCTGTGGACCGACCTTCACCTCCGACGCCGCGACCCAGTCGTAGCGCCCCTCGGTGTGCGCCACGACCACGCGGCCGCCGCGATCGAGCACCTCGACGGTGTATCGCTCGGCGGGCGGAACGGTCGCATAGCGCTTCTGGAACACGCCGCTCGGCAAGAGCGTCAGCGCATCCTCTACCAGGACGCGCTCCCCATCCTTGACGCGAATCCGCCCCTGCTCGACCGATCGCGTGACGTTGAGCCCGACGACGAGGGCCTCGGCGCCTTCACCGTCCTTCGCTCGTTCGACGTTCAGCACGGCCTCGGGATTCGCACGTACGAATCCCCCGATCTCGCGCACCGGCATCCAGAACTCGTGAAAGAGCACGCTCTCCTGGGGCGCCAGGAAGCCGTAGGTCTCCTGGTTGCGAAACAGGCCCGCCTGGATCTCGACCTCGGCGCTGTCGTTGTCGGAGAGCGCCTTGCGCCAATCGCGTCCGTCGGCGTCGGCGCCCCAGCTCCAGACCTTCTTGGCCGGCAATTCCGCGGGCGGGGCGAAGTGCGCGACACCGGCGCGCGTCTTCGGGTGGTAGACGCCCATGAACGGCTCCCGGCTGCCGTGGCTGAAGAGCGACACCGGCCCCTGCGTGTGGTTGCCGGGCCGGCTCAGGTCCACACCCGCCTGGTTCACCGGCCAGTTGTCGACCTCCGTGAAGCCGTGGCTCGCCGTGAACGGCATCGGGTAGATGAGCTGCGAGTCGTCCCACGCTTCCACGGCGGCGTTGGTCCACCAATAGAAGCGGTGCCGCTGGTCGCTCCGGTTGTAAAGCGTCGTCGTCTGCTCCAGCGTCGCCCGTCCCGGCCGGAGCGTCAGCTCCACCCGCCACTGCATGCCGTAGACCAGGTCGATGTTCCCCACGACGATCGAGGCGCTCCCATCGGGGTGGCGCTGCGTCGCGAAATCCACCGGCGAAGAGGTGACCCAGTTGTGCGAGACCGGAAAGTTGAACTCGATGCCGAAGGTCGCCCACGCCCCGCGGTAAGCGACCTGTGCGAACTTGAGCGTGGGGTTCGCATAGAACATCGACGCCCCGTTGCTCTTGTCGACGCAGCGCCACAGGCGTCCGCCCAGATCCGGCAAGACCGACACCCGCAGGTACTCGTTCTCGAGGTTGAGCGTCCGCCACACGCGCTCCGAGCGACGGTCCGTGAGGTTCTCGCGGATCGTGTACGGGTAGTTGAAGCGGCCGCTCGCGAAGAGATCGAACGGCGGGTTGACGTCGGGCGGGCCCTCTTCGTAGGTTGGGATCGTCTCGCTGCCTTCGAAGACGCGCACCGCTTCGGCCGGGGCGCCCAGGACGGGCGCGGCCGTGGCCAGGAGAGCGAGGGCGGCGAGCGAGATCCCGCGCGCGATCATTCTCGAGTGCCGTCCAGGCGCGTCAAGCGTTCGCCCACCTCGGCCGCGAAGCGCCCGACGAGCGCACGCAGGTGACTCGCCGGATCGAGCCCAGCGTCTTGCAGCAAGGGCGTCAGGTCCATGGCGAGGCTCAGTGCGGTCGAGCGGTCCAGCTGATGCGACTCGTGATAGGTGGCGTGCGCCCGACGCCGGCCGAGGACGGCCAGGTCGTAGCGTTTGCCCCCGGTGATCTGCGAGTCGAAGAGGCCGATCAAGGACATGGCCAGGCTCTCGCGGTCGGCGACGTCTTCCGCCACCTGGTCGGCATGCGTGAGCCAGTCGAGGTCCCGCCACACTTCCCCGCCCAGCAGCCGTTTGGGACGGCGCTCCCTGGGCAAGGCGCGGCACGCCTCGATCGCGGCCAGGGCCGTGGCGACATGCGTGTCATGGCGGTCCGCGAGGTTGTGCGTATAGACGACCTCAGGCTGGCAGCGCTCGAGCAGCGCCGTGAGATCGACAACCACCTCCCTGCGCCCGGATCCCTTGACCTGCGCGCTCGCGTAGTCGAGCAGGACGACCGCTCCGTACTCCCCGACGACGGCGGCCTTGCGTTGCTCCTGCCGCCGCACCTCGCGCATCTGCTCGTCCGTGAAGTCTGCGTACGGACCGGAGCGTGCCGAGCCCGCACCGTCGCAGGCGACGACGCCACAAAACCATCGATCGGAACGGCCAAAGCAGTCCAGGATTCCGCGGCTCGCCAGGATCTCCAGATCGTCGGGGTGCGCCACGATGCCCATGTGCGTGGTGCGCGCGAGCGCGGCCTCGGCGTCACGGCCGTCCTGGACGAAGATCTCGGCCCCAGGCCTGTCCAGCTTCACGGGGCCGCCTTCCACCGGCCGGTGAGTTGCGAAGCCGAGGGCCGATCGAGATAGACCGTGGTGCGCGGATGCCTCCGCAAGATCGAAGCCGGATGGAGTGGGCTCACGGGCAACTCCAGGCAGTCCCGCACGGCTCGAGCTTTTCGCTCGTCGGGCACGATGCAGAGAATCTCCTGCGCCTTCATGAGCTGCCGGATCGACATGGAGATGGCCCGCTCCGGAACGTCCTCGAAACGCGGGAACCAGCCCTCCCGGAGCTGCTGCCGCCGGCAGGCCTGATCCAGCCGCACCACGAGATACGGCTCTTCGGTTTCGAAGTCCGCCGGCGGATCGTTGAACGCCAGGTGGCCGTTCTCGCCGATCCCGACGAAGGCCACATCCACCGGTTGCTGCACGAGCAGTGCGCCAACCCGGCGCGCCTCGGCGCTCGGATCGGGCGCGTCTCCTGCGATGAAGTGAAACGCCGCCGGATGCACTCGCGCGACGATGCGCTCCTTGAGATAGCGCCTGAAGCTGGCCGGGTGGGCCTCGGGCAGACCGACGTACTCGTCGAGGTGGAAGAAGACGAGCTTGCCCCAGCTGATGTCGGAGCTCGCCGTCAGCGCTTCGAGGAACTCGAACTGCGACGCGCCCGTCGCAGCGATCACACGAGCCTCCTCCCTCCGCGCGACCGCCTCGCGCAACAGCCGCGCGGCATGAGCGGCAGCGACTTGCGCCATCTCTGCCCTAGTCGCAAAGGTGAAGGCCTCCACCTCAGTCCTCGAGCCGGGCGCCGCGCGCGCCCACCAGCAGCTTCAACCACTCCTTCGCCATCAGCCGATGATACGGCTCGGTCATGTGGACAGCGTCGAGGCACATGAAGCGCGCCTTGTCCGGGGCCGTGGCGAGCAGCTGCGCCACCTCGACGATCGTGAAGCCCGACTCGCGGGCCGCTTCACGCTCCTTCCGGAGCTTGTCGGGATCCGCCGAATCCGGATCGTGAACGTCGTCGAAGACGAAGGCCCGAATCCCCGCGGCCTTGAAGCCCTCGCCCATCTTCCGGAGCGCGTCGAGGTCGGCGTCCGTGCGAGCGATCGCCACGATCAGCACGGTGTCGGGCTTCCAGGCCATCAGCTCGTCGTAGAACTTGTAGGCGCGCGAATAAGTGAGCCCGCCCCCCTCGAACTGTCGAAACGTGAGCTTCGGGTTGGTGCGGGCGAAGATCGCCGTCACGATTGGGACGAACGCCGAGGGTGAGGACCAGTGCAGGTCCATCGTGAAGGAGTGGCCGATGACGGCGATTCGCTGCGCCGGCAAGGCCTGCAGCTTCGGGATGAGGGCCGCCACGCCGGGCTCGGCCAGCAGCTCGTCGGCGAGAACCCGGGCGTCGCGAATGTGCTGGTTCTTCTCGCCCCAGTTCCAGATCTTGCGACCGGCGATCTGCCACTCCGCGGCGCTCAGACCCAGGGGCGACTCGCAGCTCTGCCCTTCGAGCCCGCGACCCACTTGCAGGAAGTCCGCGTCGCTGCCAGACAGACCGAGCTGCCCCACGTACACGGGCAAGCCCAGGCCGATGTAGAAGTGGAAGAGCTCCTGCAGCCGGTCTCCGTCTCGTTCCACCTCGAGAACGGTCTGATAGAGGTTTGCGATGGTGCGCACGTCGAGCCGACGATGTCCCGGCGCCTGCCTGTCGAGAGCGATCGCAAACACGCTCACCGGCAGGCGGCTCGAGATCGGCAGCTTCGCATCGAGGAGCGGCTGCAGGTCCGCGGCTGCGTTGAACGAGGAGGCTTCGCCAAGCGTCCAGGCCCTGACCGCGGCGATGTCGGCCCCGAGCAGGGCCGTCTGGTGAGCGACCAGCGCTTCGAGCGCCGCGTCTGAAGGCGTGTCGCGCGGCCAACAGGCGGGGTCGCCCTTGTTTGCCTTGCGTGCAAGCTGGATCTGGTAAGCGTGGATGCCCGCGATGTTGGCCTCCACGAGCTGCTCCAGCCGAGCGCTGTCGGCCGGCGCGCCCTCGCGACCGCCACTACGGAAGCGGCCGAAGGGGACGACATCCTCGACCGCAACCGGATCTCCGAGGGCTGGCCCGTGCCAGACACCGCCGCCGTAGGTCGTCACGTAGACCTTGGCCGCGTCGCGCGGGTCGGGGATCACGCGGTGTCCCCACTTGAAGTTGAAGCCCTGGAGACGCGCCCAAGTGAGGCCTCGATCGGTGGAGCGCAGCGCGGAGCTGTCGAAGCCTGAGGCGTACAGCGTCGAAGGATTCCGCGGATCGATCGTGACGTCGTAGACGTGCTGATAGGCATCGAGGAGGCTCTTCCAGCTCGCCCCGCCATCGCTGCTCAGGAAGATCCCACCTCCCGTATCGCCCCCAGGCGTCGCCCGACCCCAGGCCGCCAGATACAGGCGGCGCGGATCCTGAGGGTCGACACTGAGACCGTTCGGGCCATTCGAACCCGCGGGAAGCTTCATTCGAGTCCAGTGCTCCGCGCCGTCGGTCGAGCGATACAGCGCGCCGTCCCGCGGATCGCCGATCTCTCCGCGCTCACTGCGCCGAGCCACAACCAGATACAGGGCGCCGTCCGAGGCCTGAGTTAGCCGCCACGCGAACGGCTGCTGCTCCAGAATCCCCGCGTTTTTCGGCGCCCAGGTCTGGCCGTTGTCGCTGGATTTGAAGACGCCGCGCCCGAATGCGCAGGCGTAGAGCGTGCGCCGGCCCTTCGGACTCTTCGGATCGAGCAGGACGTGCGTCGTCGCCGCTTCCGGCATGCCCTTGCCGGCGCGGTTCCAGGTGCGGCCGCCGTCCGTCGAGACCGCGACGCCACCCTCGTAGCTGTCGGGGTCACGGTGCCGCCACATCTTCGGCCGCGGTAGATCGTGGACCGCGCTGAAGGCGCCCCACATCAGGCCCGGAACCTCGGGATCGAACGCCACCCAGTAGCTCGTGTTGCGCCAGCGCATCGGAATCCCCTGGATGGAACTCGTCCAGGTCGCTCCGCCGTCCTCGCTGCGGAACAAGCCGATGTCGGTGTAGCTGATGAAGACGCGCCGCGCGTCGCTTGGATCCCAGTGGATGCCGTATGCGTTCGTGACGTCGAGACCTCGGCTCACCCAACGGTCGCCGCCGTGGCGGGCCGAGTTCACCTGGCTCCAGGTCTTGCCCCCGTCCTGCGTCCGGTAGGTGCGGAACAGGTCGGTCGCAAAGCACACGTTCGGATCGGTGGGCGCAACGGCCAGGTCGTAGGGCGCGTCGAACCAGATCGAATAGCCGTCTGTCGGCGCGCGCTCCTCGATCCACGAGCCTTCGAGGTTGGAGGAACGCGCGTCCGCCTCCTCGTGAACGATGCTCCAGGTGCGGCCTCCGTCGACGGTCTTGGCGATGCCGTTGAATTTCTGGCCGGCTGCGCTCCTCCGGATTCCGCGCAGCCCTACGTAAGCTACCTGCCCGTTTCGCTCGGACGCCGCGACTGGCCCGAAGCTGGGCCGCGAGCCCTTCGCATCCCCCCAGACTTCGCCCTCCCCCAGAGCGCTGACGGCAGCGAGCAAGCCTCCGCTGGCCGCCTGCCAATTCCGTCCGCCATCGTTCGAGACGAAGATCCCGCCACGCGGCGACGCGACGCCCGACTCGATCGCCGTCGTCACGTAGAGAAGCGAACCACCCGAGGCGGCGTCGTGCGCGAAACTCGCCGACGTGAGGCCGCCCGGGCCGGGGCCGTCGTAGTGCCGCCAGCCTCCGCCGACGCTCTCGTACAAGCCCGACTCGGCCGCCACTCGGATCGCTCGCTCGGCTCCGACACCGCTGATCCGGATCGCGAAAGCGCGCTCGTTGCGCAGCGCTCCAAGCCGCGTCCAACTGGCGCCTCGGTCGGCTGACGTCAGTACCCATGTCGGCGATGCCTCGGAACCCGGCCGAGGCGAGGTGGCACTGCTCACGGCAATCGCGAGATGCATCGAGTCCGCCGGATCGACGGATACCGTTTGGATGTCCACGTCTCCAGCGCCCACGGGATACGCCGGGTCCTCGGTTCGGATCACGAAGTCCGCATGGTCGGTCCAGGCATGGACGGCGGTGTTCCTGGCCGGATCGGGATAGACCATCGTCCAGGTCCGCCCCGCGTCCTCACTTCGCCAGAGGGCGGCCGTGGCCGCGTAGATCACTGCCGGGTCTTTGGGATCGAAGGCGAACGCCGAGGGCGGCGCACCCAGACTGAACATGCGCCACGATTGGCCCGAGTCGCGCGTGAGGTACGCCCCGGTCATGTCGCAGCCTTCGACGACGAACCTCGGATCGTGCGGGCTGACGGCCGGCCGGCGCATCGTGCCGCCCCCGCCCGGGCCGATCACCCGCCAGGCGTCCAGGCGGTCGGCGGGTCCCGGAGCGTCGCCGTAGGCGGCGAGAGCGAGCGCCCAGGGCACCAGGAACAGAACTCTTCTCAGCATGTCGATTCCCTATCTCATGCCCGGAACTCGTCGCGGCGCAGGCGAATCTGCTCGGCGATCGCCACGGATTGTCGTGCCTCACGCAGACTCGGGCTCGGCGCCCGGCCCACAGCAAGCGCATCGAGGAACGCCTCGTACTCGGCGTGGAAGCCGCCCAGCTCGAAGGCCTCCCCGCCCCCGGACACAGACGCGCCCCCGATCTCGGCGGCCAGCTTCCCGCGCTCGATGTGCTGCAAGCGCCCAGGGGAGTCGAAGGCGGCCCAGAGGGGCACGTGCACGAAGAACGTGTGCTCGAGCGCGTGGATGGCTGCGCGTTCCACCAGCACGCCCGCGACCGGGCAGAAGGCGAGATGGGCCGTCGCCCCCGAGGCCATCACCGCATCCATGAAGATGTTGGCGACACCGGGTCCGCACTGGGGCAGCTCGCGGTAGCGGAAGCGTGCCTGCGCATAGTCGCTGCCCGCCAGATACCGAACCGCGTCGATGCCGTGAATCGCGGTCATGGAGAAGTCGGGATCGCGGCGATCGACACGCGTCATCTCGTAGTGGACGTGCTGGACGCTCGAAGCCCCGCCGACAGCTTCGAGCCGTTTGCGGACCTCTCGTAGCAGTGGCACGAAGCGTCGGTTGAGGCCGACCTGATGAGGCACGGGGGCGCCGCCTCGACCGCCACGGTCGGCAGCAGCGATCAGGCGGTCGACTTCGGCCAACGTTCGCCCCGGCGGCTTTTCGATCAGGAGTGGAATAGCGTACCCAAAAAGCCTTTCCGAGAGATCGGCGATGGCGTCTTCGGGCACGATCACGACGACGGCGTCCGGCTTCGTGGCCTCGAGCATGGCAAAGGGATCGCTGTAGGCCTGGACGAAACCGAAGCGTCGACGGTGCTCTTCGGCCCGCCCGGCGTCCACATCGCAGCAGGCCACGAGCTCCAGGCCCGGACGCGTCGCCGCGCATTTCGCCTGGGCCGGGCCGTGCGAACTCTCGGCATGCCGCCCACAGCCGATCGAGCCAAGCCTCATGCCGGCGGCTCTACTGTCCTTCCACCGATCTCGCGCCCGTATCGACGACCTCGAAGTCCGATCCCCTCACGCGATGCAGCGCCTCGAGGCCTTCGAGGCGCCGGTCCGGCGCGATCGACATCCACCAGTCGCTGCCGTTGTCGGCCACGAACATCCCGTGCCTCTTGAGGCCCTCGAGGATGGCTTGCACGTGCGGGGGGAAGCTACTGATGGCGAAGTCGCGGCGCAGCCGGAAACGCTCCCCCATCCGCGGCAAGCTGGAGTCGCGGCTCGAGCTCGCCCAGTGCGTGGCCGGGAGTACGTAGGCGCGACGGGTCTTGCGAACGGTGAAGCGCATGGCGTGCCTGACCATGCCGCGCGCACACTCGTCGAAACGCACCACCGCGGGAAAGATCGGCAGGCCCGCGGCGTCGGCCGAGGTCCAGCGTTCCGGCCGCAGCGCGCCCGTGCGCAGGTTCCAGGTCACCGAGTTGGAAGCCTGCCAGCCCGCGTCGGTTCGCTTCGCCTGCCAGAACTCGTGAAACTTCCCGTCGGAGGGATCCACCAGGATCAGGTGCCGGTCGCCTTCGGCCTCGCGCTGGAACTGCTCCAGCGTCTGGCTGGGCCGCGGCAACGCTCGGCTGTTCTCGTTGCGCGTGAGCGGCCAGTTCTCGATCGGCGCGTTGTCGGGGATCGGGAACGGACCCGGGTCCGACTCCTCCGGATAGTCGAGGATCTTCACCGCGACGCGTTTCTGGTTCGCGGGGACGATCACGAAGTTCATGTCCAGGTTGTATTCGAGGGGCTTGTCGGGTCCGATCCCGGCGATGATGCGGGCCGAGTCCTGGTGGACCGGAAGGGCCGAGATGTCCTGATTCCAGGCGTTGTCGGGCGGAAAGATCTGGAGCGCGGCCAGAATCGCATCGGCTTCCGGAGTGTCGAAGATCACGGGCTGCGTGATCTGCGGCATCGGCGGACGACCCGCCGCCGCCAGAGCGCCCGCGACACCCGTCGCCGCAACCAGTGCAGCGAACACCCCGGTTCGTACCCAGGTCCGTCCGATTCGCTTCATCGCGCTCCCTCCGCCAGCCGGCGCAGGCGCAGCCGGCCGTCCTTTTCTTTCCACGGGATCTGCAACAGTCCCGCATCGCTCGCGGCGCCGCCGAAGCGCCAGAGCGGCGAGCCCGGCGCGAAGTTCGACGTGAGCTGCAAATCGTAGCTGCGGCGGGGCTCGAGGCCCGCGATCAGTACGAAACGCGTGCCCACGTCCGGCAGCGTCGCCTCGGCCTCGACGGGAGCCGGCTCTGTCGCGAACAGGACGACGGCATCCCCGTCCACCACGGCGCCCGCCAAACGGTGTCCCGCGATTCCCTCGATGCGCCGTGTCGGGGCGCCGCGATCACCGATCTCGAGCACGTTCAGGAACAGGTCTTCGAGCGCGGGGCTCCTCGGCGAGACCTCGATGCGCCAGGCTCCGGGAACCACGGCGCGTCGGTTCGATGGCGCCAGCTTCCCCATCTCGTCGCCCCAGAAGGTCAGCCACATCCTCTTCAGGTAGGCGTCCGTTGGCAAGGGCCCGCCTTCGGGCGGGTCGAGGGGCCAGTTCTTCCCCGAACCCCACGCTCCCCCGAACTCGTCTCCGGGCGTCCAGAACTCCCAGCCGGCGCCGCCACGCACGACCACCTCACGCTCGCGGGGCAGCAGCGGGTGAACCCGCAAGCGGCCCTCGCCGTCTTCGAAGCTGAGGAGCGGCGCGTTGGCGTGGGCCGTGCCGCCGTGACCAACGGCTTGCGCCACCTGTCCGGCCGCCTCGACGACGGCGGGCTCGCTCACGCCGTGGAGCAGCCACACCTTCTTGTAGGCGGCGTTGCGGCTGCGCACACGGTCGAAGACGAACAGCACGTCGCTCGCCGGCAGATGGACCAGGGAGCGCTGGAACAGCTCCAGCTTGGACGGGTTGTAGGCTCCCGTCCCGTCTCCCCGCGCGTAGCTGTAGGCGCCCGGCTCCCGGTCATAGCTCTCGATCCGCCCACGCTCCCACAGATCGCGGGTGCGGCGGAAGTCGTCGCGACTTCGCACCGAGTTCCAGAAGCGCGACGAGTCCATCCGCTGGCCGCCATCGTTCGCCGCGGGCCAGCGGTTCTCGCTCCAGAAGAAGCGCTCGCCCGGCTGGTACACGAGCAGCGAGTTGTGCGCGATCGTGCGGCGGTACTGGTTCAGGTAGTGCGGACTCTCGGTATCCGTGTAGTCGGCCCCGGCGTCGATCGCCAGATGCCCCTTGTGGTAGATGGCGAAGCTGTTCGTGTCGAGATGGTCGTGCTTCGCAAGGTAGGGTCCGCACGTGTACTCGATCCAGGTCGCGCCCTGCTCCCAGCCGCTGCGCATCACCAGGTGACCGACGCCTGGGAACAGGCGGGCTCGGGGCAGCTCGGACTCGGCGGTCGTGGCCGGGTTCCGACCGATCACCGCCGGATCGTTCCAAAGGAAGCGGAGCACGGGAATGTCCCACTCCTGCGGCAGCCAGCCGCTCTCTTGCAGCATCCACGCCGCGAACGGGTCCTTGAAGCGGTGCACCGCATAGCCGAGGACCACGTTGTCGAGTGACGTCAGGTGAGGGAACTCGTTGTCGTCGTCACGCGCCGTCGTGCCATCGGGCAGGACCTTGTACAGATAGGTTGGCCCCATGTTGCGGAAGACACCGTGGCGGCGCGCGGGGTCCTCGCCCGTCGTGGTCCGGCGCAACTCCGCGAGAAGTGCCAGGGGCGCGAAGCTGATCCGCATGTAGTCCATGGACTCGTGGTACGAGCCTTCGGGGTCCACGAGGTCGGTGGTCTCCAGGATGTTGTTCAGGCCCAGCCGGGCCTGCTCCCGAAGCGGCGCCGCGCGGCCTTCGACCGAAGCGTGTCCCTCCACGGCGCTGAGCGCGAAGCTCGCAAGCGCGATTTCGCGCAGCGTGTGGTTGTGGTACGAGGCTTGTGAAGGATCGGCCAGCGATGGCTTCTCGAGCATGCGCGCGGCGCCATC
>CAYTWT010000369.1:0-4806 GCA_964442185.1 uncultured Acidobacteriota bacterium
TTGTCCTCGAAGAGCGAGTTGGACCAGGCGGGCCCGCGCCCGTCGCGGTTGACCGTGTACGGCGTCGTGGGCAGGTTTCCGCCGTAGATGGACGAGCAGCCCGTGGCGTTCGCGATCAGCGTCCGGTCGCCGAAGAGCTGCGTGAGCAGCTTGATGTACGGCGTCTCTCCGCAGCCCGCACAGGCCCCGGAATACTCGAAGAGCGGCTCCAGGAACTGCGACCCCTTCAGGTCCAGCTTGACGTTCCTGCGGTCGGCCTCCGGGATCGCCAGGAAGAACGCGTAGTTCTCGCGCTCCTGCTCCCGGATGGGGGTTTGGGGATGCATGTCGATGGCCTTGTGCCTGGGCACCGACTTGTCCTTGGCGGGGCAGACCATGACGCAGAGATTGCAACCGGTGCAGTCCTCGGGGGCCACCTGGATGGTGTACCTGAGCCCCTTCTGGTCCTGGGACTTGAAGTCGTCGGCCAGGAACGTCCGCGGACTGCCCTCGAGTGCCTCGGGCGCGTAGACCTTCGCGCGGATCGCGGCGTGGGGGCAGACGAAGGCGCACTTGTTGCACTGGATGCAGATCCGGGGATCCCAGACGGGGATCTCGGCGGCGATGCTCCGCTTTTCCCAGCGGCTGGTTGCCGTGGGCCACGTCCCGTCCACGGGGAAAGCACTCACCGGCAGCAGGTCCCCCTTGCCGGCCAGCATCACCGCCGTCACGCGCTTCACGAAGTCCGGCGCGTTCTCGGCCACGAGCGGCGGGCGGTGATGGGTCGAGGAGACCTGGCTCGGCACCGGGATGGCGTGCAGGTTCGCAAGCGTCGCGTCCACGGCGGCGAAGTTCCGCCGCACCACCTCGTCGCCCTTCCTGCCGTAAGTCTTCTGCAGGCTCTGTTTGATCTTTGCGATGGCCTCGTCGCGGGGCAACACGCCTGAGATCGCGAAGAAGCAGGTCTGCATGACCGAGTTGACGCGGCCGCCCATCCCGCTGTCCCGGGCCACGCGCCCGGCGTCGATGGCGTAGAGGCGGATCCGCTTCTCCAGGATCTCCGCCTGCACTTCGGCGGGAAGCTCCTGCCAGACCTGCTCGGGGTCGAAGGGCGCGTTCAGGAGAAACACCGCGCCGGGGGAGGCGTACTCGAGGACGTCGTAGCGGTCCAGGAAGCCGAACTGGTGGCAGGCCACGAAGCCGGCGCGCCGGATCAGGTACGCGGAGCGAATCGGCCGGCGGCCGAAGCGCAGGTGGGAGATCGTGATGGCCCCGGCCTTCTTGGAGTCGTAGACGAAATAGCCCTGGGCCTCGAGCTCCGTCTCCTCGCCGATGATCTTGATGGAGGCCTTGTTGGCCCCCACCGTGCCGTCGGCGCCCAGGCCGAAGAACACGGCGCGCACGGTGTCGTCCGGCTCGATGTCCAGCTCGGTGTCGTGGGCGAGGGAGCGCCGGGTCACGTCGTCCACGATGCCGAGCGTGAAGTGGTTCCGCGGGCGGTCCTGGCCCAGCTCGTCCAGCGCCGCCTTCACCATCGCCGGCGTGAACTCCTTGGAGGAGAGGCCGTAGCGCCCGCCCACTACCCGGATCTCGGGCCGCTCCTCTTCCCGCAGCGCAGCCACGACATCGAGGTAGAGGGGCTCGCCGAGCGCGCCCGGCTCCTTGGTGCGGTCCAGCACGGCAAGAGAACGTACGCTCGGAGGCAGCGCAGCGAGCAGATGGCGCGCCGAGAAGGGGCGGTAGAGGCGCACTTTGACGACACCCACGCGCTCGCCGCGCGCCGCCAGCCACTCCACGGCCTCGTGGGCCGTCTCGGCGCCGGAGCCCATCAGCACGACGACGCGCTCGGCCTCGGGATGGCCCACGTAATCGAACAGGCGATAGCGCCGCCCCGTCATCTCGCCGAAGCGGTTCATAACGTCCCGCACCGCGTCGGGGGCGGCGTCGTAGAAGGGATTGCACGCCTCGCGGGCCTGGAAGAAGGCGTCGGGGTTCTGCGCGGTGCCCCGCAGCAGCGGGTGGTCTGGGGTGAGGGCGCGGCGGCGGTGTGCCTCCACCGAGGCTTCGTCGATCATCCCCCGCAGGTCGTCGTCGGTCAGCTCCTCGATCTTGGCGACCTCGTGCGAAGTTCGAAAGCCGTCGAAGAAGTGGAGGAACGGGATCCGTGTGCCGAGGGTCGCCGCGTGGGCTACGCAGGCCAGGTCCTGCGCCTCCTGCACCGAGCCGGAGGCGAGCAGGGCGAAGCCGATCTGCCGGCAGGCCATCACGTCCGAGTGATCCCCGAAGATCGAGAGCGCGTGGCTCGCCACCGTGCGGGCGGCCACGTGCATGCAGAAGGGCGTGAGCTCGCCGGCGATTTTGTACATGTTGGGGATCATGAGGAGGAGCCCCTGGGAGGCGGTGAAGGTCGTGGTGAGCGCCCCGGCCTGCAGCGCGCCATGGACGGCGCCGGCCGCTCCGCCTTCGGACTGCATCTCGATGACGCGGGGCACCTGGCCCCAGATGTTCCGCCGGCCGCTCGCCGACCACTCGTCGGACAACTCGCCCATCGGGGAGGACGGCGTGATCGGGTAGATCGCGATCACCTCGCTCAGACGGTGTGCAACCGAGGCCGCGGCCTCATTGCCGTCCACGGTGACCTTGCGGCGCTCGCTCATGTAGGTCCTCCAGCAAGGAGGAGTCTGCACGTCTTGCGCCAGGCTCGGCAGTGGGCGCAAGGGGCACTTTGCGCAAGGATTGCGGCGCTATCGCCGGTGCGCGGGAAACGCTTGCGCCCCCATTTCCCCGCCTCTTTGGCCTTTCGCTTCTCCGCCCCGTCTGGCTCGGGATCTCGGTGTCGCTCAGGGCTCGCTTCGTGTTGCTGGCAGTTGCGTCATGCCGTACGATGGCATGAAGGCATGAGGCCCTGGGGAGGTGATGGTGGCGATAACGGCAATCGGCGAGATCAAGGTCGTTGGAAAGAGCGGGCAGATCTCGTTGGGGAAGCGCTACGCGGGCAAGACCCTGGAACTCCAGCGCCTCCAGGACGGCAGCATGTTGCTCCGGGCCGTGGCCATGGTCCCGGAGAGCCAGCTCTGGACGCTGCAGGAGCCCCATGTTTCGCAGATCGCCCGGGGGCTCGCCTGGGCCAGGGCAACTGAGCCACAGGAGTCGGCCGTGGACTCCCTGCCGAAGCGGAGAGCGAAGCGTCGGAGCCGGCCGGTTGGCCGCCGGTCGTAGCCGGGTCAGGCTCGACCTGAACAGCCCCGAGTTCCAGGACGTGTTCTTTCGCCTGGAGCATTCGGATCTGAAGCAGGTCGTGGGCTCGCTCCGGCGACTCCGAGAGCTCGACTGGAACACGCTGTACCGTCACACGGGCTTCAAGTGGGAGGCGATCCGCCACATTCGTACGCCGAACGGCGCCACGGCTTACTCGCTCAGGCTGAGCGAGAAGGTTCGTGCGATCGCCTACCGCGATGACGACTTCCTCCGCATCATCTCCCTTCACCCCGATCACGACTCCGCGTACCGACGCTAGGGCACATCGGAGAAGTCGCTCAGGGCTTCTTCTGGTGCTCGGCGGCCCAGTTCAGGACGATGGTGACGGGAGCCGGCCCGCTTTGCTGCACGGGGATCGCAAACAGGAACCGTTGTCCGCCTCTAGCCACGACGTAGGAGTGCCGCTCGTCCTCCACAGGGTTGACCAGGGTCGAGAAGAGCACACGCGGCGAGCCCACGGTCAACCCGCGGGCCGTGGCCTCGATGTCGACCGCCATGAGCTTGCCGTCCTGAGCCAGGTAGAAGAGCTCCTTGCCGTCGGGTCGCCAGCGAGGCTGAGCGCCCGAGGCCGAGATCTGCCAGCGCGCGCCCGTGTCGGGATAGGGCTGCACATATACTTCCCACTTCGCGCCCACGCCGGCGCCATAGGCGAGCCAACGACCGTCTGGCGAGAACTGCGCCTGGTACTCGAAGGGCGGAGTCCGGACGAGGTCGGCCGGAGTCTGCTCTCCCTGGAGGGGCAAGAGCATCAGATCCGTCAGGGTGTCCTGGCCCCGAGTCTGGTAGGCGAGGAACCGTCCGTCGGGAGAAACGTCTTCAGCGGAGAGAAAGCTCTTCCCTTCGAGGACGACTTCCTCACCGCCGGAGCTATCCCAGGGCTTTCGGCGGATCTCCCAGCGGTCGCTTTCGGGGTTCGAGGAGAAATAGACGTGCTGGCCGTCGCGGGACCAGGTCGGATGGTTGTACGCCCCCGCCTCGAGCGTGAAGCGCGCCGACGAGGCGCGCGCGAGGTCGAAGAGCCAGATCTGGCCGCTGCTCGGCCCCGAGTCCCACCTGGCGACGGCGAGCCGCGTGTCGTCCAGCGTCAGTGCCGGATTGGAGTAGGGGCCCGGTTCTCCGATCGTGCCCAAAGGACGCCCCTCGCGATCGAGCCAGGTGAGCTGGCGCAGAGTGGATTCCGCCCGTCGGAAGGCGAGCGTCCCATCGCGGGAGACCGAGAACTCTCCGAAGCTGTCCGCGGCGTAATGCATGACGCCGTCCGCCACAGGGAAAGCCTCGCCGTGAAGCTCGAGGGAGGAAGCGTCGAAGGGCTGGGCCATCAGCGTCTGGCTTCGAAGGAACAGCAGATGGCCGGAGGGGGAATACAGCGCCTGGGACTCGGCCGGCAGCAGCGACCGCGTCTTCGGCGAGTCGAGAGATCCTAAGTAGATCGCGCTCGTCTCGAGGGGCGTACGCCGCGCCAGGAAGAGGAAGTGTCGTCCATCGGGAAGGAAGCTCGGGTAGGCGTGGGTCTCCGACGCGCCCTTTTCCACCGTGGTGACCGCCGTGGGCGCGCCGCCTGACGACGAG
>CAYTWT010000370.1:0-10202 GCA_964442185.1 uncultured Acidobacteriota bacterium
CGCGCCACCGACTTGTGGACATAGACCCGGGAGCAGGCGCTGCACTTCTGCCCCTGCAGGCCGAAGGCCGACTTCATGACCCCTTCACTGGCGGCGTCGAGATCGGCGCTCGGCATGACGATCGCCGGGTTCTTGCCACCCATCTCGGTGATGCACGGCTTCGGGTACCGGGCGGAGAACTTGCGATAGATATCGAAACCGACTTCCTTCGAACCGGTGAATAGGATGCCGTCGACGTCCGGGTTGCCCACCAGTTCCGCCCCGACTGTCGACCCGGAACCGGTGACGTAGTTGAAGACGCCATCGGGGAGGCCGGCGGCGCGGTAGCACTCGGTCAATTCCCAGCCGGTCATCGGCGTGTCGGTTGCCGGCTTGAAGACGACGGTGTTGCCGCCCAGGAGCGCCCCGCTGCTCGGCCCGCCCGCCAGCGCCATCGGGAAGTTAAAGGGCGAGATGATCACCCAGACGCCGAACGGCCGGAGGACGTCGCGGTTGTCCTCCTTCTCCGACAGACGCTGCATCGGCGTTTCGTATCCCTGGTGCTCGTCGACCTGGTCGCAGTAGTAGGTCATCAGGTCGGCGGTCTCCTGGACGTCGCCCATCGCCTCCAGGCGGTTCTTGCCCGCCTCGAGGCTCACCAGGGCGGACAGCTCGAAGCCTCGCTCCTCGATCAGGTCGGCGGCCTTGCGGATGATGGCCGAGCGCTCCTGCCAGGGCCGGCCGCTCCATTCGGGGAAACTGCGCTTCGCGGCCAAGATGGCGCGGGCGACGTCTTCCTTGGTCCCGATCGGGAACGAGCCGATCACGAGGCGCGTGTCGACGGGGCTTCGGTCCTCGAAAGAGCGCGGACTCATCACCTCCTGGCCGTCGATCCGGTGCGGGTGCGTCTTGCCGAAAGACGCGCGCGCTCGCTCGACGGCTGCGTCGTACTTGTTCCGGAACTCTTCCGTCTGTCCGGCCGCCAGTGTGGCGTAGGTGACCCGCTCCGCTGTGCTCATCGAGGCGCTGCTCCTTGACCCCAGGACGAAAATACCACCCTGGGAACTTGGCATTCTACCGCGAGAGAAAGGCTACTTGCGCCGCGAGGCGGAGCCCACAGGCGCCATCAGCGCGCCGAAGACGAGAGCCAGGCTCGACACGTAGGCCCACAGCAGCAGCGCGACCGAGAAGGCGAGCGGGCCGTAGAAGGCCTGCAGGTTCATCTGGCCGAGCTTGGCGACGAAGCCGTACTTGACCACCTCCCACGTGACACCGCCCCAGAGCGCCGCGCGCAGGGCGACCCGGGTGCCGACGGATTTCGACGGGATCAGCGTGTAGATCAGGAAGAACAGGCAATAGGTCAGGAGAAAGGCGCTGGCCTTGGCGCTGAAGCCGGCGAGGAGCGGCCACGTCTTACCGTAGCTCCGAGCCGTGACGGTGAGCCCGACGGACACGAATGCGAGGGAGCCGCCGGCGACCGTCATCAGGAACGCCAGGCCGCGGCTCACCACGAAGTGGCGCTCCGAGCGTCCGCCCCAGGCGCGGTTCAGGGCCATCTCCACCGGCATGAAGATCCCGGAAGAACCCCAGACGATCAGCAGCAGAGAGAACACCTCGAGGCCGCGCGCGATCCGGCTCAGGTTCTTGAGCGACGCGGCGATCGCCGCGTGGCCGAACGGAATCAGCTCTTGCAGCAGCAGCAGCAAGGCCGCGCCGGCACGGCTGCCCTGGTAGCGCTGCGAGAATCCGGCGAGCACCAGGAGCAGCGGGAAGAGGCAGAGCAGGAAGTTGAAGGCAATCGCGTTGGTCAGCACGGCGATGTCGCGGGAGAGCAGTGTCCCGATGGCCGACCAGGCGCGTTTGAGCACGGCGCGGAAGGCGTTACTCGCGGCGAGCCTGCGGACGCGCGGCGCGACGCCAGTAGGCGTACGCCGGCAGACCCAGGGCCAGGAGCAGAAGCCCGATGCCCGACTCCTTCGGCTTTTCCACGAGCGTGTTCACGACGAGAGCGAGCGACGAGAGGATGAAGACGAGCGGCACACAGGGGTAGCCCCAGGTCCGGTAGGCTCGGACGGCGTCCGGGCGCGTACGACGCAGCACCAGCACGGCAGCGCCGGTAGCGGCGTGAAACAACACGACGGCGAACACCACGTAGGTGTAGAGCTGCTCGTAGCTGCCCGAGAAGGTGAGCACGGTCGCCCAGAAGCCCTGGGCGAGGATGCAGGCGGCCGGTGTGGCGTAGCGGGGATGGATCCTGGCGAGGGCCGGGAAGAACACGCCGTCCTGGGCCATCGGTAGATAGATGCGGGCCGCGTACAGGATCGTGGAGGAGATGCAGCCGAAGGTGGAGACGAGCACCGCTACCGAGATCAGGCGGCCACCGATCGGGCCGAACAGCGCCGTGGCGGCGGCCTCGCCGATGCGCGAGGTCTCGCTCATCGCCGCCACGGACAGGGCGCGCACGTAGACGAGGTTCATCAGCAGGTAGAGGAGCGTGACGGCGGCGGTTCCCGCGACCAGGCCGAGCGGCAGCGCTCGTTCGGGCCGGCGCATCTCGCCCGCCAGATTGGTCACGGCGTACCACCCGTCGAAGCTCCACAAGACCGCGATCATGGCGACTCCGATCGCCGCGCCAAGGCCGCCCGCGGGCAGCGGAGCCAGCAGCTGCGGCGTGGCCGTGGCGGGAATCAGCAAGCCGATCACGCCCAGGCCGACGATCGAGCCCACCTTCAGCCAGGTCACGGCATTCTGGAGCCCGACGCCCTCGCGCAGACCCACGTAGTTCACCGCCGTGAGCAGCCAGATCGCCAGGGCCCCGGCGAGCTGGCCGCCGTTCACGGCGAAGTGCCAGCCCCCGAGCGGGATCTCGAAGAGCCGGTGAGTCGTCGCGAAGAACGGCAGGAAGGAGCCGAGGTACTCGCCGAAGCCGACGGCTAGCGTTGCGATCCCGCCCGACATGATCACGACGAACGCAGCCCATCCGAACAAGAAGCCCCAGAGCGGCCCATAGGCCTCGCGCAGGAAGTGGTACTGGCCGCCGGCCCTGGGGAACATCGCGCCCAGCTCCGCATACGTGAGCGCGCCGGCGAGAGTCAGCAAGCCGCCGACGATCCAGACCGCCAGGATCAGGCCCGCGTGCGGCAAGACACGGGCGATGTCGCCCGTAGTGATGAAGATCCCGGTCCCCAGGATCGAACCGATCGTGATCAGCGCGGCGTCGAGCGCGCCCACGCCCCGGACCAGCTGCGGCGACTCACCGGCCTGCTTGTCGTTCATTCGGGCCGGCATTCTACCCGCAAGGCCGTCGCGGGGCCGCATGCTAAGCTGTTCCTTCCCATGCTCGACGAGATTCGCATCCGGCTCGCCAAAGACCGGGCCGACTTCGACTCCTGCGTCCTGCTGCAGCGGGCGGTCTGGGGCCTCGTCGATATCGAGATCACCTCGGCGATCCAGATGATCGCCACGATTCACGCCGGCGGGATGCTGCACCTCGCGGAAACCGCCTCGGGCCAGGCGATGGGCTTCGCGTACGCATTTCCCGGCCTGAGCGGCGGTCTGCCGCACCTCCACTCGGACATGCTCGCCGTGCTGCCGGAGCACCAGAAGCGGGGCGTCGGCGGGCGCCTCAAGTGGGCCCAGCGCGACGAGGCCTTGCGGCGTGGCATCGGCCTGATCACCTGGACCTACGACCCGCTGCAATCGCGCAACGCCCACCTGAACCTGCGCCGCCTCGGAGCCACGGCCGTCGAGTTCCTGGAGGACTTCTACGGGATCACGACTTCGTCGCTGCATCACGGCCTGCCGACCGATCGGCTGCTCGTGCACTGGGAACTTTCTGCCGAGCGCGTAGCGCTGCGGGCTCGCGAGGGCGAGCCCACGCAGTCGGTATCGGCTCCGACCAGCCCTCGCGTCAACGACGTGAAGTGGCAGGCCGGCTGGCCGGTGACCTCGGAGCCGCGCCTCGACCTGACAGCGCCCGAGCTGCTGCTCGAGATCCCGCCGGAATGGGACGTGCTGTGCCAGGCCGCGCCGCGCGTGGCGGAGGGTTGGCACGCCACGGTGCGCCGGGCGCTGCAGTCGTACTTCGCTCGCGGCTATCGCGCGACCGACTTCATCCCGACCGAGGAAGGCGGGCGCAGGCGCCCGCTCTACGTGCTGCGCAAGGCCTGAGCGCTACTTCGCGGGCTTCGGGTCGTAGTGGATGTGCATCACCTTCCAGGCGCCGTTCTTCTTGAAGAGCACGTCGGTCTCCTGGGCGATCTCGTCGGTGACCTTGCCGTCGGCCTGGCGCGTCACGACGCGGACCTTATAGGAAGCCACGGCGGCATCGCCTGAAGGCGAGACGTGGACGCGCACGTCGGAGAGCGTGTTCGAGATCACCTTTCCGCCGTCGGCGAGCAGCTTGGTCCACTGCGTCTTGTACGTCGGCAGGTCGACGCGACCCTCGGGCCACCACTGCGTGAGGGCCTCGTCGTAGAAGCTCCAATACGTGGTCATGTCGTTGGCGGCATAGGCGGCGTTGAAGCGCGCCTCGACGTCGCGCACCTCCTGCTCCGTGGCTGCGGCGGGGCTTGCGGCGAGAACGGCGAACAGGGCGGCTTCGAGAATCATCTTTCCCTCCGTGGCGCTTGGTATCCTACACGCGATGCGGCGCGTGCGGCTCTTCATGGCGACGGCTCTTGGCGGTACCAAGATGGGCCATGCCTTCAAGTCATTGGAGGCGCTTGACAAGAGCGGAGCGGCGGACCTAGAGTCGCGAATCAATCACTTGAGTGCTGCCTTGAAGACCGGCTTGGTTCCCTCGGAGGATCGATTCATGCGCAAGTCTCTCGCTTCGCTGCTTTCCCTCGCTCTCCTGTGCCTGGCCGGCCCCGCCTCGGCCCAGCGCGTGACCGGAACCGTCGCCGGGTCCGTCAAGGACGACAGCGGAGCCGTCCTTCCCGGAGCCACGATCACCATCAAGGGGCCGAACATCGTCGGGACACAGACTACGACGACAAACGAGCACGGCCTCTACCGCTTCGCGGCCCTCCCCCCCGGCTCGTACGACCTCAGTTTCGCGCTCACGGGATTCGGGACGCTAAATCGTCAGGCCGTCAAGGTCTCCCTGGGAGCCACGATCGAGGAGAACGCCTCCCTCAAGGTCAGCGCCATGACCGAGGAGATCACGGTGACCGGCGAAGCGGCCGTGGTGGACACGCAGACGAACCAGGTCGGCACCAACTACGACAAGGACTGGGTGCGCAACGCACCCGTGCCGCGCTTCAGCATGTTCGACCTGCTCGCCGCCGCCCCTGGAATCTCGCAGAGCGTACAGGGCTCCACGTCGATGTCGGCATTCGGGTCGGGAACGGACGAAAACTCCTTCCAGATCGACGGGACGAACCTGACGTCGGCCGCCACGGGCGGGGCCTGGCCGTACCCCAATACCGATGCGATCGAGGAGATCGAGGTCCTCTCGCTCGGCGCACCCGCCGAGTTCGGCAACCTGACGGGCGCGGTACTGAACATCGTGACCCGTCAAGGAACCAACGAGTTCCACGGCGACGCCAACTTCTATTTCCAGTCGGATAACCTGACGAACAGCAACACCAGTGCGGCAGAGGACGGGGGCTTCCCGTTCCATCGCGAGCACTTCTACGACATCACGGGCCAGCTCTCGGGTCCGATCATCAAAGACAAGCTGTTCTTCTTCGCGTCGTATCAGTATCAAACGGACGCCAGGGCGCCGGCGACAGTCGACCCCGCCTTCTTCGTCGACGAAACGGCCCACAGGGTCTTCGCGAAGCTGAACTGGCAGGTCAGCCCCAAGCACAAGCTGGCCCTCGGTTACCACAACGACTACTACAAGCTGCCTGCGACGCCGAACGCGAACAGCGCGCCCAGCACGGTCGGATCCGACAACGGCCAGAACCCCACGCCGAACCTGATGTACACGGGCGTGCTCTCGGACAAGACCGTCCTCGAGGCCCGCGTCGGGGGCTTCTGGGGCAACGACCACTTCGACCCGATCGTGGCGGGCGAGGCCCGGACGCAGCCGTACTTCTACGACCTCGACACGGGTCAGGCCACCGGTGGCCTCTACTCGTGGTACGACGACAAGACGTACCAGTCCACCGCCAGCGTCAAGCTCTCCCACTTCGCGGACAACTTCCTGGGCAGCAGCCACGACTTCAAGTTCGGCGTGCAATACACGAACGGCGGAGTCAACGACGGCATCTTCGCCTACAACGACCGTATTTTCACCTACCTGTACACGGACTACTACGGGAACCAGAGCCGGGTCGCCTACGGCTACCAGTACCAGCCGTACGCGTACGCCACGAACACCGACGGCGTCGGTGTCTTCCTGGACGACACGGTCCGCGTCAACGACCGCCTCACGCTCAACCTCGGCGTCCGCTTCGACCACAACACCGCCCGCTTTCCCGACATCAAAGTTCTCGACCCGCAGCTCAACCCCACCGGGGAGGTGGTCGCCGGACGGGACCTTTTCACCTGGAACGTCGTCGCGCCGCGCCTCGGCTTCAACCTGAAGCTCACGAGCGACGGGAAGACCGCGCTCAAGGGCCATTACGGGCGCTACTATCGGGGTGTCCAGACCTCAGAGTACTCGTCTTCCGTCGCCACTACTCCCGGCGTCGTCCGCTCATGTCCAGAAGAGAACTTCTTCTGCTACGACCTCGCCACCAACACCTTCATCGATTCCGTCGTGACGACGTCCAGCTTGAACCAGGCGATCGACCCCAACTACGAGAACCCATACACAGACCAGTTCATCGCCAGCCTGGAGCGTGAGCTGGTTCGCGACCTCGGTCTGTCGCTCCACTACGTGCACAAGCGAAGCCGCAACGGCCCCGCGTGGCGGGACACCACGGGTCAGTACGAGGACGTCACCATCTTCGACGATGTCGGGGCCGGGGCGACGGGGCAGCCCGTCGTCGTCAGACGCCTGCTCACCGATCCGGCCGAGAGATTCTTCGTGCTGAGCAACGACGCTCGAGTCAAGACGGATATCAACGCGTTCACGGCACAGTTGACGAAGCGCATGTCCAAGGGGTGGCAGGCCGTCGCGGCCTACACGTACCTCGACTCGAAGGGAGTCCTGCCTTCGACGCGGGGCGGCCTCCTGAGCGCGCCGTCTGCCTCCACGCGGTACGGGACCTTCGGCCAGAACCCGAACGATTTCGTCAACGCCGCCGGCAAGCTGCTCGGTGACCGTCCCCATACCGTCAAGGCCCAGCTCGTCGTCGAGCTGCCGCACGGCTTCCTCGTCGGCGCGAACTACCTGTTCCAGAGCGGCCGCGCCTGGGCACGCACGGCGCGCGTGGAAGCCTTCGACAACCTGGGCTTCCCCACTGCCCCAACAATCAACATCGACGAGCGCGACGGCAGCCGGCGGGTCCCCGACCAGAGCATCCTCGACTTGCGCCTCCAGAAGAGCTTCAAGCTCGGGGAGAAGGCGAAGTTCCAGCTTTTCGGCGACGCCCTCAACCTGCTCAACACGGGCGCCAACGAAGACGTGCTGAGTCGCTTCGTCGATAACGACGAAGACTTCGGCGTGCCGAGCGGCTTCCTCTTGCCGCGACGCTTCATGCTCGGCGCGAAGCTGACGTTCTAGCCGGGAACACCGGGGGGTACGGATCTTCCGCACCCCCCCGCGCTTTCGGAAACAGATTCCTCGAGCGCTGAGTTGGCTTGGCGGACCACCGCGGCCAGCACGTGTCGTTCTCCCTGCACGGTAGAATGATCCATGGACGAGCGCGACGAGCGTCGCCGCCCGACCTTCGCCGGTGTAACATCGTTGCCAGAGGACCGAACGCCATGAGCACCAAGACGCTCATCGACAAGATCGAAGCGCTGCCACCCACGCAGAAGGCAGAAGTCGAAAGTTTTGTGGACGGGCTCGTCAATCGCCCTGAGCTTGCACCGGGCAGCCCGTTGGCGCACATCAGGGCACGGCGGGAGCGGCTCCTGCGGGAGCACGGCCTGTTCGATTCCTTGCCGATCATCAGAGAGCTCCGCGAAACCGGCGAGTGACGCATGCGCTGCTTCCTCGACTGTTCCGTCGTGATCAAACTGTTCGTTCCTGAGGCAGATTCCCACTTGGGACCTACCGACTCGCGGCCTGCAGCTGTTCGCGGGCCGGGGCGAACTTCGGGTCGAGGTCGAGGGACTTGCGGAAGTAGGGGCGCGCCTCGGCCGCCTTGCCCTGGCGCACGAGAGCCAGGCCCAGGTTGAAGGCGTAGAGGGCGTTCTTGGCGTTACGTGAGACCGCCTCGCGGAACGCCTTCTCCGCCTCCGGCATCGTTCCCGAAGCCCCGAGAACCATGCCAAGGGAGTTCCAATACGAGGCATCGCCCGCGTCCAGCGCGACCGCCTCGCGCATCAGCTCGATGGAACGGGGCAGGTCCCCGGCGTCGCGAAAGAGCTCGCCCAGGCGCACGCGGATGAGGGCGTTTGTCGGGGCGAGGGGCAGCGCGGCCTCGTACGCACGGATCGCTTCGTCCCGCTTTCCCATCTTCAGCAGGATCGCGGCCTCGCGCGGGCGGAGGCTTCCGTCCTTCGGCGCCGCCTGCTGTCCCTTCCGGAGGGCGGCGAGAGCGCCGCTCAGGTCGCCCCGAGCCAGGCGGCACTCGGCCAGCGCGTCGTAGCTCTTGCCATAGGCCGGCTGAAAGCGGATCGCGCCCTCGAAATGGGTTTCCGCGTCGCGCAAGCGTTTCAGGCCGACCAGGGCCCGGCCTAGGTAGTAGTGGACCTCGAAGCTCTCGATCTTCTTCGCGAGCAGCGCCTGGAAACGCGCAACGCTCGTGGCGTACTGCTTCTCCCGGAGCGCGATCAAGCCCCCGCGGATCAGGCGGTTCGCGACTTTGAACTCCTCGATCTGATCCTTCGGATCCGCCCCGGGCGACGAGGCCTGCCCCGGCGCGCCGGCTCCGAGGTAGCCCAGGGCGCCGAGCTTTTCGAGCAGGTCCTCGGGCACGCTCTCGGCGCCGGCTGCCGGCGGGCCCTGGGCGCGCTCGGCGTCGAGGATGCGCCCAAGGGCCGTGCGCAGCGCCTCGGCTCGCTGCGGCTGGGCTGCCAGCAGATTGCGCATCTCGCCCGGGTCGTCCTTCAGGTCGTAGAGTTCGGGGCGCGGGGCCTGGATGTATTTCCAGCGGCCCTCGCGTAGTGTGCGCAGGTCGCTCCAACCGAAGTGCAGCAGCGGCAGGAGCGATTCGGCGTACGTCGCAGTTTCGGCTGGCGCCGCGAGGCCACGCAGGGCGTCGGCGAGGCTGCGGCCCGAGAAGCGCGCCTGCGCGGGACGCGCCACGCCGATCAGGTCCAAGACCGTCGGCACGACGTCGATGCTGCGAGCCGTGACGCCAAGACGACCACCGGCGACGACGCCCGGGCCACGCACCAGTAGCGGCACCCGAAGCGTCGACTGGTAGACGAAGAAGCCGTGGGCGGATTCCGCGTGGTCCCCGAGACCTTCGCCATGGTCGGCGGTCACGACCAGCAGCGTCTCCTTCCGCATCCCCAGCCGCTCGAGGGTCGCGTCCAGGCGCCCGATCAGCTCGTCGGTCCAAGCCACCTCCCCGTCGTAGGGTCGCCCCGCGTAGCGGCTGGCGTAGGGCTCGGGCGGCTCGTACGGGTCATGGGGATCGTAGAGATGGACCCACAGGAAGGTGCGCCCCGCGTGGTGTGCCTCGAGCCAGGGGATCGCCTCCGCCAGCGTCACATCGCCCCGCTTCTGCAGCGTATTGAGGAAACGCGCGTCGTCGGCGTCGCCCTCGAACTTGTCGGAGTAGGTGTCGAAGCCACGGTTGAGGCCGGACTGCCGCGACAACACGATCGAGGACACGAACGCCCCGGTTTCGAAGCTCGCGGCCTTCATCGCCTCGGCCAGCGTCGGGACGTTGGGCAGGAGCGTCGGGGAGACGTTGTCGCGGATGCCGTGCTCCGAAGGCAGCAGGCCCGTGAGCAGAGATATGTGCGATGGCCGCGTCAGGGCGACTTGCACCATCGCCTCCGGCGCCAGAGCGCCTTCGCCCGCCATCCGGTCCAGGTTGGGTGTCGCCACGTCGCGGCTTCCGTAGCAGCCGAGGCGGTCGGCTCGCAGCGTGTCGATCGTGACCAGCACGACATGGCGCGCGCGCGGCGGCTGCGTCTCGGGTGCGGGGTGCTTGGCGCAGGCGGCGAGGGCGAGGACGAGGAGCGCGCCGAACCTACGCATCGCC
>CAYTWT010000371.1:0-3053 GCA_964442185.1 uncultured Acidobacteriota bacterium
GGTTCGGTTCCTCCAAAGGAACGCGCAAGTCTATGTCACTTTCCTGGCGCCCCGGACCTGTTACTGGCGTTTCGTTGGGTCCCGATCCATCCTTCGGTCTGCAGGCCACAGCCAGGCCCGCGACCTGCGGGTCGTTTCGGCAGCGCGGCTCGCTGCCACCTCATGGGGGACGCGAATGCGGGCCGCGGCTGTCTGGATCTTCGACCTCGGGTATATGCTCGTCTACCAGCAGAAGGCCAGCGGGTATCAGTACGACCTGAACCACACCCTGCGCTGCACCAAACCGTAGGTCGGAGGTGGCTCTCGTGAAGGCCGTGACCTACCTAGGCTGCGCCGCGATCCTCGCCTTCGACGAGATCCGGTACTGCGGCGCGAACTCGATCCAGATCATGCGGCGCATGCGGGCCTTGCTGCAGGACCTGACGGGGCAGGTCCCGCCCGAGCAGGACCGCCAGGGGCTGGGCCTGTGGCGGGAGGGGCGACAGGAATGAGCGTGGGCACCGGGCAGCGACGGCTGACGCTCGTGCTTGCCGTCCTGACGGTCCTCGCGCTGGCGCTGTCGGTGCCCGGATCCCTGCGCGACGCCTGGGAACGAGGCGGCTTCTACCTCTTTTCGCGCGAGTTCCTGGAAGACCTTCCGCGGCGCCTCACCGGACCGGGCCGCATTCGCTTCGTCCTGCAGCCCGCGGTCGCGATCGCTCTCGGCATCGCGGCCGGGCGGTCGGACGGCCGCGCGGGAAGGCCGCCCTACCTCTACGCGCTCCTGCTGCGGCGTGAGACCCGCGGCGAGCTCCTCCGCAGCGCCTACCAGAGCATCGCGCACGTCGTGCTCTTTGGCGTGCTCCTCGATTCCCTGTGCCAGTGGCTGATCTTCGGCGCCTCATACCCTGGCGCCGCGCTCGTGGTGGGCCCGATGCTGATAGCGCTTCCGTACGCCGTGGCCCGGGCGCTCGCCAATCGCCTCACGACGGCCCACTCCGGGCGGCTTCCCCGATAGAATCGCGGCCTCGACAAGGGGCCGGATGAAACCGCTGGCTAGGCGCCCCCACCCTCCAGGCGGGCGAGTTCCTCTCGGAGCCGCTTCTGATAGGCCGAGAAGTTCGCATCGGCCCAGGATTCCTGAAGGGCGTTCTTGGAGGCCAGACTCCGGTGCCTGTGAACGCCGGCCGGGAAGTGCGGACGGATGGTCCGGTAACCTAGCTCCCAGACGCGGCGGATGGCACGGAACAGAACGGGGTCGCCCGGCTCGTACCAGCGATAGCCGTCCATCTCCTCGACGCTTCGGAACTTGCGAATCGCCATCAGTCGTCCTGGAGCCCGAACTTGCGTCGCAGCGCTTCGGCATCCATGCGGTCCTTGGGGCGCATCGTGTCCTTCTTCATGCTGTAGAGCTGCCGGGGGGTCACCACCGTCACCAGCAGCCCCTCGAACGGCAGGCGTTGCGTCTCGAGGTCCTCGAAGCGGAACGCCTCCCCCAGCCTCGTGAGGATGTCGACGTAGAAGGCCCCCTCGGGGGGAACGTACTGGACGGCGGGATAGTCTCCCAGAAGGTCGTCCGCTGAGATCTCGTCGATGCTCGGGTCGGGGAACACGGAACGAAGCGCGCGCTTCAAGCTCTCGACGTTCTCGCGCTCCGGAGCAACGAAGATGTCGAGGTCCTCGGTGAATCGGGGCAAGCCGTGCATGTTGACAGCCACGGCGCCGAACACGGCGTAGCGGACCTGCTCCCGCTCCAGCGCCTCGAGCACCCTGACCACTGGATCGGCCTGCATCGACGTCAGGATAGCGCGTTCTCCCTGGCCTGGTTGTGCGGGGGGACTCTTCGCGCCGAATGTGGGGTCCTGGCGTATTCGATCGACGGCAGCGGCTCGCGACGCAGCAGCTCCGGTATAGTGCGCCCATGGCTGAGGAGCGCGCCGCTCGACTTCCTGCCTGGGCCTGGCCGCTCCTCGCTCAAGGCGGCGCCGGCCCAGGCGCACCTGCGCGAGATCCTGGGGACGCGGGCGGCCTGATCCTGGCTCGCATCGTCGCGGCCCCGTGATCGTGATGCTCACGCGGTAGTACAGAATTGCATCTGGTCGTACCAGATGCAATACTGTTGGCGTGAGCGAGCGCCCGTTCTGGAAGCAGACGATCGAGGAGGCGTGGACCCGCAAGCCCGTCGTCTGGCTGTGGGGTGTGCGTCGCGTGGGCAAGACGACGCTGGCCCAGTCCCTGGACCGGGTTCGCTACTTCGACTGCGAGCTTCCCGGGGTCAGGCGGCGGATCGAGAGCCCCGAGGGCTTCCTGAGGCACAACCGGGGAGCGCGCATCGTCCTCGACGAGATCCATCGGCTCCCGAATCCCTCGGAGATCCTGAAGATCGCAGCCGACCACTTTCCGGGGACGCGTGTCCTGGCCACCGGCTCGTCGACGCTCGGGGCGTCCGCTCGTTTCCGGGACACCCTGGCGGGGCGAAAGGCCGACGTGTTCCTCCCCCCAATGGTGGTTCGCGATCTCATCGCTTTCGGCCGCCCGGACCTCGGGCACAGGATGCTGCGAGGCGGGCTGCCGCCTTTTTTCCTGGCGGCGGCGCTGCCGGAGCGCGACTTCCAGGAATGGGTGGACGCGTACTGGGCCAAGGACATCCTGGAGCTGTTCCGCCTCGAGAAGAGGGCGGCCTTTCAACGGCTGCTCGAGCTCGTGCTCGTCCGCAGCGGCGGCATCTTCGATGCGTCGCGCTTTGCCCGCGACTGCGCCATCAGCCGCACCACGGTTGCGAACTACCTGGCGGTGCTCGAGGCCACCGCGGTCGCCCACGTCGTGCGCCCGTACTCCGAGGGGGGATCGGCGGAGATCGTGGCCGCCCCCCGCGTCTTCGGGTTCGACACCGGCTTCGTCTGCGGCTACCGGGGGTGGCGCGAGCTGCGATCCGACGACGAGGGCATCCTGCTCGAGCACCTGTTCCTCAACGAGGTCCACGCTCACGGCGGCGAGCTCGGCGTCCACTACTGGCGAGACAAGGCCCAGCACGAGGTCGACTTCGTCCTGCTTCCGCGGGGCGGGGAACCGGT